>JAEUSW010000099.1 GCA_016788285.1 Flavobacteriales bacterium
ATCCTCGACACCCAGGAAGTGAAGACCACCTGGCACCCGATCGAGCGCGGACAAGGTGGGGGAGGGGGGTATTGAACACATGCACCCCATCACCTGGCCCGACTTCGAGAAGGTCCACCTCTGCGTGGGCACCGTGCTGGCTGTAGAGGACCTGCCCAACGCGCGCAAGCATGCTTATGTGCTCACCATCGACTTCGGTCCGCACGGTGTGAAGCGGAGCAGTGCGCAGATCACACGGCACTACACCAAGGTGGAGCTGGTCGGTCGCCAAGTGGTGGCGGTGATCAACTTCCCGCCGAAGCAGATCGGCAGCGTGATGAGCGAATGCCTGGTCACCGGCTTTCCGGATGCGAACGGCGACATCGTGCTCACGAGCGTGGAGCGGCCGCTGCCGAACGGGGCCCGGTTGGCGTGATCAATGCACCACGTGGAAGCGGCGGGCCGTTGGACCGACCTTGACCGTGTACGTCCCCGCTGCCCAATCCGCCACGTCCAGCGTCGTGCGGTCCGCATTCAGAATGCCGGTGACGACCTGCTTGCCGGATGCATCGAACACGGCGAAGGGTTGCGCGGCGCCATCCACGAGCCGTAGTGAGACCACATCGCTTGCGGGCGAAGGATGGATGGACACCACCGGCCCTTCCCGCGAGAACACGGCCGTATTGATGTCGAAGGCGTACTTGAACACGGTCTGGTAGGCGAAGGCACTGCCGCCCTGCCGGTTGGCGACGAGGTGGAGGAATTGCCCATCGTAGTGCATGCCCTGCGGCCGCTGATCGTTGTCGATGGGGGTGTCGGGCAGCTCGATCCACCCGAGGTCCTGTTCGTTGGTCAGGTCATAGGCGTAGATGCGTTCCTGGTCACCGTTCAGGTTGTCGGTGACATAGAGGAGCGTGTCGCCCTTGAGCGCGATGCCGTAGGGCTGTTCACCTTGGAGCGGCACGGTGTCCACGGGAGCAGGGTCGCCCGGCACCCATTTGTAGGCATAGGCGAAGGGGTAGGTGTTGAAGTCCGGGTAGTACATGGTGTACCAGATGGCATTGCCATCGGCCTCCAGGTCGCCGATGCCTGACGAGGGACCGCCGATGACGTTCGGGAAGGTCCACGAGTTGAGCAGGGTGCCGCCTAGGTCGATCTCGTAAAGGCCAGCGCCGTTCGTGGTGAAGTCCTCGGCGATGAGGTACGATGCGGGTCGTCGGATCAAGCCATGGTTGAAGTCGAACGGTGTGGCGAGCTCACCGAGGATGATCCCGTTGTGGTCGCTGAAACGGATCTTGCCCGTGAGGTCGCTGCCCAGGAAGATGGTGTCGGCCGTGACGTGGATCCCCCAGACGCCAGTGCCCTGGCCGGGGTAGGGGATGCTGTCCACCAACACCTGGGCATGGGCGGTCGGCAAGGCAACGAGGAGCGGGAGCGCGGGGATGAGCTGATGCAGCATGATCGATGGGATGGACCGTGAAGGTAGCCCGGCTCGACCAGGGTCGGAAGCGGAACCCGGGGCGGGCGGTCACCGTATACCGCGCACCCGACCGATCCAGCGCGGCCATGCAACGACCCCTTGTCACCCTCACCTGCAGCTTCGTGCTGCTTCACCTGCACGCCCAAGTGCCGGCCAACGGGCGCCGCATCGGCTACCTGATGAACACGGCGGAGGATGGGAACACGGGTGCGGCGCTCGGGCTGGCGGAGGCGGCCTGTGTGGAAGGCGCGCACAAGACCCTCCTGTGGTCGGCCGTTCAGCCCGCCATCGGTACCTGGGATGCGGGGGAGCTGATGGCCCTGGACCTGCTCAACCTGCAGTCCGCGGTGCAGAGCGTGCCCCGGTCGCTGCAGATCGCCGTCACCAACACCGCGCGCAATGAGGTGCCGGCCGAGCTGAACGGATATCCCTACGATCATCCGGCCATGGTGGCGGCCTTCACGGTCTTCCTCGATACGCTCTTCGCCCATATCCCCGACATGCCGCTGGTCTATCTGAACATCGGCATGGAGAGCGACATCATGTGGGGGGGTGACGCCTTGCAGTACCAGCGTTTCGGGAATTTCCTGGCGCAGGTGATCCCCCACGCGAAGCAGCGCTATCAGGCCTTGCACGGCACGGACCTGAGCGTGGGCACCACCATGACCTGGGCGGGCCTCACCAATCCGGTGAGCGCCGCGTTGTGCCAGGGGTTGAACGCCGGGCTGGACCACATCAGCCTCACCTACTACGGGGTGGTGTTCGGCTTCACGGTGAAGCCGCCGGGCCAGGTGATCCCCGACCTGGATGCCCTGATGGCGCTCTATCCCGGGAACAAACCGGTGGTGGTGCAGGAGTGCGGATACCCCACCAGCGTGCACAATGCGAGCAGCGAAGCGCTGCAGAGCCAGTTCATCAGCGCGATGTTCACGGCGTGGGACAACCACTGGAGCCGGATCCCCTACCTGTCGGTGAGCATGCTGACGGACGTGGACAGCACCACGGCCCTGGCGTTGGCGGACTACTACGGCCTGATGACCACGCCCTACGTGGAGTTCCACCGGACGCTCGGGTTGCGCACCTGGCCCGGCAGCGGGGCCTTGAAACCGGCCTATGAGACGTTGCTCTGCGAGCTGCGCGACCGCGGCTTCTGCACCACCACGTGCACGGCCTCGGTGCCGGACGGGACGGACGAGGAGCCCGCGTACCGGGTGGTGGTGGACCCCGCCGCGGGGGTTGTTCGCGTGATCACGGCCCCGGGCCCATCACGGCCCGTCCGGGTGCATGCGGCGGACGGTCGTGTGGTGGCGCGCGGGCGCACCGGGGAGCCCGTTCCGCTCGGGACCATGGCGACGGGCGTGCTGCTGCTGGAGGTGGAGGGTCTCGGTGTACGGCGGTTCATGCTGGACTGAGCCGATCGCCGTTCTTCGCGGCATGGAGCTGGGGCCGATGTGGGAGGGATCGGGCCTGCCCGGCCTGTTCCTCGCCAGTTTCCTGGCGGCCACCGTGCTGCCCTTCAGCAGCGAGGCGTTGTTGGCGGCCATGGCGCTCGGACCGTGGTCATGGCCGGCGCTGTGGCTGACGGCGAGCATCGGGAACACCCTTGGCGGATTGAGCAGCACGGGCCTGGGCCGGCTGGGTCGGCGCCTCACCTGGCGGGGTGTGCGGTCCGACGACATGCCCTCCCGGTGGACGATCCGCGTGCGGCGCTGGGGGCCCTGGGCGGCGTTGCTCACCTGGCTGCCGGTGGTGGGCGACGCCATCGCGGTGGCCCTGGGCGTGGTCGGTGCTCCCTGGGGGCCCACGGCGCTGCTGATGTTCGTGGGCAAGGCGGCGCGCTATGCCGTGGTGCTGGGGGCGCTGCGGGCGATGGGCTGAGGGGTCACGCGCGGCGTTGGCCGTTCACCCGATCCTCCAGGAACCACCACTTGGGCGTGTCCTTGCGCGCCCGGGCGCGCTGCCACATCACCACCAGCCGGTCCTGCAGCAGTCCGGTCGCCTCCTCCACGCTGTCCGCCACGAAGACGAACTCCAGCTCCCGGCGGCCCAGGGTGCCTTCGGCCACCATGCGGTCGATCTGCTGGAGCATGGGGCCCCAGTAGTCCTTGCCATAGAGCAGGATCGGGAAGTCCTTCACCTTGCCGGTCTGGATGAGGGTGATGGTCTCGAAGAGCTCATCGAGGGTGCCGGCGCCGCCGGGCATCACCACGAAGCAGATGCTGTACTTCACCAGCAGCACCTTGCGCACGAAGAAGCGCTCGAAGGTGAGGCTGACATCGAGGTAGGGGTTGGGCTTCTGCTCGTGGGGCAGCACGATGTTGCAGCCGATGCTGCGCGCGCCCACGTCGCGGGCGCCGCGGTTGGCGGCCTCCATGATGCCGGGCCCGCCGCCGGTCATGATGCTGAAGCCCACCCGGCCGATGCGCCGGGCCAGCTCACGAGCGGCCTCGTAGTAGGGGTGGTCCTCCTGGAAGCGCGCGCTGCCGAAGAAGGTGACGCAGGGGCCCACGAAGTGCAGCTTGCGGAAGCCGCGGATGAACTCGCGCAGGATGGAGACCACGCTCTTGAGCTCCTTCCACCGCGAGCGCGGGCCTTCCAGGAAGCGGAGGTCGATGTGCTGCGGGTCCCCGGTCGGCATGGGCGGCGAAGGTAGGCGCGGGGGAAAGGTGTGCTATGTTCGCGCCCTCGATACACCGCCGATGCGCCGCACCACACTCGCCCTCACCCTGCTCGCCTCCCTTCCGCTGTTCGCCCAGCCCCAGCTCGACAATCCCGGCTTCGAGGCCTGGCAGAACGTGGGCACCGGCACGGAGGAGCCCACCGAATGGAGCTCGGTGAAGACCAGCGACGGCGGCACGCTCATCAACAACCTGGCGCCGCAGATGGTGTGGCGCAGCAGCGATGCGCACAGCGGGTCGTACTCGGTGAACATCCGCACGGTGTCGTCCTTCCTGGGCCCCGCCACCGGCCTGCTCACCAACGGCCGGGTGCACGCCGAGCTGCAGGTGGAGAACAGCTACGTGTTCACCGACACGCTCAACGCGGACTGGAGCACGCCCTGTGCCTCGCGGCCGGACAGCCTGATCGGCTGGTACAAGTACACCCCGCAGCCGGGCGACCAGGCGGTGATCGGTGTGCTGATGCACGTGGACGACGCGAAGCTGCCGGCCTTCGGCACGGAACCGAACTGGGTCGGCGGTGCGGACTGGACCTCGGCGAGCGCCACGGTGGGCGCGTGGACGCGGTTCGCCACGCCCTTCGTGTACACGGACAACCGCGAGCCCGAGCACGTCCTGATGATCATGACCAGCGGGGACAGCACCTCGAGCCAGGTGGGTACGGAGGTCTGGTTCGACGACCTGGCCCTGATCTACAACCTGGCCGCCGTGCCCGATGCGGCGGTGGCCTATGTGACGGCGCAGGACGGGTTCGACCTGAACGTGGCGTACAGCACGGGTGGCGTGCCCACGGCGGCCTTGGACTTCACCGCCGAACTGAGCGATGCGAACGGAGATTTCAGCGCCCCGGTGGCCATCGGCACGCTGAACAGCGACCAGCCCACCGGGGTGATCGCCTGCACCGTTCCGGCCGGCACGGTCCCCGGCACGGGCTACCGCATCCGTGTCACCACCCCGTCGCCCTACTACGCCCCGGTGGACTCGGGCATCGTGGTGGAGGTGAGCACGGGGATCGGGCTGGGAGCGACGCCTTCCGAGTGGCGGGCGTGGGCCGATGCCGAGGCGCTCTGGCTCGACCTGCGCGGCTGCACCCTGCCGGCCGAGCGGTTCGAGGTGCTGGATGCCCGCGGGGCGCTGGTGGCCGCAGGCCGGGCGACGCCCGGGATGCTGCGCCCGGTAGTGACCACCGCCACGCCCGGCTTGTTCGTGGTGCGGCTCCACCATGCCGATGGCGTGGCCTCCGTGCGCCTGATCCGGCCGTGAGCACGCGGGGTGCTGATGTGATAACGATTTGTTAATGGCGCAGTGCCCGGGAGGGCGTTGCGGTACGTTCGCGACCGTTCCGTACCTCATGGCCTCCCGCCACCGGTTGAACCTGTTGATCGCCTGCACGCTGCTGCTGGCGGTCCAGTTCATCCTTCCGCCCGCCGCGCGGGCCGGGCATGGAGCGCCCATGACGGAGCTGTGCCTCCCCGTGGCGGAGGATCTCCTCACCGACACCGACCCGGACGATCCCTACGGATCCTCATCCACCCTGTTCCTCGCGCTCCTGCTGGGACAACGGTCGGACGGACCGCTGGGTCAACGGCCGAGCGAAGCGGACAGGCCGGGCTGTGCGATGATGCCGGTCGCGGGCCTGCAGCCGTCGGCACCCTGATCCGTCTTCCTCCCGGCCAAGGGCCGGGCCTGGTGCCGTGCACGAGCACCATGGATGCGCGCTGTGCGGCCCCTCTGTGCCCGTCGCTGCATCGGTCCATCGGAGCACGCCCTTGGGGCGGCCCCTTCCGTTCATCGATCACGATCCTCCCACACCATGTTCCATGTCGTCGGCCCGTCGGGCCATCCCATCGTTCTTCCGCAGGTCCAAGGGCTGCTGCCCGCATGCCCTCCCCGGACGGCGCGGCCACCGTTCGCGCACGCGGCCGTGCTGCTCACCGCCTGGCTTCCGCTCCTCGCCGGATGCGGAGGGCACGCCGAGGAGGGGGGCCACGAGGGCCATGCCCAGGGACGGTATCCGGCCACCACCGCCTTGTACACCGATACCGTGGTCCAGAAGGATTACGTGTGCCAGATCCACTCCATCCAGCACATCGAGGTGAGGGCCTTGGAGAAGGGCTATCTGCAGGAGATGCTGGTGGACGAAGGTCAGCAGGTGAAGGAGGGCCAGTTGATGTTCCGGATCCGGCCTGTGCTTTACCAGGCCGAGGTCCAACGGGCGAAGGCCGAGGCGGAGTTCGCGGAGATCGAGTACCGCAACACCAAGGCGCTGGCGGACAGCAATGTGGTCTCGGCCAACGAGCTGGCCCTGGCCCAGGCACGGTATAACAAGGCGCTCGCTGAGCTGAACGCGGCGCAGGCGCACCTCGGTTTCACCGAGATCACGGCCCCGTTCAACGGCATCGTCGGCCGGTTCCATGTGCGCAAAGGCAGCCTTCTGGACGAGGGGGAGCTGCTCACCGAGCTGTCCGACAACACCGAGATGTGGGTGTATTTCAACGTACCCGAGGCCGAGTACCTGGACTACAGGAAGCGCTCCCTGGCCGGCACGGGCACGAAGCTCACCCTGCGGATGGCCAACGGAGAGCTCTTCGACCGGTCCGGGGAGATCACGGCCATCGAGTCCGACTTCAACAACACCACCGGCAACATCGCGTTCCGGGCCACCTTTCCCAATCCCCAGGGCCTGCTGCGGCACGGGGAGACGGGCAGCATCCTGATGGATTCGCGCCTGAACGGTGTGTTGCTCATCCCGCAGAAGGCCACCTTCGAGGTGCTGGATCACCGGTACGTGTTCGTGGTGGACAGGGCGGACACCTTGCGCACCAGGCGCATCGAGGTGGGGCCGGAGCTCCAGCACGTCTTCGTGGTGGAGCAGGGGCTCACGAAGGATGACCGGTTCCTGCTGGAAGGCCTGCGGAAGGTGAAGGACGGGGACAAGGTGGAGGTCGAGCTCCTGTCCCCGGATTCCGTATTCAAGCACCTGGACCTATACGCCGAGTGATCCCAGGGAATACTTCACCACAGAGGCACGGAGGACACGAAGACATGCATTACGACAGCGGTCCCTCTTCCTCTGTGTCCCCTGTGCCTCTGTGGTGAACACCCGATAGCCTCTTCGACCCATGTTCAAGAACTTCATCCAGCGGCCTGTCCTGGCCATCGTGATCTCGGTGCTGATCCTCTTCGTGGGCGGTCTGGCCATGGAGCAGCTGCCCACCGCCCAGTTCCCGGAGATCGCGCCCACCACGGTCAACATCTTCATCGCCTACCCGGGAGCGAGCGCGGACGTGCTGACCAAGAGCACCATCATCCAGTTGGAGACGGCGATCAACGGGGTGCAGGACATGCGCTACATCGCCAGTGACGCCACGAGCGCCGGCGAGGGCACCATCCGGGTGATCTTCGAGCCCGGCACCGATCCCGACGAGGCCGTGGTGCGCGTCAAGACGCGCGTGGACCAGGTGATGCCCAACCTGCCCCTGCTGGTGCAGCGCGAAGGGGTGATCATCACGCCGGTGCAGCCCAGCATGCTCATGTACGTGAACCTCTACGGCAACGGGGAGGACGCGGACGAGCTCTTCCTGTACAACTATGCGTTCACGCAGCTGATCCCGGAGATCCAGCGCATCACCGGTGTCGCCCAGGCCCAGATCCTGGGCAGCCGCAAGTACGCCATGCGCGTGTGGCTCAAGCCGGACCGGATGCGCGCCTACTCCATCAGTGCGGAGGAGGTGATGAAGGCCATGGAGGAGCAGAGCCTCATCGCCCGTCCCGGCCGCCTGGGGCAGAGCTCGGGCATCAACGCGCAGGCGCTGGAGTACGTGCTGGTGTACCAGGGCCAGTTCAACAAGCCCGAGCAGTACCGTGACATCATCATCCGGGCCAATGAGGAGGGCGAGCTGATCCGCCTGCGCGATGTGGCCGACGTGGAGCTCGGCAGCGAGTTCTTCGACATCTACTCCAACCTCGACGGCCGGCCCTCGGCCTCCATCGTGCTGAAGCAGACCCTGGGCAGCAACGCCAGCGATGTGATCGCCCAGGTGAAGGAGAAGCTGAGGGAGCAGGCCGAGTTCATGCCCCCCGGGGTGGACTACAAGGTGAGCTATGACGTGAGCACCTTCCTGGACGCGTCCATCGAACAGGTGCTGCACACCCTGCGGGATGCGTTCATCCTGGTGGCGCTCGTGGTCTTCCTGTTCCTGGGCGACTGGCGCAGCACGCTCATCCCCATCCTCGCGGTCCCGGTGTCGCTCATCGGCGCCTTCTTCGTGATGCAGCTGTTCGGCCTGTCGATCAACCTGATCACGCTCTTCGCCCTGGTGCTGGCCATCGGCATCGTGGTGGACAACGCCATCGTGGTGGTGGAGGCCGTGCACGCGAAGATGGAGGCGGACCATCAGCTCACACCGTATGCCGCGGTGAAGGAGGTGATGGGCGAGATCGGTGGCGCCATCATCGCGATCACCCTCGTGATGGTCTCGGTGTTCATCCCCATCTCGTTCATGACCGGTCCGGTGGGCGTCTTCTACCGCCAGTTCTCCATCACCATGGCCGGTTCCATCGTGATCAGTGCGGTGGTGGCCCTCACGCTCACGCCGGTGCTCTGCGCCATGCTGATGCGGCCGCATCGCGGGGCGCGTCGCAGGTCCGTGCTCGATCGGGCCATCGACGCCTTCAACCGGTGGTTCGAGCGCCTCACCGGGCGCTACGTCGCCGTGCTGGACCGCATCGTCGCCCGGCGTCTGCTCACGTTCGGCCTGCTCGCCGCGTTCTGTGCGGCCATCTACCTGAGCAACGAGGTCCTCCCGGCGGGCTTCATCCCGAGCGAGGACCAGGGCACGATCTATGCGATCGTGCAGACCCCGCCGGGGTCCACGCTGGAGACCACCAACGAGGTGGCGCGCGAGCTGCAGCGGATCTGCGAGGAGATCCCCGAAGTGGCGTCGGTGTCGTCGCTCGCCGGCTACGAGATCATGACCGAGGGCCGGGGCTCGAACGCGGGCACCTGCCTGATCGACCTCAAGCCGTGGAACGAGCGGGAGAAGGATGTGAACGAGGTGATGGAGGAGCTGGAGGAGCGCACCAGGGACCTCGGCGCCGTGATCGAGTTCTTCGAACCGCCCGCGGTGCCCGGCTTCGGCTCCTCGGCCGGCTTCTCGTTGCGCATGCTGGACAAGACCAACGGCACCGACTACCAGGAGTTCGAGCGCATCAACGATGCGTTCATGGACGCGCTGCGCAAGCGCAAGGAGCTCACCGGCCTGTTCACCTTCTACGCGGCCAACTTCCCGCAGTACGAGATGATCATCGACAACGACCTGGCGATGCAGAAGGGGGTGTCCATCGGCAAAGCGGTCGAGAACCTGAACATCCTCATCGGCAGCACCTACGAACAGGGCTTCATCCGGTTCGGGCGCTTCTTCAAGGTGTACACGCAGGCCGGACCGGAGTACCGGCGGTATCCATCGGACCTGAGCGGGCTTTTCGTGAAGAACGAGAGCGGGGAGATGGTGCCCTACTCCTCGTTCATGCGGTTCGAGAAGCGTCTCGGCCCCAACGAGATCACGCGGTACAACATGTACAACTCGGCCACCATCCGCGGGCTTTCCGTGGAGGGGTTCACGAGCGGCGATGCGATCAAGGCCATCCAGGAGGTGGCGCGGGTGTCGCTGCCGCGGGGGTACGACATCGCGTGGGAGGGCCTGTCGTTCGATGAGGCCAGGCGCGGCAACGAGGCCCTGTACATCTTCATCGTGGTGCTGGTCTTCGTGTACCTGGTGCTGGCCGCGCAGTATGAGAGCTTCGTGCTGCCGCTGGTGGTGATCCTGTCGCTCCCGGTGGGCGTCCTGGGCTCCTTCCTGATGCTGAAGGCCATGGGGCTCGCCAACGATGTGTACGCGCAGATCGGCATCATCATGCTGATCGGGTTGCTCGGCAAGAACGCGGTGCTGATCGTGGAGTTCGCTGTGCAGCGGCAACGGGCGGGGGCCACCGTCCGGCAGGCGGCGATCGAGGGCGCCAAGGCGCGCTTCAGGCCCATCCTGATGACCTCGTTCGCCTTCGTGGCCGGTCTGATCCCGTTGGTGCTGGCCAGCGGGGCGGGCGCCATCGGCAACCGCACCATCGGATCCTCCTCCCTGGGGGGCATGTTCGCGGGCACCATCATCGGTGTGCTGGTCATCCCCGGCCTGTACTACGTCTTCGCCACCTTGATCCAGGGCCGGAAGTTCATCAGCGATGAACGCGACGAGCCCATGTCCGAACAGTTCGTGCGCCACGCCCAGGAGGAGGTGGAGTCGAGGGAGGCGATCCGCACGCTCAAGGAACGGGTGAGCGACCTGTTGAAACGCAAGAAGGACTGATGCACGCCAACCCCATGTCACGATCGACCGTTCATCCCCACATCCTGGTCCTTGTCGCGCTGCTGGCACTGTCATCCTGCGTGCCCGCATGGAAGGTGCGCGAAGCGCGCAGGGACGTGCCCGCCACGTTCGGGGTCGCCCCGGACAGCGTGAGTTCCGCGGCGACGCCCTGGTCGCTGTTCCACAGCGACCCCGACCTGCGGGCCCTGATCGACACTGCGCTGGCGAACAACCAGGAGCTCAACATCCTGCTGCAGGAGATCGAGGTGCTTCGCAACGAGGCCCGCGCCCGGAAGGGCGAGTATCTGCCGTTCGTGGGGCTCATCGCAGGCGCCGGGATCGAGAAGGCCGGTGAGCACACCCGGAACGGCGCCGTGGAGCGTTCCCTGAGCATCGCCGAGGACACGCCGTTCCCCGAGCCGCTGACCGACCTCGGGTTCGGCCTGCGGGCCTCGTGGGAGCTCGATGTGTGGAAGCGCTTCCGCAACGCGAGGAAGGCCGCCACCCTTCGCTATCTGGGCGGTATCGAGGGACGCAACTTCATGGTGACGAACCTGGTGGCGGAGATCGCGAACAGCTACTATGAACTGCTGGCGTTGGACGCCCAGATGGCGATCCTTCGCGCCAACATCGCCATCCAGCAGGATGCGTTGGAGGTGGTGAAGCTGGAGAAGGAGGCCGCGAAGGTCACCGAACTGGCGGTGCGGCGGTTCGAGGCCGAGGTGCTCAAGAACCGCAGCGATCTGTTCGACATCCAGCAGCGCATCGTCGAGACCGAGAACCGCATCAACTTCCTGGTGGGGCGCTACCCGCAGCCGGTGCAGCGGGCGTCCGCGGGGGCGCTGGACCTGGTCCCCGCCGCGGTGTCCAGCGGACGGCCTGCGGACCTGCTCACGCATCGTCCGGACATCCGCAGGGCCGAGCTCGAGCTGGACGCGGCGAAGCTGGACGTGCGATCGGCCCGGGCGTGCTTCTATCCCTCCGTGGGCATCACGGCGGGGTTCGGCTTCAACGCGTTCGATGCCGCCCTGCTGCTCGAGTCACCCGCCTCGCTGGTGTACTCCGTGGCGGGCGACCTGGTGGCACCCTTGGTGAACAGGAACGCCATCAAGGCGATGTACGCCACCGCGAACGCCCGCCAGCTGCAGGCGGTGCATGCCTACGAGCGGACCGTGCTGACGGCGACCGTGGAGGTGATGAACCAGCTCTCGCGGGTCGCCAACCTGGAGAACAGCTATGCCCTGCGGACGCAACAGGTGGACGCACTGGGCGCGTCCATCACCATCTCCGGGAACCTCTTCCGATCGGCACGGGCGGACTACATGGAGGTGCTGCTCACCCAGCGCGATGCGTTGGAGTCGCGCTTCGAGCTGGTGGAGACCCGGAAGCAGCGGATGAACGCGATGGTCGACCTGTACCAGGCCTTGGGCGGGGGCTGGAAGTAGCCGTTCGTCCGCGCAGTCGTGCGTCGGTCGTGCCTCATCGGACCACCACCCGCACCGTGGCCGGTGTCCCCGAGCCGTCACGCCAGGTGATGAGGAACACTCCCGTTCCGGGCAGGCGGAGCACGATCGGGTCACCGCTCAGGGTCCAACGGCCCAGGATGCGCCCCAGCACGTCACTGACCTCGAGCGATGCGGGTCCCATCGGCCGCATCGGGCGGATGGTGATCGTGCCACCGGGCTCCACCGGGTTGGGCCACACGTCGAACGGACGGTCGTTCCCGAGTTCTTCCAGGCCCACACTGAGCGCGCATTGGGCGAACTGGGGGTTCAGCCAGCTGATGTCCGCGTCGGTATAGCAGCGCAGGGGGCCGTTGAGCTCGCCATCGCAGGCACCGAAGATCCACGGGAACAGGTAGGGGGAGGGACCGAGCCGTTCCACGATGACCCCGTCGCTCAGGGCTGCGGTACCGGCGTTCTGGGTGGACTGCACCGCCACCTCGAGCGTGCGGAGGGTGAGGCCGTCGATCACGGTGCTGCCGGTGTCCGTCACGGTCCAGGTGAGGGTGTCGCCGTTCATCCAGGAGCCGTTGTAGTCCGCCCGCATCCACCAACTGTCGCCGATATCGGCGCCGATGTCGAAGAGCGTCTGGAAGCTGCTGTCGGCCCCGCACCAGAAGAGCACCGAGTCGCCCACGGTGGTGACGTACCGGTGGAACGGCATGCAGCCCCCGTCTCCCTGGGTGCGCTCGAGGAGGGAACAGGGAAGGCCGTCGATCACCGTGTCGCCCACGCATTCGATGACCATCAGCGCGCTGTCCGCTGAGAAGGCGTAGTGCTGCGTGTAGGTCCAGGTGGCGCCCACGGGGGCGAAGACGGTGGAGGCCGGCGGTGGGTCACAATCGCTCAGCCCCGGCCGCAGGAAGGTGCCGAGCGAGGTGTCCGTGTAACAGCGCAAGGGCCAGGGCACCATGGCATCGCAGAACGCGACGAGCCAGGGGAACAGGAAGAGCGTGTCGCCGATGTGCTCCACCAGCACGCCGCTGCTCTGCGCCCATTGCTGCTGGGTGTCGGTGGCCGACACGTTCAGCGTACGCAGCGTCTGGCCGTTCACCGCGGTGGTGCCGGTGGACAGCACGGTGTAGGTCACGGTCACCGGCCCGTTGCTCCACACATCCCAGCTCTCGCCGGGCTGCGCGTTCCAGCGGTACAGCTCGAAGAACTGGGGCAGGTATGGATCGTCGCTCCAGAACACGGTGTCGCCGCTCTGGTAGGTGTAGGCCTGCGACTGCCAGCAGATGGACGGGGACGAGCCCTGGATGATGGAGCATACCTGGCCGTTCAGCACCGTATCACCCACCACGGTCATGGTATAGGTGCCGCCTTCCTGGTCGTAGGTCCATTGGGCGCCGGGAGGGGCGAATTGGGCATGGACCAGGAAGGTCAGGAACAGGCCGATCGATGAGAGGAGCTGGCGCATGATGGATGGACGGGCGGTGGGTTCGGAACGCTGCCTGAAGGTGAAGCGTTCAGGGGAGCTTCACCACCACGTTCCCGAACTTCTGGCCGGTCTCGACGAAACGCGTCGCCTCCGCCAGCTCATCGAAGCCCACCACGCGGTCGATGAGCGGACGCAGGGTGCCCGCCTCGGCCATGCTGCGGAAGTGCAGGACGTCGGCCTGGCTGATGGTGGGCAGCGGGAAGCGCACCCGTGGTCCTTTCCGCAGGCCGCCGATCAGTGCGAGGAAGACGTTCTCACCGCGTGGACCGAGCTCGGTGCTGATGTAGCAGCCATCGCGGGCGAGCAGGGGCTTGCAGTGCTTGAACCGGCTCTTGCCCACGGCATCGAACACCAGGTCGAAAGGCCCCGGCACCGTCCGGAAGTCGGTGGTGCTGCGGTCGATCACCTGGTGTGCGCCAAGGGACTTGATACGCTCCACGTAGGGGGTTGTGCAGACGGCGGTCACCACCGCGCCCAGCGACACGGCGAGCTGCACCGCGCCCGAGCCGATCGCTCCGGTGGCGCCGTACACCAGCACCCGGCTCCCGGGGCCGATGCGCGCGGCCTTCAGGTCGCACCATGCATAGTGGATGCCTTCGGTGAGGGCTGCGGCATCGGTGCAGCTCCAGCCTGTGGGCAGCAGCGCCACGCCGCCGTCCGCAGCGGTCACCATGTACTCGGCATAGGCGCCGAAGCGCTGGTCGTCGAAGCCGAAGACCTGGTCGCCCACCTTGAAACGCTGCACCTGCGCGCCCACCACCACCACCTCGCCGGCGAACTCGCAGCCCAGCACGGGCCGCTTCGGCCTGAAGAGCCCGCTGAACAGGCGGGTCACCACGTACTCCGCTGAGCGGAAGCCGCAGTCGGTGCGGTTCACCGTGGTGGCACGCACGCGGACCAGGATGTCCTTGGGGCCGGGCGTCGGCACCGGCAGTTCCTCGAGCCGGAGCACATCCGGAGGTCCGTAGCGACGGTAGGTCCAGGCGCGCATGCGGGTGGGGAGGGGAGTGGGGGTGGACATGGGATGAAGGTCGGCGATAAGCCCTTCGCGGATGGATCTTGGTTCCCGGTCCCGGTTCACGGTCGACCGCCCTGCGGTGGATCGGACATCGTCACCACCACGCTCCCCACCTTCCGTCCGCTCTCGGCCCGGGCATGCGCCTCGGCGATGCGCGCCAGCGGGTAGGTGCTGTCGATCACGGCGCGGATCTCCTTGCGCTGCCACAGCTCCGCCAGGTGCTGCATGTCCGCGGCGCGCTCCCCTGCGGTGCCGCCGATCACGGTCACCCGTTTTCCGCCCTTTCCAGCGAAGAGGCGCGCCAGCATCTGGGCCGGCATCTCCGATCCCGTGAGGATGACCCCGTTCGGCTTCACCAGGTCCACGCTGGTCTTGAACGGCAGTTTGCCGACCGTTTCAAAGACCACGTCGTACCGGTCCCGGAACGCGGACAGGTCATCCTTCGTGTAATCCAGCACGTGGGTGGCGCCGAGCGAGCGCACCAGCTCCACGTTGCCTGTGCTGCACACCCCGGTGACCTCCGCGCCCATCGTCCGCGCCAGTTGGACGGCCGCACTGCCCACTGCGCCCGAGGCGCCGTAGATCAGCACGCGCTGGCCCTTGGACACGTTGGCCTTGCTGAGGAAGTGCCGTGCCGTGCCGAAGCCGAAGGGGATGGCCGCGGCATCGGTCCAGGTCATGCCCGCCGGCATGCGGGCGAAGGCGCCGCTCTCCGGCAGTGCGATGAACTCGGCGTGACCGCCCAGTCCCATGATGCTCGTCCAGCCGAAGAGCCGGTCGCCTTTCCTGTACGTCGTCACCTCCGCGCCGACCTCGACCACTTCACCGGCGAACACCACGCCCAGGATCGGCCGGCGCGGCCTGAACGGTCCGAAGACCAGGCGGACGAACCAGGGGTCGGCGCGCCGCAGCCGCCAGTCCGCTGCGTTCACCGCGGAGGCATGGATGCGGATGAGCACGTCGTTCCGCTTTGGCGAAGGCGCGGGCACCTCGGTGATGTGGATCACGTCGGGGCTTCCGTAGGCGGTGACAAGAGCGGCTTTCATCCGGTGGTGCGCCGGCCCGTGCGCAAGGCTCGCCGAAGTGGCGGCGCCGGCACGGGTGGCGCGTGTCAAAGGTCCGCAGCCCAACGGGCCTGGCGATACCGTTCATGGAGGGGTGCGCTCGTCCATCCCGAACAGGCGGCTCCGCGATTGTCGCGGTGCGGACGCCCCATTGCGCGGGACCTTGTACTTTCGAGGTGGCACCCGAACGCCGTTCCCATGCACCGCACCATCATCCCCGTGTTCGCCCTGTTGCTCCAGGGTCCGTTGCTGGCCCAGCCCTTGGGGGTCTACCTGTTGTCGCTGCATGGGGCGGGCTGTGACGACCAGAGCGGCGTGCTCGTGGCGCAGGCTTACGGCGGCAACGGAACGTACGCCTTCCAGTGGAACGACGGCTCCACGAACGACACCATTTCCGGCCTGGGGGCCGGCCCGCATCACGTCACCGTGTACAGTGCGGGCGACAGCGCCACGGCCTCCGTGGACCTGCCCGCGTTCGGCATCGACACCGTCATGGTGCACCACGTGTGCGGCGGAGCGCTCGGCGGCCCCGGCTGGATCGATCTGGACCTGGGCTCCGCCCAGTTCCCGGTCCAGTACGCGTGGTACGACGGTGGTGGCGACCTGCTGCCCGAGACCTCCGCACTGCTCACCAGTCCGGTGCCGGGCACGTTCCACTACGCCATGACCGACGCCCAGGGCTGCGTGGATTCCGGCACGGTGGTACTGGCCTATTCGGATCCGGTGCTGGACGTGTTCGTTTCGGACAGTGTGCTGTGCTATGGTCAATCCGCCTTGATGTGGTACACGCCCGGGTTCACCCTGTACGGGGGGTGGGGGCAGACCTACAACTCCTCCATCGACACCATCTTCTACGTGAACCAGATGGGCGGCGTCAATTCATTCCCGACCATCGGTGTGGATGCCTTTGGCTGCGAGGCGGAGATCGGGAACACCCCCTTCGTGTACCAACAAGGGCATCCGGATCCCGTCCCGCTCTTCCACCACGCGGATACGATCAGCACCAGCATGGTCATCAACCTGCAGCCGAGCACCATGTACACGTACATCTGGTCGTTCAATGGAGCGATCATCGACACCTCGGCCTATTCCTACCTGCCCATCGATACGTCCGGCTGGTACGGGGTGAGCATCATCAACCCATACGGCTGCTCGGTGTACGGCAGCATCCAGGGCACCGTGAGCTCCACGGGCGTTCCAGGCGCTGAGGCCACGGTGATGCGCGTGGGCCCGAACCCGGCCGCAGAGGGCGAGCCATGGGGCGTGGAGCTGCCGAGCGCAGGGGGCGCGGTGCCGTTCCGGGTGACCGACGCCACGGGACGCCTCATGTCCAGCGGGAGCTTGCGTGGTGGCCGGAACATGATCGGGGCGGAACTCCCGGCGGGCGCCTACCTGTTGGAGGCGGCCGGAGCGACGATGCGCCTGGTGCGGATCCGGTAGCGAACGGCCGCGGCCGGCGGGCAGGGTGCGGGCGCGCATTCATCCGCGAACCCGCATCTTTAGCCTTTCTCACTCCCATGCGCGTGTCCCGGCCATTCCTGAGTGCCCGAGCAGTCGTCCTATTCATGTTGCTCTGCGGCTCGGTCGTTCCGATGCACGCTCAGCCATACACCGTCAAGGCGGTTTACGATTCGCTCGACACGCGCCACGACATGAAGCGGCCCTTGATCGAGCGTTACTTCATCACAAGCAATCACCACTGGGCCTGTTTCAATCGGGGACTGATCGCCGAGGCGAGGATCACCTCGAAGGAAGAGCTTGAGCTCGCTGAGCAGCTCGGCATCGATAGTCTGCTCGCGACCGCCTCGCACCATGTGGGTGATGCCTTCAACGGATCGGCCGATGCGGCTTTGCAGTTGAAGTATTTCTATCAAGGCCTGGAGTATGCGCAACGCTCCGGCAGTCCGAATTATATCGGCACCGCGCAGAAACAGATCGCCACCGTGTACAAGACCCTTGGCGACCTGCCGCGTGCGCTGGGGTTGCTGAAGCTCGCCCTCGCCAACGTGACCTGGAACAACCAGATCAATCGCGTTTGCTGCCACCTGAGCGATTGCTACCGCCTGATGGGTCAGCCGGACAGCGCGCTGTACTGGGCGCAGCGGTCGAACATCATCACCGACCCGGGAGCTGATCCTTATGCTTATGCCCGTTCCTATTACATGCTGGGCTCGGCCTATGCGGCGAAGCGGGAGCGCCAATTGGCCGATGTCCATTTCGCACGGGCGATCGAGGTGGCGGATTCCTTCCATGTGATGATCCCGCTGTTCGGTTCTCTTCTAGGTCGGGGACAGATGGAACTGGAAGTGGGCGACATCCCCGCTGCCATCACTGACGGTAGGCGCGCGCTGCTGGTGAGCGAGAAGGGCGGCAACCTGGAGGGCCTGATCGGTGCCGCCGACCTCTTGCGCCGGGCCTTCAAAGCGAGCGGCCAGTTGGACAGCGCCTACCGGTACTACGA
>JAEUSW010000109.1 GCA_016788285.1 Flavobacteriales bacterium
GAGGGCCTTGCCTTTCTTGCGCACGTCGAAGGAGCGCCCGCTCATGCGCCATTGCAGCATGTGCAGGCGGAAGGTGCCCATGATGATGTGGGCGAGCGTGTCCGCCGGATGGTCGGAGGTGAAGGCGCCCGATCGTTGCCCCTCCTTGATGGCGTTGAGCAGGTGGCGGCGTTTCACCACCATGATGCGTTCAATGCCGGCATCGATGCCGTGCGAAGCTTCCAGCACCCCCGTGGCGAAGATGGCCATGAGGTATTGCGGGTGCTTCTGGAAGAAGGCGAACTGGCTGTCGAACATCGCGCCCACCCGCTCCACGGGATCCGGGTGCTCCTCGGCCACGCGGGCGAGGCGCTCGTCCATGTTCGTGGCGAGGTGATGCAGCATGGTCACCAGGATCTCCTCCTTGCTCTTGAAGTGGCGGTAGAGCGCGGCTTCGGTGAAGTGCATGCGCTCGGCCAAGCGCTTGGTGGTGAGCGCCGCGAAACCGTCCTCCGTCACCAACTGACCGGCGGCTTCGATGATCTCCAGTTGGCGGGGCTTAATGTCCATGGGAAGGCTTGAGGTTGAAGAAGGCGGTGCCGAGCAGGAAGACCGAAGCGGTCATGGCCAGCGCGCCGATGAGGACGAACACGGGTGGCGCACCGAGGTACACTTCGGCCAGGATGCCCGCCGGCATCAGCAGGCCGATGAGCGCCAGCCAGGAGGTGAGCGCGGACCAGCGAAGCCGCTCACCGAAGTGCAGCAGCAGGTAGCCCATCACCACGTTGAGGAAGGCGAAGAGGTTGCCGTGCACGTGCGCAAGGCGAGCCTCGAAGTGCCTGCCCGCGCTGTAGCTGTCCACCCAGGCCTGCTTGTCGGGCGCGAAGTCGCGCAGGTAGATGAGCAGGAAGCCATAGAGCATGAAGGCCCCCATGGTGAGGAAGCCGATGGCGATGTTGCGTTGTCCCTTCATGGCGTGATCGTTTTGAACGCAACAAAGTAAGTGAACACTAACATACATTTTCGGTGACGATCGTCACTTTGGCGTCACGGAGTTTGGGGAAGGACAAGATCTCCCTCTCGTAATGCCATGCTCAAGTAAGAAGGGCCGGGTTGAACGGGGATCCCGGCACGGTCGATCCCAGCCCACCGCCATCCGAACTTCCCATTGAAGGATCGCCACATGCGACTGCAACCCCGATCCGATAGAATCCACTCGAAGGTTATTCCTCCAGGCATCAGTGTATTGGGCACTGATGCGTGAGCGGGCGAAGCGGCAGCCCGGCGCAGGAGGTGCCTAGCAGCCACGAGCAGCGAGGAGCCGATGAAGGAGGAACCCGTAGCGCCGTGGATGCTGGCCCTGACAAGTCCGGCTACAGCGTAGCACGCGACCCGGCTGCTCCCGACCGGAGGCTTTGCGGAGCGAAGGGATGAGCCGGGGCAAGCCCAATCCTTCGACAAGCTCAGGGCAGGCGAAATCACCAGGCGCAGAACATCTGCATCTTCAGCACCGAGTTCGCGCTGCGCTTGATGGGCGACGTGCAGCAGTACTTCATCGACAAGAAGGTCCGCAACTTCTACAGCGTCAGCATCAGCGGCTACCACCCTTCGACTTTGCTCAGGGCGGGCGCTGCGGAGGCCGGCGCCAACCCCATCTCGCTCCCGGCCTCCGAGCCGGGATCGCGTTCACCCTGGCCAACGGCTTCACC
>JAEUSW010000113.1 GCA_016788285.1 Flavobacteriales bacterium
CGTGCTGGGGCTGGACCTGGTGGACGGGAGCGGTCGCGTGCTGCGGTTGTCGGCCACGCCGAACGGCGCGGACCGCTGGCGCTTCGACGCCACCGCACTGGCCCCCGGGGCCTACGTGCTGCGCGTTCACCAGGCCGGCGATGGACCGACCCGGCAGCTCCGATTGCTGCGCTAGCGCGTTCCCGACCGGTCCGTGCGTTCCGGCGAACTGTCGGGATCTCGTACCCTTGTGGCATGTCGGAGGTGGTGGCCCATCAGTTGCTCGACGGCCGGAGGTGCAGCGAGGCCCTGCGTGCCCGCATCGCTGAGGAAGCCTCGGCCGTCAAGGCGCGGCGAGGACGTCCCCCCCATCTGGCCGCCGTGCTGGTGGGCCAGGATGGCGCCAGCCGCACCTATGTGGAGAGCAAGGTGAAGGCCTGCGAGGAGGTGGGATTCCGCAGCACGCTCATCACGCTGCCCGAGACCATCACCGAGGACGACCTGCTCCACCGTGTGAAGCAGCTCAACAAGGACAAGGAGCTCGATGGCTTCATCGTGCAGCTGCCCCTTCCCGCACACATCGATGCGGACAAGGTGACCCTGGCCATCGACCCGGACAAGGATGTCGACGGCTTCCACCCGGAGAACCTCGGCCGCATGGTGCTGAGCCAGCCGGGCTTCCTGCCGGCCACCCCGAGCGGCATCGTGGAGCTCTTGCGCCACTACCACATCGAGACCGCAGGACGCCATTGCGTGGTCATCGGCCGCAGCCACATCGTGGGCACGCCCATGAGCATCCTCATGAGCCGCAACGCCTACCCGGGCAACTGCACCGTCACCCTGGCCCACAGCCGCACCAAGGACCTTGCCGCCATCACCCGCCAGGCCGACATCCTCATCGTGGCCATCGGCAGACCCGAGTTCGTCACCGCGGACATGGTGAAGGAGGGTGCGATCGTGGTGGACGTCGGCATCCACCGGATCCCCGACGCCACCCGGAAGAGCGGCTTCCGCCTGGTGGGCGATGTGGACTTCGAAGCGGTGGCACCGCGCTGCTCATGGATCGCCCCGGTGCCCGGTGGAGTGGGGCCCATGACCATCACCAGCCTGCTGTTGAACACGCTGAAGGCCTGCTGATCCCTTGTTCGGATCATGCGCTGCACCGACCTTCGGCCATGCGCTCCTTCCTTCGCAGCGGCCTGCCGCTGGTATTCGCCCTGCTGACCGGCCCGCTGGCCGCGCAAAGTCACCTGAAGCCCCTGCGCACCCACGACCCGGATCTGCCGGACTGGGCCCGCCTCATGTATGCCCCTGGCGCTGACATGCGCGCCGTGGTGGCCGCCTATGACGACTGGTATGCGGCGCACCCCTTCGAGAAGACGGTGCACACCCAGTACTTCAAACGCTGGGTGAGCGCCGGACAGGCGCGGTTGGCCGCCGATGGGCGGGTGGAGCACCTGTCACCCGCCGAGCGCGCCGAGCGGACCGACCGCATCCGGGCCGGACGTGGTGGTGCCAAAGGCGGTGGGGCCGGTTGGACCTTCGTGGGGCCTGACATCCACTTCAAGGCCGATGGGAGCCTGACCCCGCTGAGCGAACAGGCCAATGTCTACTGCCACGACCGCAGCCTCACCGACCCCGACATCCTCTTCTGCGGTACCGAATCCGGCGGCCTGTACAAGACCGTCGACCAGGGCGTGAACTGGGTGCATGTGACCCCGGACCTGCTCGTGGGCGCCGTGAGCGCCGTGCGCATCCATCCCACCGACCCTGACCGCGTGCTGATGAGCGCAGCCGACGACCTGTGGCGGAGCACGGACGGCGGAGCCACCTGGGCCGTGATCGGCCAGCCCGCCTTCACCGCCCTGAACATCAGCGCCTGGGAGATCGCCTTCGACCCGAGCGACCCGCAGACCGTGCTCGCCGCTTGCAACCTGGGCCTCTATCGCAGCAGCGACGGCGGCGACACCTGGAACGAGGTGCTGCCGAACGAGTGCATGACCATCCTGCACAAGCCGTTCGACCCGTCCACCTGGTACACCCTGCACTTCGAGCCGGCCCTCAACCTCGTGCGCTTCCAGCGCAGCAACGATCACGGAGCCACCTGGACCCTGTTCGACCAGGGCTGGTTCACCCCGCCGCCGGGGGAGGAGGGCCTCTATGCCATCGAGGGGGGCAAGCTCGCCGTGTCCGAGGACGATCCCCAGCGCATCTACGCGCTGCTCGTGGGCTACCAGGAGCCGGGCGCTTCCATCGTCACCAACGGGTTCGTGGGCCTGTGGCGCAGCGATGACGGCGGCAGCACCTGGACCCATCCGCACGGCCTGGTGGGCGCCCCTTACACCGCGCAGCACCCCAACCTGATGAACTTCACGGGCGACGACGGCGACTACACCCAGATCCACTACAACACCACGCTGGTGGCCAGCCATCTGGACGCGGACCGTGTGCTGATCGGCGGGCTGAGCCTCTGGCAGAGCGATGACGGGGGCGCCACCTACTTCGCCAAGGCGGGCTATGTGGGCTATGTGCCCGACGTGCATGTGGACATGCAGGAGATCCGCATCTACCGCACCGGTCCGGCGAGCGAGGAGGTCTGGCTGAGCAACGATGGAGGCATCCATCACAGCACGGACCTGATGGAAACCCACCAGAGCCGATGCCGCGGCATCCGTGCCGGGAACCTCTGGGGCTTCGATCAGGGTTGGAACGACGACGTGCTCGTGGGCGGCCGCTACCACAACGGCAACATGGGCCACTATGAGGGCTATCCCGCCGGCGAGTTCCTGGCGATCGGCGGCGCCGAGTCGGCCACAGGCTATGCCAACTACAGCAACGAACGCAAGGTGTACCACAGCGACATCGGTGGAAGGATCCTTCCGACAGCGCTGGCCGGAACGCCTCAGTCCTTCGGGGTGTCGCTCTGGCCCAATGAGAGCTACTTCGTGAACAACAGCTCGCGGATCCTCTTCGACCACCGCTATTTCAATGTCGCCTGGATGGGCCGGGAGAACAAGCTCTACCGCAGCGACAACGCCGGTGGCAGTTGGACCGAGGTGCATGCCTTCGGCCCCAGCACCGGCAACCAGGTGCTGTGGATCGAGCAGAGCTATGCCGACCCGCAGGTCTTCGTCGTCCACCAGGAACTCGGCAACACCAGCCGCCTTTGGCGAAGCGCCGATGGCGGGGCCTCCTGGGCTCAGCTCACCCTGCCCCAGAACCAACGCGAACTGTACTTCACGCTCAGCGGCGACGATCCGCTCACCCTGTGGATCGGCTACACCAACGGGTCCAACGGCAACAAGGTGTATCGAAGCACCGACGGGGGGGCCACCTGGACGAACCTCACCACCTCCACCCTGGACGGTCGCCGCATCTGGGGCATGGCCGCTCAGTTCGGCACCGACGGCGGGCTGTACCTGGCCCTGCTGAACGGCAGCGTGTACTACCGTAACAACGCCATGCTCGATTGGGCCCCGTGGGGCGACGGGCTTCCGGTGAGCACCGAACCGCTGCGCATCGTGCCCTTCTACAAAGGTGGCGTGGTGCGCCTGGCCACCTGGAACCTGGCCGTGTGGGAGCGCCCCCTGTTCGAGCCCAGCGCCCTGATCGCCGACTTCGCCGCGGCCTTCGGCAGCTTCTACTGCCCGGGCGACAGCGTGCGCTTCGTGGACCACAGCGTGGCCGGACCGGTCGCCACGTACGCCTGGAGCTTCCCCGGCGCCACGCCAGCCACCAGTGCGGACAAGTATCCCGTGGTCGTGTACGCCGCGCCCGGGACCTACGACGTCACCCTCACCGTGACCGAGAACGGCGTGAGCGATACACGGACCCGTACGGCCGTGGTGGGCAGTGTCGGCGGCACCACCGCCCCGGTGGTCGAAGGCTTCGAATCCGGGGCCTTCCGTCCGGACTGGACCTTCCGCTCCGAGGCCGGGACCACCTCCGCCTGGGCCATCACCGACCAGGCCGGCGGCTTCGGCGGCAGCGCCCGGAGCATGTGGTTCAACAACTACGACGTGGACCTGGGCGGCGCAAGCGAGGAGGTGTGGACCGGCAAGCTCGACCTCACCGGGGCGCAGGGGACCTACGTGGCCTTCGATGTGGCCTACTCGCGCTACGGTGGCCAGTACAGCGACACCCTTGGGGTGCTGGCCAGCACCGATTGCGGGGTCACCTGGGACCTGTTGTACCTGGAGGGCGGGGACGATCTGGCCACGGCCCCTTCCCTGCAGGACCCCTTCGTACCCACCGCCGACCAATGGCGACGGGACAGCGTGAGCCTCGCGGCCTACGACGGACAGCCCGAGCTCATCGTGGCGTTCCAGGACCGCGGCCACTGGGGCAACAACCTTTACGTGGACAACATCAACCTCTCCGCCCAGCTCTTCGCCGGGGTCGATGATCACGCATCGGGGACCTTCACCGTGTTCCCGAATCCCACGCAGGATGCGGTCTGGTTGCAGCCTGCGGGTGCGTGGCCGGGATCCGTGCGCGTGCAGGTGATCGACCCGTCCGGACGCGGCATCCGCGACGAACGCCGCACCTTCACCGACGGTCGCGCCGAGCGCTTCGACCTCTCCGGGGTGGCCGCCGGTCGGTACGCGGTGGTGCTGACGGGCCTGTCCGGACGGCTGGTGCGCCCGCTGGTGGTCCGGTAGGCCGGCCCCTGGTGGTTCAGCCGACCTGAAGCGAGCTGCGGAGCGCCGCCATCTTCAAGGCGGCCACCGCTCCGTCCACACCCTTGTTGCCGTGGCGACCGCCGCTACGGTCGCGTGCCTGCTGCAGGTCGTCGTCCGTCAGCACACAGAAGATCACCGGCACGCCGGTGCGCAGGTTCACGTCCATGATGCCTTGCGCGGTGGCCTGGCACACATACTCGAAATGCGGGGTCTCGCCGCGCACGATGCTGCCGATGGCGATCACCGCATCGGGGGTATGCGCCTCGATCGCCAGCTGCGCGGCCAGCGCCAGCTCGTAGCTGCCGGGCACCCAGTGCTCGATCACCTCCGCGGGATCGGTGCCGTGGACGAGCAGGGTCTGCCGCGCACCCTGCCGCAGGGCCTCGGTGATCTCGCGGTTCCACTCGCTCACCACCAGCACGAAACGACGACCGGCGCCCGTGGGGACGCCGGCAGGGTCGTAGGTGCTCAGGTGATGCTGCGCGGTGGCCATGCTCAGCCGGCCATGGCCTCGGCGCGGGCCGCGTACTTCTTGGCCGTGTTCGCGTCCGGATTGGTGGGGAAGTCGTTCGCCACCCGGCGGAAGGCCTTGGCGGCCTTCTTCCAGTCACCGGCCTGCTGGTACAGGATCCCGGCCTTCATCAGGTACATCGGCGTGGTGAAGTCGTTCGTGGTGATGGACGCGGCCTTCTCGAACTGCTTCATCGCCTCCTGTTCGCGGCCCAGTTCCACATAGGCATCGCCGATGCCGCCCGCGGCCATCGCCTTCAGCACCACGTCCTCCACATCGGCATCCTCGTAGTAGGACACGGCGGTCTCGTACTCACCCTTCTGCAGGTAGCAGGTGCCCAGGTAGAACCGGGCCAGGTCGCCGGCCGGCGTGTTGCCATATTCATCGGCGATGTACTGGAACCCGAAGTAGTTGCCGTCACCGTTGATGGCCTTGTCCAGCGAATCGATCTCGAAGTAGTACTGCGCCTTCCAGATCAGGTCATTGGCCTCCTTGGCACGCGGTTCGGCGTACAGCTTCCGGTAGCCGAGCAGGCCGCCCACCACCACCAGCAGCCCCACCACCCCGTAGGTGACGGCCTGCTTGTTCTTCTCCAGGAAAAGCTCCGCACGGGAGTAAGCCTGGCCCAGGTCGATGTCGGCCTGTTCCTGCTCCGGTTTCGTGGTCTTGGTGGACATGATGGGTCGGACAAAAGCGGCGCGAAGATAAGGTTCCCGGCGGAAGTGGGGGCATCGGACCCCGCCCGGTGCCGTCCCGCCGGCCCGGAGCTACCTTTGGGCCTCTTCATGAAGGTCCGTTTCCGCCGGCTCGCCGTCTTCCAGTTCCGCAACCACGCCGAGGCGGAGCTGCAGCTCGGCCCGGAGATCAACTGCTTCGTGGGCCCCAATGGCACGGGCAAGACCAACCTGCTCGATGCGGTGCACTACCTGGCCCTGTGCAAGAGCTACTTCGATGCGACCGACCTGCACGCCGTGCGCCATGGCGAGGAGCAGTTCCTGCTGAAAGGCGTGCTCGAGGAGCCCGACGGCGACGTGGAACTGGCCTGCAGCGTGCGCCGGGAGCACAAGAAGGTGTTCCAGCGCGACCGCAAGGAGTATGAGCGCCTCAGCGACCACATCGGGCGCTGGCCCGCCGTGATGATCACGCCCTACGACGGCCAGCTCATCCTCGAGGGCAGCGATGTGCGCCGCCGCTTCGTGGACGGGCTCATCGCCCAGTTCGATCGCGCCTACCTCGACGCCTTGATGCGGTATAACCGCGCCCTCAAGCACCGGAACGTGCTGCTCAAGCGCTTCGCCGAGCAGGGGGGGGGCTCGCTCGCCGCCTTGGAACCCTGGGACGAGCAGTTGTCCCTGCATGCGGGCACCGTGCATCGCGGCCGCCGCGCCTTCCTGGCCGAGCTCGCCCCGCTGGCCCTGGAGCACTACCAGGGCATCAGCTCGGGGCCGGAGACCGTCGGGCTCGAATACCGATCGCCCTTGGACGAGGAGCCCATGGATGCGCTCCTGCGCACCCATTGGGACCGCGACCGCAGCGCCCAGTACACCACCACCGGTGTGCACAAGGACGACCTACACTTCCTCCTCGATGGCCAGCCGCTGAAGCGTTTCGGATCCCAAGGCCAGCAGAAGACCTTCCTGATCGCCCTGAAGCTGGCCCAGTTCGACCTCACCACCGCGCGCACGGGCCGCAAACCCGTGCTGATGCTGGACGACATCTTCGACAAGATCGACCCCCAGCGGATGCGCCACTTGCTGCGCCTTCTGGGCGGCGGCCGGTTCGGGCAGGTCCTCATCACCGACACCGATGCCGGGCGCCTGCACCAAGCCCTTGACGGACTTCCGCACGACGTGCGGTTCTTTCACCTCGACCATGCGCAAGCCATCCGGATGGAGGCCGTCGAACGAGCGGAAGCTCGGTGACGCCCTCGGTGACATGATCGATGCCTATGGCCTGCGCGAGAAGCTCGACGAGCTCGACATCGCCAGCTGGTGGGACGAGGTGGCCGGCGGGCCCATCGCCCGGCATACCACGGCGGTGACCCTGCGACGCGGGCACCTCCATGTGCGCGTGGACAACGCCCCCCTCCGCCAGGAGCTCGGCTACATGAAGGACCGGCTGACCGAACTGCTCAATGAACGCAGCGGACGCGTGGTGGTCCGCTCGGTCACCATCGGCTGAGCGATGCTCAGTACTGCTCGCGGCTGCTGAAGAAGTAGTGCCCTTCGATCAGCGCGTTCGCGTCGCTGTCGCTGCCGTGCACCGCGTTCTTCGCCTTGCTCTCCGCGAAACGCTTGCGGATGGTGCCCTCTTCGGCCTGCGCCGGGTCCGTGGCCCCGATCAGCTTGCGGAAGGCCTCCACAGCGTTGTCCTTCTCCAGGATCGCCGCCATGATGGGGCCGCTGGCCATGTAGTCCACCAGTTCGCCGTAGAACGGTCGCTCCTTGTGCACCTCGTAGAAGGTGCCCGCCTCGGCGGCGGAAAGGCGCGTGTACTTCAGCGCAACGATGCGGAATCCGTTGGAGATGATCATGTCGATGATCTTGCCGGAGTGCCCGGCGGCCACAGCCTCGGGCTTGATCATCGTGAACGTGCGGTTACCTGCCATGGGGGGTGTTGAAAAAGCGGCGCAAAAATAGGCGGTCCGTCCCAACCCCGCCCCATCGGGAACATCCTTCCTTCGTGCGACGTAATACGGCCGTCGCTCCGGGCCCCACCGGCGCCTCATCCCTTCGATCCATGTCCCCACGTACGATCCCCGTCCCCCTGCTCATCGCAGCGCTGTGCGCTTGCGGTGGGTCCGGTGAAGAGCGCCCGGCCGCTTCAGACAAGCTGATCATCGGCGACAGCTCCGCCGCGGCGCCCGCCCCGGCCTCGCTCTACCAGATGCCCACCCCCAACGAGTTGTTCGCCATCGTGAGGCAGATGGCCGGCGAGGGGCAGAAGCGCATGATGAACCCCACCACCAGCGCGGACCGCTATGCGACGCTCGGTGGCCGGGCGTTCAACTTCGGGGTGTACTGCACCGACCTCATCTACGCCAGCTATTTCGACCTCAACGTCGAGGTGGTGCGCTACTACCTCACCGTAAAGAAGTTGGGCGAGCAGCTCGGCCTGAGCGCCGCCTTCAGCGAGCAGGACTTCGTTCGCCTGGAACGGAACCTCAGCAAGGGCGACAGTCTGGAGATCATCAGCAACGAGGCCTACTACAAGGCCTATGAGAAGCTGCAGGAGGAGGAGATGGGGCCCACCCTCGCCCTGGTCCTGGCCGGCGGATGGGTGGAGAGCCTGCATCTGGTCATGAAGCAGGTGGACACCTTCGATCCCGCCGATCCCCTGGTGAAGCGCGTGGGCGAACAGAAGTTCAGCCTGGAGCACCTCATTGAGATGATGGACGCATACAGCGCCGACCCCAACGTGGCGCCCATTCGGGAACGGATGATCGCCCTGCGCGACATCTACGACCGGATGCAGGTGCAACGCACCACCCATGCCGGCAAGTCCAGCTCGGGACGCATGGTGCTGGGCGACGACCTCAACGTGCAGCTCTCCGCCGAGCGTTACAGCGAACTGCAGGCCGCCGTGGAGGCGCTCCGCGCCGAGCTCGTCAGCCCCGAAGGACAGGTCCCTGCACAACCCAACGCCTGATGGTCATGCCGCCCTTGAAGGATCTTCTGACGGCCACGGCCCTGATGGCCGCGACCATGGTGAACGCCCAGTACAACTGCGGCGACTACCACAAGTTCAACTGCGAGCGCTCCACCGATGTCCGGTTCTCGCTGAACGGCCAGAGCAAGAGCGCCAGCGTCCAGGTGGGACGGCCCACCGAGCTCAACATCATCGTCTACGGCGGGCAGGACTACCGGATCTCCTTCTGCTACGACGAGAAGATCATCGGCGACCATGTGGTGGCGCGCCTGGTGGAGAAGGTGCGCGTGCCGCGCGAACAGGACGTGGAGGTGGTGGAGAAGGAGGAGCTGCGCGATGGCAACGGACAGCCCACCGGCCAGTTCAAGGACGTGAGGCGCATGGTGCGCAAGACCGTGTTCGAGGACGAGCGCAAGGTGCTGTGGGACAACACCGAACATGAGCTGGCCCAGGAGGTGGAGTTCTCCGCGGCCACCACCAAGCGGCTGGTGGTCGAAGTGATGGCCCCCGGTGCCGCTGAGCAGAAGGGGCGCGCCAAAGGGCTCGACATCGGCTGCGTCGGCATCCTCATCGAGCACATGCCCACGCCGAACCTGGGTTTCTGAGCCAAGAGGCCGGGCCTACCTTTGGCCCATGCCCTTCGTGCATCGCGAACATCCCGAGCTGCTGCGGCTCCAGGCCCTGCTCGGGGGGCCACGCCGCTGTGCGATCGTCACCCACTACAACCCCGACGGCGACGCCATGGGCTCGTCCCTCGGCCTGGCCCACATCCTGCGGGCCATGGGCCATACCGCCCAGGTGGTGCTGCCCAACGCGCCGCCACCCTTCCTCCGCTGGATGCCCGGTGCGGATGGGTGCATCGCCGCGGACACAGCCGCTGAGCGCTGCCGTGCCGCCATCGCCGAGGCCGACATCGTCTTCTGCCTCGACTTCAACCGGCCCGACCGCGTGGGCGTGCTGGAGGAGGCCGTGCGCGCGGCCCGGCAGCGGGTGCTGATCGACCACCATCAGCGTCCGGAGATCGACGCGGTGGCGGCGTTCAGCGACACGGCCTCCTGCGCCACCAGCCAGATGGTGGTGGACCTGGTGGAGGCCTTGGGCCAGGCACGCCTCATCGGGGCCGATGCGGCCACCTGCCTGTACACCGGCATCATGACCGACACCGGATCGTTCCGCTTCTCCAGCACCACCCCGCATACGTTGCGCGTGGCGGCCCTGCTGATGGAGCGGGGCGCCGTGCCCGACCGCATCCACGCCGCGGTGTTGGACGACCATACCGAGCAGCGCATGCGGTTGATGGGCTTCATGCTCGCCGAGCGCATGACCGTGCTGCAGGACCTGGGCTGCGTGGTGCTCGTGCTTCGTGCCGGTGACCTCCAGCGGTTCGGGTTCAGTGCCGGCGATACCGAAGGCTTCGTCAATCTCGGGCTCAGCATGCGCGGCATCCGGCTTTCGGCCTTCTTCCTCGAGCGTCCGGACCGCATCAAGATCAGCCTGCGCTCCAAGGGCACCCTTCCCGTGGACCGGCTGCTCGCCGACCATTTCAACGGTGGCGGTCATGTGAACGCGGCCGGCGGTCACTGCGAGGGCCCCATCGATGCCTGTGTACAGCGCTTCATGGACCTTCTGCCCGCCCACATCCAGGCCCATCCGGCATGAACCGCCTGCTCGCGGCCTGCCTGATGCTGTTCACCGCCTGCACCGGGGGCGACGCTCCTCCAGCGCGAACAGGGACATCCTCTTCGCCGCGCACGCCCGCCTTCGTGAAGCAGAACCAGGAGGCCAACCGCATCGAGGCCAGGGACCTCTCCAATTACGCCGCCCGCCACGGCCTGCGCACCCACGTCTCCGGCACCGGGGTGCACCATGTGCTGCTGCGCGACCAGCCCGGCGACACGGCCCGGCCGGGCCAGTGGGTGGCGATGAACTACCGCATGGAACTCCTCAACGGCACGCTCTGCAGCGCCTCCGAGCCCGGTCATCCGGAGTCCTTTCAGGTGGAGCTGGACCATGTGGAGAGCGGACTGCATGAGGCCGTCCAGCACCTGTCACCCGGCGATAGTGCCGTGATCCTCATCCCCAGCTATCGGGCCCACGGGCTCGTCGGCGACATGGACAAGGTGCCCCCGCGAAGCTCCATCGTCTATCACATCGGACTGGTCTCGCTCACCGAACCCCGCGGGCGATGAGGAGCGTGCTCTGCATCGTGATGTCGTGCGGTATGCTGGTGGCTTGCGAACGCGGGGCCTACCCGGGCTTCAAGGAGGTGTCTCCGGGCGTGCATTTCCGCCTGCTCGGTCTGGGTGGCGCCGATACGGCCCTGGCGGCGGATGACTCGGTGCTGCTGCGCCTTCGTGCCTCATCCGTGGGGGGCGAGGCCGGGTCCTTGTTCAGCACCGAACGTTGGTATGCAGTGCGCGATCTGCGCATCGGGGCCTGGGCACCGGCGTTCGACCGCATCCATGCCGGCGACAGCGCCAGCATCATCGTACAAGCCGATGGCCTCCCTTGGAAGGTGCTCTCGCCCCAGGGTCCCATCGAACCGCCGGATTCGCTCATGGTGCAGGTCGAACTGGCGATGATGGAAGCCCTGACGCCCGCGCAGCAGCGGTCACGCGCCGAGGCCAGGCGTGCCCTGGACCCCGAAGGCGCCGAGCGTCGTGAACTGAACGCGTTCCTCTCCGCTTCACCGGAGGCGTGGACGCGGTGGGGGACGAGCGATCTGCACTACATCCTTGGACCCGTGAACGGGGACACGACAAGGGTCCGTGCCGGAGACCTCGTGTCGATCAGCTATGTCGGATCTCGGCTTGAGGGAGGTGAGCCGTTCGATGAGAGCGAGCGCCACGGCCAGCCATTCAGGTTCCGGTTCGGCGACCCGGATCAGGTGCTTCCGGGCATCGAAGTGGCCGTGAGCCTCCTCCGGCCCGGACAGCACGGTCGATTCCTGCTTCCCTCCGCCATGGCCTTCGGAGGGAAGGGTGTGCCCCAGGTGGTGCGGCCCCATGAGCCGGTCCTGTACGACGTGCACCTGGTGGCCGTGGAGCGGGGCTCCGCCGCTGGAACCTGACCCGCCGCCCCCCGTATGAAGGCCGGCGGCTCATCCACCGCCGCCACCCCCTCGACCGCGCTGGTCCTCGGACCGACCGCGTTGTCCTTTTGCCCCATGAACCCGCCGCTCCGCGCCGTCGCAGGCCTGTTCCTGGTCCTCGCCCTCACGGGGCGGGCCCAGGAGCAGTTCGGCCTGGTGCACGGCAACTGGTCGGGTCCCGATGCCCTGGTGCTGGACCCCACCCGCAGCGCAGGCCAGTGGCCATACGCATCGATCCGGCTCCTGGGTGCGGACCTCTTCGCCTGGAACGACCTGGTGGCCCTGAACGGGGATGACCACAGCCTGCTCCGCGAGGTGCGCAACGGTGCGCGTGGCCAGGCTCCGTCGGAGATCGTCCTTCGCGAGTCGTTGAGCGGGGACGCCAAGCATGGCACCGTGTTGGTGGCCCTGCCCGGACCGGCCTTCAGCCTCGCGGCAGGACGCCATGGCCTCGGCATCGGCCTCCGCACGCGCAGCGTGACGAGCATCACCGGTGTGAGCCCGCACCTGGGCCGCTTCATCGTGCATGGTCTCGACCATCGCCCGCAGCACGGCCAGCGCTATCGCGATGAGCATGTCCGGGCCATCGCCGCGGCATGGACCGAGCTGTCGCTCAACTACGCCCACATCATCCGTGCATCGGGCTTCGGCATCTGGAAGGCCGGAGCTTCGGTGAGGTGGCAGGTGCCGCATGCCGGGGCGGCGTTCCGCCTCGATGTGCTCGACTACACCGTGGTGGACAGCATGCGTGCGGAGGTGCACGAGGTGAGCGGCTCCTATGGGGTGGCCATGCCTTCAGGGATGGCCGGCTCCGGCTGGGGGGCTGACGTCGGCATCAGCTACGAACGCACCCTGGAGGAGGCGGACGGATATCTCCCGCATCGTGCCTCCAACGGATGCACGGCGATGCCTTACCGGTATCGGATCTCGGCATCGATCGTCGACCTCGGTGGCATGCGCTTCAACAACGCCATCGCCGGTTCGGTGGGGTCCGGTACGCTCACCTTTCCTGACCATGGGAACGTACAGGTCGCGGGGCCCGAAGGCGTGGACAGCCTGTTCGCCGCCGCGGGCGATCACACCTCCAACGGACGCTTCCGGATCGGCAACCCCACGGCCGCCGCGCTCCTGTACGACCAGCGCCTCGCGGACCGCACCTACGTCGGCTTGGCCTGGGTGCAGCAGCTGAGCGCGAGGAGCGGCGACCGCCTGCGTCGCCCCAACACCCTGGCGCTGACCCCGCGGTATGAGTCCCGGTGGTTCGAGGCCGCCGTTCCGGTCGTGTTCCATGAATATGGCTGGCGCCGGCCCTCGGTGGGTCTCATGCTCCGCTTCAGCGACATCGTGGTGGGCTC
>JAEUSW010000114.1 GCA_016788285.1 Flavobacteriales bacterium
GGCGATGATCTTGTTCTTGAGCTCCTCGCTCCACAGGCCCAGCTTCACCAGGTCGCGCAGCAGGTACTTGTTCACCACGATGAACTCGCCGCTGAGCACGCGCCGGGTGTAGAGGTTGCTGGTGTAGGGCTCGAAGCACTCGTTGTTGCCCAGGATCTGGGCCGTGCTGGCCGTGGGCATGGGCGCCAGCAGCAGGCTGTTGCGCACGCCGTACTGCTTGATCTCGGCCCGCAGCGCGTCCCACTCCCAGCGGTCGCTGGGGCGCACGCCCCACAGGTCGGGCTGCAGCAGGCCCTGGCTGATGGGGCTGCCGGCGTAGGTCTCGTAGGGGCCTTCCTCGCGGGCCAGGTCCTTGCTGGCGGTGAGGGCCGCGTAGTGGATGGTCTCGAAGATCTCCCGGTTCAGCACCTTGGCCTCCACGCTGTCGAAGGGGTAGCGCATGAGGATGAAGGCGTCGGCCAGGCCCTGCACCCCGATGCCGATGGGGCGGTGGCGCATGTTGCTGCGGCGCGCCTCGGGGATGGGGTAGTAGTTGTTGTCGATGATGCGGTTGAGGTTCTTGGTCAACTGCATCGTCACCTCGAACAGCTTGTCGTGGTCGAAGCGGCCCTTGTTGACGAACTTGGGCAGGGCGATGGAGCCCAGGTTGCACACGGCGACCTCATCGGCACTGGTGTACTCGATGATCTCGGTGCACAGGTTGCTGCTCTTGATGGTGCCCAGGTTCTGCTGGTTGCTCTTGCGGTTGGCCGCATCCTTGAACAGGATGTAGGGCGTGCCGGTCTCGATCTGGCTCTCCAGCACGCGGAACCACAGGTCCTGCGCCTTCATGGTGCGGCGGCCGCGGCCCTCGGCCTCGTACTTCTCGTAGAGGGCCTCGAACTGCTCGCTGTGCGTGTCGCTCAGGCCGGGGCACTCGTTGGGGCACATCAGCGTCCAGTCGCCGTTCTGCTCCACGCGCTTCATGAACAGGTCGGGGATCCACAGGGCGTAGAAGAGGTCGCGGGCGCGCAGCTCCTCCTTGCCGTGGTTCTTCTTCAGCTCCAGGAAGTCCTCGATGTCGGCGTGCCAGGGCTCGATGTAGATGGCGAAGCTGCCCTTGCGCTTGCCGCCGCCCTGGTCCACGTAGCGGGCCGTGTCGTTGAACACGCGCAGCATGGGCACGATGCCGTTGCTGGTGCCGTTGGTGCCCTTGATGTAGCTGCCCTTGGCGCGCAGGTTGTGGATGCTGAGGCCGATGCCGCCGGCGCTCTGGCTGATCTGCGCGCACTGCTTCAGCGTGTCGTAGATGCCGCTGATGCTGTCCTCCTTCAGTTGCAGCAGGAAGCAGCTGCTCATCTGCGGCTTGGGCGTGCCGGCGTTGAACAGCGTGGGCGTGGCGTGGGTGTACCAGCCCTCGCTGAGGTCGTTGTAGGTGGCGATGACGCTGTCGAGATCGGTCTTGTGGATGCCCACCGCCACGCGCATCAGCAGGTGCTGGGGGCGCTCCACCACGCGGCCGTCCAGCTTCAGCAGGTAGCTGCGCTCCAGGGTCTTGAAGCCGAAGAAGTCGTAGGTGAAGTCGCGGTCGTAGATGATGGCGCTGTCCAGCGTTTCGGCGTGCTCCTGGATGATGGCCCACACATCGTCGGCGATGAGGCTGGCGCGCTCGCCGGTCTTGGGGTCGATGTATTCGTAGAGGTCCTTCATGGTCTCGCTGAAGGACTTCTTGGTGTTCTTGTGCAGGTTGCTGACGGCGATGCGGCTGGCCAGCTGGGCGTAGTCGGGGTGGCGCACCGTCATGGTGGCGGCCACTTCGGCGGTGAGGTTGTCCAGCTGGGTGGTGGACACGCCATCGTAGATGCCGTCGATGACCTTGAGGGTCACCTGGGTGGCATCGACCATGGGGTCGAGCCCGTAGCAGAGCTTCTTCACCCGGGCGGTGATCTTGTCGAACTTCACCGCCTCCCGGCGGCCATCGCGCTTCACAACGTACATGCTTCTCCTCGGTTTTGGTCCCTTTGGCGCGGCTCCCGCCTGGCCTCGGGGGGGTGGGTTATGGTGATCCGGTGCGCCGGGCTGTCGGGTTCGCCGTCAGGGTCCGGGGTCGGAAAGGTGGTCGGGGTTCAGGGCCTTCCGGCGGTGGCGGGTCGGCGGTTCTTCAACGGTTGAATGTGGGATCGCGTACGGTCTGTTCTCGTTCGGGTCCTGGCGGTCGGCTTCTCGGGTTCGGCTTTCCGCCTCCAGCCTCCAGCCTCATCCTCAGCCTCCAGCTTCCGGCCTCCGGCTTCCGGCTTCCAGCTTCCGGCTTGCGGCTTGCGGCTTGCGGCTTGCGGCTCAGAAATCCGCGTCCAGGCTGAACTTGTTGGTCTCCTTGTTCTGGGTCATCACCCCGGCCTTCTGGTACTCGCCCACGCGCTTCTCGAAGAAGTTGGTCTTGCCCTGCAGGCTGATCATGTCCATGAAGTCGAAGGGGTTGGCGGCGTGGTAGATCTTCTCGTTGCCCAGCTCCATCAGCAGGCGGTCGGCCACGAACTCGATGTACTGCTGCATGAGCTTGGCGTTCATGCCGATGAGGTTCACGGGCAGCGCGTCGGTCACGAACTCCTTCTCGATCTCCACCGCATCGCGGATGATGGTCTCCACGGTCTTCTTGGGCAGCTTGTTGATCAGGTGCTTGGTGTAGAGCAGGCAGGCGAAGTCGCAGTGCAGGCCCTCATCGCGGCTGATGAGCTCGTTGCTGAAGCTGAGTCCGGGCATCAGGCCGCGCTTCTTCAGCCAGAAGATGGAGCAGAAGCTGCCGCTGAAGAAGATGCCTTCCACCGCAGCGAAGGCCACGAGGCGCTCGGCGAAGCCGCCTTTGTCGATCCAGGTGAGGGCCCAATCGGCTTTGCGCTTCACGCAATCCAGGGTATCCACGGCGTGGAAGAGCTTGTCCTTCTCCACGGGATCCTTGATCAGCGTGTCGATCAGCAGGCTGTAGGTCTCGCTGTGGATGTTCTCCATGGCGATCTGGAAGCCGTAGAAGAAGCGGGCCTCGGTGTACTGCACCTCGTGGAGGAAGTTCTCGGCGAGGTTCTCGTTCACGATGCCGTCGCTGGCGGCGAAGAAGGCGAGCACGTGCTTGATGAAATAGCGCTCGTCGTCGTTGAGCTTGGTGGCCCAGTCCACCAGGTCGGCGTGGAGGTCGATCTCCTCGGCGGTCCAGAAGCTGGCCTCGTGCTTCTTATAGAAGCTCCAGATGTCGTTGTGCTGGATGGGGAAGATGACGAAGCGGTCCTTGTTCTCCTTGAGGAGGGGTTCGTTGGCGGCTTCCACGTCGCGCGGGAGGGCATCGGTGAGGCTCATCTGGGGGTCGTGTTTGGCGGCGCTCATGGCGGGAGGAAGGGGTCTCGTGGAGGGTGACGATGTACTGAAGGGGGTCGGCCCCCTTGGGTGTGTTCGCGGTCTTTGTTCGGGTCCGGCGATGTGGGCTGTAGGCTCCTCAGCGGCGGGTCACAAATGTGGATCGGAGAGCGCGGGAAGCCAAGGGTGGGAGCGCGGATAGTTTCCCATGTTTTCAACACGGCTCGGTGCACCGCGTGGATCGTGGGCGGGATCGGATCGCCATACCCGCAAGCGGAATTTCTTCACGATCATCTAACAACTCCGGAACATGGCGTCGTACGGGCGCGCAACGCACAGCGAAGGATCACAAGGCCCGGTGCGCGCGCGTTCGCCGCATGCATTGCCGACGGATGCGGGCGATGGCGTGCCGATGCGACGTTGCGGCGGACGGAAAGGGCGAAGCGGCGCGCTGTGGCATGAGTGGAAGGACCGGAAAGCGCGTGTGGTCGGGGCTCATCCTTTCGGGTGATGCGCTCGGGGCTGAACAGGTCGCACGATGACCTAGCTTCGATCTCCGGAAATCACGATCCCGTGCGCAACCGATACGCCCCGATCAGCAGCCTTGTGCTCCTTTCGCTCTTCGCGCTACAAACCCACGCGCAACTGATCCCGATCCCGGATCCCGGTCTGCGGAGCCTGTACAACAGCTGGGTGCCCGGATGCGTGGATGCGAACGGCGATCTGGATGCGGCGTTGCAGGGTGTGCAGGAATTCGACCAAGAGGTCACCATTGACTACACCAGTGATGTCGTGCAGGTCAATGGCCTGGAGGCCTTCCTCTCCCTGCGTGTATTGCACATCAACTCTGACGAGATAACGGACCTTGACGCCTTCCCTCCAGCACTTGGGTCACTTTCGGTCCAGTTTCCAGGCTTCTCCACCTGGCCTCCCTTCCCCGCGACATTGAGGTCCCTTCAGTTGAACTATTCGGCAGCGCCCGGCAACTTACTGCCGGATATCTCCAGCACACAACTGGAGAATTTCGAGTTGCTGTACCCGCCATGGGACGAGGATCTCTCGACTTTCACGTTTCCAACCACGCTGCGATACTTGGGGATCTGGGGTAGTGAGGGCGTGTCCAGCTTGGCTCCCTTGCCGGATGGATTGGATAGCCTCACACTGAGTTCCTGTTTCTATCTCACTTCACTCCCACCGCTCCCGACCTCACTGCGGACACTGAATGTGTTTGAATGCCCCCTCGAAGGAGAACTGGTCCTTCCTCCGAGATTAGAAGTGTGCTATTGCTCGATAACGAACATCTCCTCGTTACCGTCATTGCCCAGCTCACTACGAAGGCTCATTCTTGAGATGTGCCCGGTGAGTTGCCTTCCCCTTCTGCCCGAAGGCCTCGAATACCTGGATCTTGTCCAGACAGAGATACAGTGTCTTCCGAATGAACCAGCGGACTGCTACATGACCTACCACACCGAGAATCTCGGGTTGTGCTCGACCCTGAACAGCGTATGCCCTTGCCAGAATCCCGGCGTCGGTGGTTCGGTCTATCACGATGCGAACGGCAGCGGTGTGCAAGACGCCGGTGAGCCGGGCTGCAGCTATGTGAGCTTATTCGTGGATCCCCTCGGCTATGTCGGCGGCGTTCCGCTCAATGGCGAATACGACCTAGGTCTGATCCCCGGGGAATACACTATCACGTGTGTGCCCTATATGCCCTTCATCCAGAACGTAGCGCCTTTGACCCACACCGCGAACCTGGCGACCCAGACCAGTTACGACGGTGAG
>JAEUSW010000119.1 GCA_016788285.1 Flavobacteriales bacterium
GGTGAGGAACTGGGTGAAACCCTCGTCCAGCAGGGCGCGGTAGGTCTCGTTGTTGCCCACCATGCCGTAGAACCAGTTGTGGCCCACCTCGTGCACGAGCAGGCCGCGGTATTCCGGATCGCGCCCACCGTCGAGCGTCAGCATGGGGTACTCCATGCCGTCCCGCGCATCGGCCACCACCATCTTGGGGTACACGTAGGGGCCGATGTCGCGGCTGAAGGTCTCGATGATGCGGGCGGTGTACGCAGCGGCGTTCTGCCAGCCGGCGGCGTGGGGTTCCTGGGCGAGGGCGATGCACTGCACGCCGTTCCACCAGGCCTCGCCGATGCGGTAGGTGGGGTCGGCGGTGAAGGCGAAGTCGTGCACGTTCTCGGCGTGATAGCGCCAGCGCTTGCGGCGTCCGGGCTCGTAGGGCGTCACCACGCTCGGGGCCTCGTTCCACGGCTTGTCGGCGAAGCGGGCCAGGTCAAGCCGGTCGCGCAGGTCGCGGGGCAGCACCTCGTCCCGGTTCTGCAGCCAGCCGGTGGCCTCCACCACCATGTCGTTGGGCATGTCCAGCGTCACGTCGAAGGTGCCGAAGTCGCCGTAGAGCTCGTTGCCCAGGTGCTGCTGCGTGTCCCAGCCCATGTGCGCGTCATACACCGCGATCCGCGGGTACCAGTGCACGCCGTCGTAGTGCTTGAAGCCCCAGGCGTTGAAGAGCTTCATGCGGCGCTGCACGTCCATGCCGTAGTGGGTGGTGAAGGCCATGGTGAAGGTGACCCGCCCTCCCGGGGGCAGCGGTCCGGGCAACCAGGCCTTCAGCACCGTGTTGTCCGTCTCGATGCGCAGGTCATCGGCCCCCACGCGCAGGTGGGCCAGGGTGGTGCCGTGCTCGGCGGTGTCGCCCCGGGTCGGGCGTCCGTTCTCCATCAGGTCGGCGTGCGAACCGGCGTTGTACGCGTTCTGGTAAAGGTGGAAGAAGACGTGGCGCAGCGTGTCCGGGCTGTTGTTCCAGTACACCAGGCTCCCTTCGCCCTCGATGCGGTCGCCCACCTCGTCGAGGCGTGCGCGCAGGGTGTAGTGGACGTCCTGCTGCCAGTAGGCCTCGTGCGGCGGGCGGTTGCGCCAGTAGTGCGGGTTGTCGGCGTTGCGATAGGTGTTCGGCGGATGCAGGGCGTCGAACCGCTGCGCGGGCGCCGGGCCGGCAAGGAGCAGCACGAGGGCGATGGGGAGGGTGCGGGCCTGCACGCTCCGAAAGTACCGGATCGCGGTCAGGCGCGGCGCACGGGGCGCAGCTCGCTGGTGTGGGCGTGGCGGGCGCGCGAGATGCTGATGTTGAGCTCGTAGCCCACCAGCAGGGCGATCATGTTGAGGTAGATCCAGAACTGCACCGCCAGGATGGCGCCGATGGAACCGTAGAGCGCGTTGTAATCGGTGATGTTGCCGAAGATGAAGGCCAGGGCCTGGGAAAGGACGAGGATGAGGACCAGGGCCACGATGGCGCCGGGGGTGATCAGGTGGAAGCGTTTGCTGGTGGGGTCGCCGGCGTTGTAGAGCAGGGCGATCATGGTGAGCACGAGCAGGGTGCTGATGCCCCATTTGGCGGCGAAGAGCCCGGCCACCTCGAACCATCCGGTGACCAGTCCGTGCGTTTCCAGCCAGGCGATCACCGTGTTGCTGAACGTGAGGACGGGGATGGCGATCACCACCAGGATGGTGAGGGCCAGCAGGAGGCCGAGGCTCAGCAGCCGCTGCTTGAGGGCGCTGTGCCAGTGGGTGAGGTTGGTGCTTCCGCTGAACCCGTGGAGGATGGCGTCGATGCTGTTGCTGGCCAGGTACACGCCCACCACGAAGCTCACCGAGAGCAGGGTGCCGTGCTTCTTCACCACCAGGTCGTGCAGGGTGCCCTCGATGAACCGGTAGACCTCCAGGGGGAGCATCTCCTGGAAGGTGGCCAGCAGCTTCACCTGGAAGTCGGTGATGGGGATGTACGGGATGAGGGTGAGCAGCACGATCACAGCGGGGAAGAACGCGACGAACAGCTTGAAGGCGATGGCCGAGGCGCGGGTCTCCAGCCGTCCGGTGGCCAGGGCCAGGAAGAAGAAGCGGGAGATGGCGTACAGGCTGAAGCCGTCGAAGCCGGGCAGCCGCACGCGTTTGGCCCAGCGCACCACCCGGCGGAAGGGGCGGGAGAACAGGAGCTTCCGCTTGAGGCGCTCCACCATGGCGCGTCAGAGGGCTTTGAGGCTCAGGTCGAGGCTGGCGGCGCTGTGGGTGAGGGCCCCCACGGAGATGAAGTCGACCCCGCATTCGGCGGTGGCCCGGGCGTTGGCCAGGGTGATGCCGCCGGAGGCCTCGGTGCGATGGCGCCGCCCGATGAGGGCCACGGCCTTGCGCAGGTCATCGTGCCCGAAGTTGTCCAGCATGATGCGGTCAGCGCCCCCGTGGGCCAGGATCTCCTCCACTTCGCGCAGGGTGCGGGCCTCCACCTCGATGGGAATGTCCAAAGCCAGGGCCTTCACATGGTCACGCGCGGCTTCGATCGCCCGGCCCACACCGCCGGCGAAGTCCACGTGGTTGTCCTTGATCAGGATCATGTCGTACAGGCCGAAGCGATGGTTCTCTCCCCCCCCGATGCGCACGGCCCACTTCTCCAGCGCGCGCAGGGTGGGCGTGGTCTTGCGGGTGTCCAGCACGCGGCAGCCGGTGCCCTCCAGCGCGTCCACGAAGCGCCGGGTGAGGGTGGCGATGCCGCTGAGGCGCTGCATGAAGTTGAGCATCACCCGCTCGGTGGTGAGCAGGGCGTGCACGGGCCCGGTGAGGGTGAACGCCACATCGCCGGCCTTCACCAGGGCGCCATCCTCGAGCAGGGGGCGCATGTGCAGGTCGGGGTGGGCCTGGGCACAGATGGCGCGGGCCAGGTCGACGCCGGCGAGCACGCCGTCCTGCTTCACGAGCAGACGCATGCCACCGCGGGCCCCGGGGGGAATGGTGCTGCGGGTGGTGTGGTCGCCGTCGCCGATGTCCTCCGCGAGGGCGGCGGTGATGAGGGCCTCGGTTCCGGGGGGCAGCACGGTCAGTGGTCGCTACGGCCCGCCTCGATGCGCAATTGCTTGACCTGCAACTGGTCACCGGTGCGCTTCAGGAAGAAGGTCACCCGGAAATGACCGGTGCGCGAGCGCAGGATGCCGATGTAGTACTGGTCGCCCAGCTTGCTCTGGCCCTGGTGCTCCACCACCATGCCCACCGGCGGGTTCTCATCGAAGAAGCGCCGCAGGATCTGCTCGGCCTGGGCCTTGCTGTACACATCGCTCGAGCCTCCGACGGTGAGGTCGATGTTGGGGATGAAATGCTGGGCCAGCTCCTTGGAATTGCCCGTGCCGAGGGCGGCCACCACGCGGTCCTTCACAGCGTCCTGCGCCAGCCCGGGCAGGGCAAGCAGGGCGATCGCGAAGGCCAGGGAAAGGTGCTTCAACATGTCCGGCGGTTCAGGATGTCGGGGCCAATTTCGCAAACATCGGGCCAGCGTGGCATCTTCGGGGCCTCGTACTTGTCAACACCCTGGGGATGCGGATCCGAATGGTCATGGTGGGCCGAAATGCGCCCGGCCCGGTCACCGAGGCCTTCGAGGAGATGCTGGGCCGGCTGCAGCGTTCGTTCCCCGTGGACCAGGTGGTGGTGGCCGATCCCCCCGGCACCGATCCGGAGCGGAAACGGCGCGAAGGGACCGACCGGTTGTTGAAGGCCGTGGAGCGGGACACGCTGGTGGTGCTGCTCGACGAACGCGGTGAGGGCCTCAGCTCCACGGCGTTCGCCGCACGTCTGGGGCGATGGCGCGATCAGGGGACCCGCCAGGTGGCCTTCGTCATCGGCGGGGCGTACGGGGTGGATGATCGGATGCGGGCCCGTGCCACACAGGTCATCGCGCTCTCACCGATGACCTTCACGCACCAGCTGGTGCGGCTGGTGCTGGCCGAACAGCTGTACCGTGCGGCGGAGATCCTGCGCGGCAGCGGCTACCATCACTGAGCAGGCCGTTCGTAGAGGGCCTTGATGGTGTCGCCCACCTTCAGGAGGTCGAGGGTGTGGTCGGCCAGGCGCTTCAGGGTGCGGTTGAAGGCGTTGCGCTCCAGGCGCAGCCGCAGGTCCTCCTGGACGGCCGAGGCGTTCTGGCGGCGGGCGGGGTCCAGCGACCCCCGCGTCAGCACGCGCTGAACGCTCACGCCCGTGGTGCGCACCGAGCGCAGCCGCAGGCCGCACCGTTCGGCCAGGCGGGTGAGCGTGCGCGGGGTGAAGTAGTTGAGGTGCTCGGGGTAGTTCACCACGTTCCAGCTGCGCCCGGCGAGCAGACGGCCCGTGGAGCGGTAGTTGGGCGTGGTGATGTACAGCGCCCCGCCAGGTCGGAGCAGGCCGGCCATCCGCTTCAGTTCCGCGCCGGGGTCGGTGAGGTGCTCCATCACCTCGAAGGAGCACACCACATCGAAGGAGGCCGCGGGGTAGTTCGAGGGGTCGAGCGGCCCTTCGATGATGGCGATGCCCCGCGAGCGGCATGAGACGAGGGCCCGCTGGCCGAACTCCGTCCCATGCACCTCCCATCCCTTCATGCGCGCCCGCTCCAGGAAGATGCCCGCGCCGCAGCCCACGTCCAGCATGCGGCCGGTGCGCCGGTAGGGGGCGAAGGCCGCCACCAGGTCGTCGTAGCGTTTGATGGTGACCGGCGACAGCTGCTCATGCACCGGGTAGTCGCCATAGTAGGCCGCCAGCTCCTCCGGGGTGGGCTCCAGCCCGGTGAACACCATGGTGCATGCACCGCAGCGCACCAGGTGGTCCTTGGCGCGTTCGGCGATCGGGCGGTGGTCCGTGGAGCCGCACACGGGGCAGGGGCGTGGACCGGGCCGGGGCATGGGCGCAAACGTAGCACGCGGGCGGCGCATGCTTCCTGCGGCGGAAGGCATGCGGGGCCAATGCCGACCTTTGGCGCATGTCGTTGGTGTGGATCTACTACTACGGGGATGTGGACATCTCCTACTGGGAGTACCTGGTGGGGTCCATCTACCTGGTGGTCATCTACATCTACTTCTCCCGGGCCAAGACGATGGCCATCAAGCAACACCCCGAGTACAAGCACCTGTTGTGGGGGTTCTTCGCCAAGATGATCGGAGGGCTCGGGTTCAGTCTCATCTACTTCTATTACTACAGGGGTGGGGATACCATCATGTACTTCTACTCGGCGGTGGCGATGAGCAACATGTTCAAGCTGGACCCGATGACGTACTTCGACATCGTGACCGGCCCGAACAGTGCGGAGAACCTGGCCCGCTTCAGCATGGAGACGGGCTATCCATACGGCTACATGTATTTCGATCCCCGGGCCTACTTCGTCATCCGCCTGATCAGCCCCCTGGTGGTGCTCACCTTCAACAGCTACCTCATCACCACCATCCTGCTGGCCAGCATGTCGTACGTGGGCATCTGGAAGTGCTTCCGCACGTTCGTGGCCATGTTCCCGTCCTTGACGGACAAGTTCGCCGTGGCCTTTCTGTACATGCCGTCGGTGGTGTTCTGGGGATCGGGGATCATGAAGGACACCTTCACCATGAGCGCGGTGTGCTGGTGGATCCATTGTTTCGTGCAGTTCTTCTTCAAGCGAAGGTCCATGGCGGGCAACTTCATCGGCATGGTGCTGGCCGCCATCATCCTGGTGGTGATGAAGCCGTACATCTTCATGTCCATCTTCCCGGTGTCGATGATCTGGCTGATGTTCAACCGGGTGGCCGGCATGAAGAACGCGCTGATCCGCTTCGTGCTTCTCCCGCTGGCCCTCGCCACCATGCTCGTCCTGTCCGTCACCGTGCTCAGTTGGCTGGGCGACAACCTGGACAAGTTCTCGCTGGACAAGGTGGTGGACACGGTGATGGTGCTGCAGACGGACATGTCGCGGGCCGAGCAGTACGGCAACAACTACTTCGACGTGGGGCCCATGGACGGCACCCTGGCCAGCCTGCTCTCCAAGTTCCCGGTGGCCACCAACGCGGCCCTGTTCCGTCCCTACCTGTGGGAGTCCCGCTCGGTGGTGGTGGCCCTCAGTGCCTTGGAGAACCTCTGGTTGCTCGGACTCACGCTGTTGATGCTCTGGCGGACGCGGGTCCTGTTCTTCCTGCGCTGTGTGGGGGGTAACCCGGTGGTGCTGATGTGCTTCGTGTTCACCCTGCTCTTCGGCTTCGCGATCGGCATCTCCACCCCGAACTTCGGCGCCCTGGTCCGCTTCAAGATCCCGCTGATCCCCTTGATGGTCTCCGCCCTCTACATCATCGGCTATCTGAACCGCGAACGGATCTGGGCCAAGGTGCGCAACCGGGTGTTCGACCTCAAGAAGTACCGCACGGGCGAAACGGGCGCCGATGGCCTGATGAGCAAGGAGGCGGTGGCCAAGCGGAAGCGTACCGTGCAACGGGCATGAGGAAGGTGAACAAGAGCCGCGCGTGCGCCCTGGTGGTCAGCATCCAGAGCATCCGCGATCCGCTGATGTCCACCCTGATGCTGGACTATGCGCTGCGTTTGCAGGAACGCGGCACCGACCTCGACATCCTGCTGGTGACCGAGGAGCCGGGCCCCACCGACCTGGATCCCGCGCTGGCCGAGCGGCTGCGGAGGGCGCGCATCACCTGGCGTCCGCTGCGCTATGATCTGAAGGGTGCGCAGTTCCTGCAGCGCATCCGGAACATCGCCCGGCTGGCCTGGTGGTCCTGGTGGTTCACCCGCGGCTATGCGGAGCGCACCGTGGTGGGCTTCCTGTCCATGGCCAGCGCATACGCCACGCTGGTCCGGCCCTTCGGGTTCCAGCGGCTCGTGGTGGTCAACTTCGAGCCGCACAGCCAGTACATGCGGGAGCTGGGCCTGTGGCCCGAGCGGTCCATGAAGTACCGCGTGGTGCGCTGGTCGGAGGACCTCGAGGTGCGGCGTGCGGATGTGGTCGTGGCGCCGGCCACCGCGGTGATGGACCATGTGCGGGCCCTTCGGCCCGGGGTGGAGATTCACCTGCAGGGCGTCACCATCGACGTGCCGGCCCATGCACGGGACATGGCGGCCGGGGCGGAGGTGCGCAGGCGTCTGGGGCTCGATGGACGAACGGTGGTGCTCTACATCGGCAAGTTCCAGGGCATCTACTACAGCGAAGCGGAGTACGTGGCCTTCATGCGCACGGCCTGCGCCGCGGATCCCACGGTCCACCATCTGATCATCACGCATGAGGAGCACTCGGCCCCGCTGCGCCAGGCGCCGGGCTGGTCCGAGGTGGAGGCCCGCACCACCGTGCTGGGTCCCATGGATCCCGGGGCACTGCGTCCGTACCTCTCCGCCGCCGACCTCGGTGTCATCGCCGTGCCGCCCACGCCATCGCAGCGCTTCCGGTCGCCGGTGAAGACCGCGCTGTACTGGGCGGCGGGGCTGCCCATCCTGATCCCCGAAGGGGTGGCGGACGACTGGTGGATCGCCCGCGATGAAGGCGTCGGCATCGTGGTGAAGGACCTGCCGACGATGGAGGCGGACGTGTTCCGCGCCGGCCTTGACCGCCTTCGCGCCACCCCGGTGGAGGTGTTGCGCGCGCGGTGCGTGGACGTCGCCATGCGGCTCCGCGATACCGGTCACATGGTGGACCTGCTCGCCCGGATCATCCCCGTGAGGCCCCGGTCCGGGCGTCCGTGACCGGCTGCGATGGGCGGCTATCTTTGGCCGCCGCGCCGGCCCGTGGCCGGACCCGCGCCTCGAACCCCGCTCCGCATGGCCACAGCCCGCCGCAGGCTCATCGACCGGTACAAGGTCCAGCTCACCATCTCGGCGTTGATCCGCAACGCCGGTTGGCAGGCGCGCCGCATCCCCTCCGCCAAGCGATTCCTCGATGTGGGCTGCGGCACCAACACGCACGCGGAGTTCGTCAACCTGGACTACATCTGGAACCCCGGCATCGATGTGTGCTGGGACATCGTGCGGCACGCCTATCCCTTCCCGGATGAACGCTTCGAGGGCATCTACACCGAGCACTGCCTGGAGCACATCCCGCTGGAGGCCTGTGAGCGCAATCTGCGCGAGTTCCACCGCATGCTGAAACCCGGCGGTCGCGTGCGGATCGTGGTGCCCGATGGCGAGATGCTCATCGACATCTACAAGGACCGCAGGGCCGGCGGTGCGCGCCGAATGCCCCATGAGGACGGCTACGACACCATGATGCAGTGCATCAACGGCGTGTTCCGCAACCATGGCCACCTCTTCATCTACGACTTGGAGACCATGAAGCTGCTGCTGGAGCGCAGCGGGTTCCGGCAGGTGGAGCGCATGGCGTACAAGCAGGGCCGCGATCCGGCGCTCATCAACGACTCGGAGGTCCGGAGCCGCGAATCGCTCTACGTGGAAGCGGTGAAGTGAAGGCTCAGCGGAGCAGCGCCTGGAGGGCTTTCAGGTAACGCCCTCGTTGCCGGTACGACCCGGACATCATCCGTTTGCGCTTGACCGTGTAAACGATGAGCTCACCGGCGGAGGCAAGGCGCCTTCGGCTCAGCTCGTGGCCGATCCAGATCATCGAACGCTCCATGCCCTCCAGGTTGGTGGTCATCGAGCTGTGCCCGGTGCGGCGGTACAGCAGGATGTCCTCCGGGGTGAAGCCGTAGCGCCGGCCCTTGCAGAAGCAGAGGTAGAAGAACAGGTCCTCGGCATGCGTGATCCCCTCCTCGAACCGCAGGTTCCGGTCCAGGTCCCAGCGCAGCATCCAGCTGGGGCCCATGAAGCAGCGGCCGCTGAAGGTGACCAGTTCGTGGAACGCGTCGTCCGTGCGTTGCGGCATGAACACGCGAAGCTCATGCTCGAGCGTGGCGTCCATCACCCGCACGCGGCCGTCCACCATGCCGAGCCCGGGGTCCTTGCGGAACTCCGCCACACGCGCCTCAAGGCTTCGCCGAGGCATCACATCGTCCGCGTCGAGGAAGCAGAGGTAGGCGCCCCGGGCCACGTCCAGGGCCTTGTTGCGCGCGCTGCCGATGCCCCCGTTCGGTTTGCGCAGGGCGATGATCCGGGGGTCGTTGAAGCGATCGATCACGGCCGCGGTGCCATCGGTGCTGCCGTCGTCCACGATGAGCAGCTCCCAGTCCGTCAGCGTCTGCGCGAGCACGGAGCGCACCGCCGCTTCGATGTAGCGCTCCGCATTGTAGGCGGGCATCACGATGGTGACGAGCGGTGCCATGCGGCCGGTCATGGATGCGCGATGCGTTGCACCACCTGCGAGAAGCGTTCCGTGATGCGTTCGATGTGCAGGTCATGGATGAACGCCTTGTCGGGACGGAGCGTGCACCGGCCCTCGAGCAGGTCGACGATGCGGTCGGCCGCCGCTGCCGGGTCGTCGGGCGGGCAGGCGATGGAGAGCCCCGTACGCTCCAGCAGGTCGCGTTGAGCGCCTTCGCACACGAAGGCCAGCATCGGCTTCACCTGGGCGACGTACTCGAAGGTCTTGCCCGCGATGCTGTAGTCGCGCCCGCCCACCACCTTGGAGGAGGTGATCAGCAGCGCGTCGCAGGCCGCCTGGAAGCGGAGGGAGCTGGCGTGGTCGACGCGGCCGTGGAGCTTCACCTTGCCCTCCAG
>JAEUSW010000138.1 GCA_016788285.1 Flavobacteriales bacterium
CCCATAGCGGGCCATCGTGCCCGTGCCGGTGGACCGCTGGAGACCGCAGGCGGAGAGGGAGGGATGGCTGCGCATCCCGTTGGGGGAGGCTTCAAGCCACGCCCGCTGCGCGGGCTGATGTTCGTCCCGGTCCGCTCGGCCGGGCGAGCCCGCCTCGCTGCCCGGAACGAACACGCCCCGCTATCGCGGGGCGGCTTGGCGGAGAGGGAGGGATTCGAACCCCCGGTACCCCGAAGGGCACACCTGATTTCGAGTCAGGCCCATTCGACCACTCTGGCACCTCTCCGAACGGGCCGCGAAGATAGGACCGGCCTGGCAGGCCACCGCCAAGGGGCGTAAGTTCGCGGTCGACCATGCTCCGTACCCGCGCTGCAACGATGCTGCTCGCGCCGCTCGTGCTTCTTCCGCTCCCGATCCTGCGTGCCCAGGACGGTGGATTGCTGCAGGTGGTGCGGTCCCAGGTGTCGTTCGTGAGCGACGCTCCATTGGAGCAGATCCAAGCCTCCCTGCGCACGGCGAAGGGGGTGATGGACCCCGATGCCCGCACCTTCGCCATACAGGTGCCCGTGTCCGATTTCGATGGCTTCAACAGCCCCCTGCAGCGCGAGCACTTCAACGAGAACTACCTGGAATCCGCGGTCCATCCGAAGGCCGTGTTCAAGGGGCGCGTGATCGAAAGCCTCGACCTGCGTTCGATCGGGACGTCCGTGGTCCGCGCGAAGGGCACCTTCAGCCTGCATGGCGTGGAGCGCGAGCGCATCATCGAGTGCCGCATCGCCGTGGGCCCGGATGGGGTGCGTGTGACCTCCACGTTCCCGGTGCTGCTCGAGGACCACGCGATCCGCGTACCACGCGTGGTGCAACGCAAGGTGGCTCCGGAGGCCACCGTCACCGTGGACCTGCTCTTTCGCCCCAAGTCCGCCGGGCCATGAGGCGCCTATGGCCCGTCCTGGCCTTCCTGTGGGCCTGCCCGGGATGGGGCCAGTACCCCTTCACGCGCTCCTTCGAGCTGCAGGAGGGTATGCGCCGGCCCCGTGCCGAGGTGCTGGCCGTGGCCCCGGATGGATTGCTCTGGCTCGGCGGACCCGATGGGCTGTTCCGGACCGACGGCGAGCTGACCCAGGCCGCCCTTCCGGATCCCATGCCACCGGTCACCGCCCTGTCCAGCGATGAGCACGGTGTGCTGGCCGCGCTCGGCAATGGCGTGGTCCTGCATGTCCATGGGTTCTTCCACGATACCGTGGTCGTGCGACCGGACTTCCTCCGTTCGCCGGTGACCAGCCTGCTCCGCCATCCGGATGGCACGGTCTGGGTGGGGACCTATGGAGCCGGAGTGCACTGGATGCGCGGCTCCACCAGGGGCTGGTCGACCACCGCGAAAGGCCTATCGGACGATCACGTGAACGCGCTGGGGCGACTGCCCGATGGCCGCGTGGTGGTGGCCACCGACGCCGGTGTCGATGTGCTCGACCCGGATGGCGGCATCCGGACGCACTACTCGCAAGCGGAAGGACTGCCGGATAACCTGGTGCTGAGCCTCCATTGCGATGAACAGGGGACCATTTGGGGCGGAACGGACCGGGGTGGGGTCTTCAGCATCGATGCCCAAGGCGATGTGGGCGGACCGCTCGCGCGCGACACTTCCTGGGCCTTCGGCCCGGTGATCAGGCTGTGGGTCGATCAGGCCTTCGCCTGGGTGGCCACCGATCGGCACGGGTTGCTGACCCTTGACCTGAAGGACCGGTCCGAGTGGTACCGGTCCATGGAGCACGCCGAAGGCCGTGTGACCGATCTGGTGCGTTGCAACGATGGTGCGATCTGGTGGTGCTCCGGCAAGGAGCGGCTTCATCGCTCGGACCCGGATGTGCTCGTGGTCGGGGACCATGAGCAGGTCGACCTGAAAGGCATCAGCGCGCTCGCCACCTCGTCCGATGGGCGTGTGCATTTCGCCATGGGCGATCGGGTCTACACCCATGCCATCGCCTTCGCGGACTCGGCCGCGTTCACCAGCCGCCGCACGGCCTTGAAGCCCTCCACCGCCGTGGTGACCCTTTCCGCTGAGGCGAAGGGGGAGGTGTGGGTGGGCACCATGGGCGACGGGGTGCACCGACTGAGCCCCACCGGCGGGGACTTTCACCTCACGGAACGCGATGGCCTGGTCAACGACCACGTGTTGCGGATCCGACGCGCAGGCGATGCGTTGTGGATGGCCACCCTGGGCGGTGCAGGGCGTTGGTCGCCCAGCGAGGGCTTCACCCGCATACCGGTCCCCGGCGGGGGCTTCCTGTACGACATCCTGCCACTCGACGACGGAGGGGCGATCGTGGCCTCCGATGGGGCCGGTTTGCTGCGTGTCCGGCCGGGGACCACCGGCACTCCGCTGGTCGGACAGGATGCCGGAGCCGGACCGCGCTCCTACTACAGCCTTTGTCAGGGCGACGATGGAACGGTCTGGGCCCTTGGGCCGGGCACCGGTCTATGCCAGGTGACGGGCGAACGGGTCCGCTGCGTGGGAAGCGATCATCCCGTGTTGCGCGGTGAACCGCTCGGTGTGGCCCCGTTCCGTTCAGGGGTGGCCGTCTTCACGGACCAAGGGTTGCTGCTGTACGAGCCGGCATCGGGCCACTTCCTCGACCTGGGCGCTTCCTGCGGACTGCAGGGCGTGGACGGGGAACTGAACACCATGGCCCGCGATGCCCAAGGTGCGTTGTGGCTGGCCACCGACCGTGGACTGATCCGCATCCGCCCTGAGCTGGTCGAGCGGTCGCGCGCTGCCAAGGCCGGGATCCTGGGTTGGACGTGGGGCCTGGAGCCCCTCCCGCTCGTGGACGGCATGCGGCTGGCGCACGACCAGGACCTCCTCACCATCCAGTTCTTCGTGCCCCCGGGTGCCGATCCCCAGGCCGTGCGGTTCGAGCATCGCCTGGTGGGTTATGACAACGCGGTGCGCACCACGCGCGAGCGGCAGGTGACCTACGCGCGGCTGATCCCCGGCAGGTATCGCTTCGAGGTGCGACCTGCGGCCACCGATGGCGGCGCCGCACATCCCTGGACCGGCTTCAGCTTCACCATCCAGCGTCCCTGGTGGCGAAGGCCCTGGGCCCTGGTGCTCTGGCTGGCGGTCCTCACCGCCTTGCTCTTCGCCTTCATCCGGCTGAGGGAGGAACGGATCCGGTTGCGCGACAGGTTGGAGAAGGACCGGGTGCGCTTTCAGCTCGAAGCCCTGCGCAGCCAGGTGAACCCCCACTTCCTGTTCAACAGTTTCAACACGCTCATCGAGCTCATCGAGGAGGAGCCGCGCAAGGCCGTGGGACATGTCGAGCAGCTCAGCACCTTCTTCCGCAACATCCTGCAGGTGCGCGAACGCGAGTTGATCCCGGTGGAGGAGGAGCTGCGCCTGCTCGCCACCTACTTCGATCTGGAGAAGCACCGGTTCGGCGCCCGGATCGCCCTCCTGGTCAACGTCGACGAGCAGGCCCGGCGGCACCGGGTCGTACCCTTGACCCTTCAATTGCTGGTGGAGAACGCCTTGAAACACAATGTGGCGACGGCGGCAGAGCCGCTGACCGTGAGCGTGGAGGCCACGGTCCGCGAACTGGTGGTGCGCAATCCGCTTCGGCCCCGCGACGTGGGCCATCGCTCCACCGGGTACGGGCTGGAGAGCATCCGCCAGCGCTACACCGCCCTCACCGACCGTCCCGTGCAGGTGCTCGCCGGGGCAGGCGTCTTCGAGGTGCGGATACCTTTGATCGACCCTGAGCCATGAAGGTCCTGATCGTGGAGGATGAGCCCGCCGCCGCCCAGCGGATGCGCCGGTTGCTCGCCGAGGTGGAACCCGAGGCCGTGGTCCTCCGCGTGGTGGAGACCGTTCGTGAGGCCGTGGAGTGGTTCGCCAACAACGAAGCGCCCGACCTGGCCTTCTTCGATGTTCAGCTCGCCGATGGAGAGAGCTTCGCGGTGTTCGAGCGCGCCAGCGTGGAGTGCCCGGTGGTGTTCACCACGGCCTATGACGCCCACGCCCTCCAGGCCTTCCGCGTGAACGCCGTGGACTACCTGCTGAAGCCCATCAAGGCCGAGGAACTGCGCGAGGCCATCGCCCGCGTGCAACGCCTGGGCCTGGTGCGCGATCACACGGCCCTGTCCACCTCTGCGGCGCATGATGGCGGCGAGGGGCCCCGCGCCTTCATCAAACGCTTCCTCATCCGCTATGGCGACCACTTCCGCGTGGTCGTCCCCGACGACATCGCGTACATCCATTCGATGGAGAAGAACACCTTCCTGCGCACCCGGGAAGGCCGTGACCTGCCTTTGGACGAGAGCCTCGACCGGTTGGAGAAGCAGCTGGACCCCGAGATGTTCCACCGCATCAACCGGCAGGTGATCACGCACATCCGCTCCATCAAGGAACTGCTGGCCTACAGCAAGAGCCGGGTGAAGGTGATCCTCGATCCCGCCTACGGCCAGGATGCCGTGGTGAGCAGCGAGCGCAGCGCGGGCTTCAAGCGCTGGTTGTCGGGACAGTGAGCGCACCGACCGCTCCATCCTTCCCGTAGCCCGTTCCGTCCGATCCGATGCGCGTCGCCCGCGGTGATGCCGCCAGCTTCGCCGCATCAACCCCAACGACCATGCGAACCCGCACCCTCCTGCTCGGCGCCGCGGCGCTTACGCTTCAGGTCCCTGCGCAGTGGACCGCGATCCCGACCGGCACCAATGTCGAGCTCACCGCCGTGCTCGTGGAGGACGGCCTGCACGCCTTCATCGGCGGGGTCAATAGCACGCTGCTCCGCACCGCGGACGCCGGAACGACCTGGACGGTGATGACCGGCGTGCCCAACGATGATGTGAACGCCCTGGTGCGCACCGCGGCCGGGTCATTGGTGATCGCCGGCGACGATGGTTCCGTGCACCGGTCCACGGACGATGGCGCCACGTGGACGACGCACAGCACCGGCGTTCCGGACGGCTTCGAGGCATTGGCGACCGCCGGTGCCATGCTGACGGCCGTGGGCCGCGACGGCCAGGTGGTGCGCAGCGATGACGACGGCATCAACTGGATCGTGCAGAACGCGGGCACGTTGGACCGGCTGCAGGCCGTGCTCGCCGACCAGCCCGCCGATGTGTGGGTCGCAGGGCGCAATGGCACGCTGCGCCGGACCACCGACGCCGGTGCGACCTGGTCCGTCGTACCCAGCGGTACGGGGGAGGACCTCAACGACCTGTTGCGTCTTCCCCTCAACCCCGCCGTGATGCTGGCCCCCCTGCCGACCGGTGATGTCCTGCGCTCCGCGGACGGCGGCAGCACGTGGGCGGCGATGGCCACGGGCACATCCTTGGAGATGAGCGCGCTCGCATGCGCCCATGACAGCGCCGTTTACCTCTGCGGCGAGAACGGTGTGGTGCTCGTGTCCAACGATGAGGGCCTGACCTGGCAGGCCATGAGCACACCGGTGAACAGCGCCTTGGAAGCCGCGGACGCGAAGGGTGGCCTGGCCATCGCGGTGGGGGTGAACGGAACGGCGATCAGGCTCGGCACGGGGGGCGGCATCGGCATGAACGAGCGGACGGACGACGGGGGCCTCCTCGTGTTCCCGGACCCGTCCCCCGGACCGGTGACCCTGGCCTGGGAGGGGCGGCCGTTCGCCGGGGTGGCCGACCTGAGCCTCTTCCTGAACGATGGTCGGCTGGTCCAGCGGACCGTGTGGGAGTCCGCGTCGAGACCGGCGCACATCGCCGAACTGCCCGCGGGACGTTACATCGCCCGCGTCACCGGTCGCGATGGCGTGGTCGTGCAGCGCAGCTTCACGGTATCGGCGCGCTGACCTGATCCCCCGAACCATGACCATCAAGTTCCACGGCACCATGCTTGGCGCTTCCGTCATCGACGCACATCTGGACCGTAAGGACCTGCGCAGGCTGCTGCGGTGCAGGCCCGAAGAGGTGCCCGGGCTCGTCCTGCTGCTCAACCGTCAGCCGCGTTATCACAACGGGTTGGACGCCATCGCCATCGCCGTGGCCCTGGCCGAGCTGAGGGCGAAAGGGAAAAGGTCCTGACCCCCACGAACCAACCCCAGTCGGATGAAACCGGTACGCCCGTCCGCCCCATCGTCCCGATCGCCCGTTTCGTCAGAAAAGCAGGACCGGCGGCCGCGTTCGCGAGCTAGTTTTGCAGCACTTCGGAACCTGATGGAGACCCCACCTGCCGCTGGAAGCCCGCAACACCGCACGGAACAGGCGATCACCGTCAGTGTCGTTGCCCTGTTCGCCGCGGCCATCCTGCTCCTGCTCATGCTGCCCGGCTGCAAGCACGACCCCCCCATCTCCCCACTGGTGGACGATGGCGGGAACGGTGGAGGCGGAGGGGATGTGCCGTGCGACTCCAACGTGGTCTACTTCCAACAGCAGGTGCTGCCGATCCTGATCAGCAATTGTGCCGTTCCCGGCTGCCATGATCAGGCCACGGACGACAACGACTGGATCCAGATCACGGACTTCACAACCCTTCTCAACAGCGGCATCATCCAGGACGGTGACCTGGTGGAGGCCTTGAACGAGACGGACCCCGACAAGGTGATGCCGCCGCCGGACCAGCCCGGCCTCACCGACCAGCAGATCGATCTCATCGAACTGTGGATCGCCCAGGGCGCGCAGAACAACAGCTGCTCCTCGGTCTGCGACACCACGAACGTCACCTATTCCGCCTCCATCGCGCCGTTGGTGCAACAGCGGTGCGGGGGCTGCCACGGTGGGGCCAATCCGCAGGGCGGCCTCAACCTGGGCACCCATGCCGTGCTCAGCACGCTGGCCCTGGACGGCTCCCTCGCCGCCTCGGTGACGCACGACCCACAGGGCATCCCCATGCCGCCCTCGGGCCCGATGCTGCCCCAGTGCGACATCGACAAGTTCCTCATCTGGATCCAGGACGGAGCCCCGAACAACTGATGCGCACCCTGTTGACCGCCCTGCTCGCCCTGGCCCTGGGCGGCTGCTATTACGATGTGGAGGAGGAGTTGTACCCGAACCGGTTCTGCGACGTCACGAACGTCACGTTCTCCGGCACGGTGCAGCCGCTGATCCAAGGGAATTGCGCGGTGCCCGGCTGCCATGTGGCCGGC
>JAEUSW010000168.1 GCA_016788285.1 Flavobacteriales bacterium
CGGCCCGTGCTGGCATAGCCGGTGGCGTAGTAGGGATCGCCTTCCATCAAGGGATCGCGGATGGAGCCGCGCGTGACGTGCACGCGGGGCAGGGCCATCACCCCGGCGTAGATCGGCGGCAGCAGCAGGGACATCACCTCCAGGTCGAGCGCGATCACGGTGCCGGCACCGAAGACGAAGCCACCGAGCATGGGCCACAGGGGCCGATAACCGTCCCGCGCATCCTGTTCACCCTTGATGACCCAGCGCATCTGGTCCACGCTGTAGTCATTGCCGAACACCGTGTCCATGAAGTACCACACGCGCTCACGGCCCAGGCTGTCGGTGACGCTGAACACGCTCTCGGTGGGCTCGCTGCGCTCGATGAGCCGGGCCCCTTTGGGCACTTGATAGCGGATCTCCAAGGTGCTCTGCCCGAGGACCCTGCCCTGGATGGTCTGGCCGTTCATCAGCAGGATACGGTCCTGGGCCCGGCCCCCCATGCACAGGAGCAGAAGAAGGAGCCAGAGGGTACGCATCGGAAGCGGCCAAAGATAGGCGGTGCCGAACATCGCCCCGGCCGCGGTGTTGCTGGGAATACGCGCGCCGACCGGCCTCATCGGGGTCCGTATATTCGCCGCGCCTTCAGGCCACCCCATGAACACCGTCACCTACCAAGAGCGTCACATCGGACCCCATGCTGCGGACACCCAGGCCATGCTGAAGGCCATCGGCGTGACGTCGCTCGATGAACTGATCCAGCGCACCGTGCCCCTGGGCATCCGTGCGGCGCAGGCGCTGGCCACCGGCGATGCGTTGACCGAGCGCCAGCATCTGGACCACATGAAAGCGCTGGGCGCGAAGAACAAGGTGTTCCGCAGCTACATCGGCCTGGGCTTCAGCGGCACGGTGACCCCGCCGCCCATTCTGCGCAACATCTTCGAGAACCCCGGATGGTACACGGCCTACACGCCCTACCAGGCCGAGATCGCACAGGGCCGCCTGGAGGCGCTGTTGAACTTCCAGACGATGTGCAGCGACCTCACCGGCCTGCCCATCGCCAACGCCAGCCTGCTCGATGAGGCCACCGCCATCGCCGAGGCCATGCACATGCTGTACGCGGCGCGTCCGAAGGAACTGGCGAACGCCCACAAGTTCTTCGCCGACAAGGGTCTCTTTCCGCAGAACATCGACGTGCTGCGCACCCGCTGCGCGCCCATCGGCGTGGAGCTGGTGGTGGGCGATGTGAAGGACCTCGATCCCGCCGGCGGCTACTTCGGCATCGCACTACAGTATCCCGCCCTTGATGGCAGCGTGAACGACCACCGCGCGATCGTGGCGAAGGCCAAGGCCGCGGGCGTGAGGACCGCCGTGTGCGCCGACCTGCTCGCACTGGTGCTGCTGACGTCTCCGGGCGAGTGGGGCGCCGACGTGTGCGTGGGCAACAGCCAGCGCTTCGGAGTGCCCATGGGCTACGGTGGACCGCACGCCGCCTTCTTCTGCACCACCGAGGACTTCAAGCGCCTGATCCCCGGCCGGATCATCGGCGTGAGCCAGGACCGCCGCGGCCGTCGGGGCCTACGCATGGCGCTGCAGACGCGCGAGCAGCACATCCGCCGCGACAAGGCCACCAGCAACATCTGCACCGCGCAGGCCCTGCTCGCCGTGATGGCCGGCATGTACGGCGTGTACCACGGCCCCGACGGGCTGAAGCGGATCGCGCGCAACGTGCACGCCCACACCCGCAACGTGGCCGAGGCCGCGAAGGCGCTGGGCTACACCGTGAGCAACGGCAGCTTCTTCGACACCATCACCCTGAGCGGTGGTGATGTGAGCAAGGTGCGTGCGGCCGCGGAGAAGCGGCGGATCAACTTCCGCTACGACGGGAGCCACGTGAGCATCGCGTTCGACGAGACCGTGCGCCTGGCCGATGCGAACGATGTGGTGGCCGCCCTGGCCGAGGCCGTGGGCAAGCCCGCTCCCGCGCTCAGCGGCAACGGCGCCAGCATGGCCGTGCCCGCCGACCTGCAGCGCAAGAGCGACCTCCTCACCCACCCGGTGTTCAACACGCACCATACCGAGTTGGAGCTGCAGCGCTACATCAAGAAGCTCGAGAACAAGGACTTCAGCCTGATGCACGGCATGATCCCGCTGGGCTCGTGCACCATGAAGCTGAACGCCGCCAGCACGCTGATGCCGTTGAGCTGGCCCGAGTGGAACGCCATCCACCCCTTCGCGCCCGTGGCGCAGACGGAGGGCTACCAGGAGCTGTTCCGCGAGCTGAGCGACATCCTCGCCAAGGCCACCGGGTTCACCGCCGTGAGCCTGCAGCCCAACAGCGGCGCGCAGGGTGAGTACGCCGGCCTGATGGTGATCCGCGCCTACCACGAGACCCGCGGCGACCACCACCGCAACATCGCCCTGATCCCCAGTAGCGCGCACGGCACCAACCCCGCCAGCGCGGTGATGGCCGGCATGCAGGTGGTGGTGGTGAAGGCCACCGAGGACGGCCAGATCGACGTGGCCGATCTGAAGGCGAAGGCCGAACAGTACAAGGACACGCTGAGCTGCCTGATGGTGACCTACCCCAGCACACACGGGGTGTACGAGGCCGCGATCAAGGAGGTCACCGGCACCATCCACGCCAACGGAGGCCTGGTGTACATGGACGGGGCGAACATGAACGCACAGGTGGGCCTCACCAGCCCGGGCGAGATCGGTGCCGACGTGTGCCACCTCAACCTGCACAAGACCTTCGCCATTCCGCACGGCGGTGGCGGCCCCGGCATGGGCCCCATCTGCGTGAACGACAAGCTGAAGCCCTTCCTGCCCGGCCACCCGCTGATCAAGACCGGCGGCGAGAAGGCCATTCCCGCCGTGAGCGCCGCGCCCTGGGGCAGCGCGTTGATCCTGCTGATCAGCTACGGCTACAGCAAGATGCTGGGCGGCAGCGGCCTCACCGACGCCACGCGCTACGCCATCCTCAACGCCAACTACATCAAGGCGAAGCTGGAGAAGCACTACCCCATCCTTTACCTGGGCGATCAGGGCATGGTGGCGCACGAGATGATCCTGGACTGCCGCGAGTTCAAGCGCACCGCCGGCGTGGAGGTGGAGGACATCGCGAAGCGCCTGATGGACTACGGCTTCCATGCGCCCACGGTGAGCTTCCCGGTGGCGGGTACGCTGATGGTGGAACCCACCGAAAGCGAGGCGAAGCCGGAGCTGGACCGCTTCATCGAGGCCATGATCGGCATCCGCCACGAGATCGCCGAGATCGAGAGCGGAAAGGCGGACAAGGCGGACAACGTGCTGAAGATGGCCCCGCACACCAGCGACGAGGTCTGCGCCGACACGTGGAACCACCCCTACGGTCGTGAGAAGGCGGCCTACCCGGCGAGCGTGAACCGCGATTGGAAGTACTGGCCCACCGTGAGCCGCGTGGACAACGCCTATGGTGACCGCAACCTGGTGTGCACCTGCCCGCCGGTGGAGGAGTACGCGGCGGCCGAGGCCTGACCAGCGGGAACCGTTCACCCTGGAACGCACCACTGCTCATCCGGTGGTGCGTTCGCGTTCACGGCCTCGCGACCTTCGATGGTCTGTGACCGCGCCAACCGTTCGTGGATGGGCTCCGGGTCCGTCACAAAGGCCATCCGTTCCGCTGCATGGGGCCCACAGCTTCGGCCCGGGTCAGCGTCCGATCGCCGGCCCCAACGCCGATGCGGAACCTACTGACCCCCCTTCTTCTTTCCATGGCCACCACGCTGGTGTTCGGCCAGGACCCCGTGCAGCGCGCACCGTCATGCTGGAACGCCCGGACACCGATGGCCCCGGCCCATGGCCACGAACGTCCGTCCGCGGTGTCCGGGGAACGGTCGGCCGCTGCCGTCCTCTGGTCAGAGGACTTCGAGAGCGGGCTGGGCGGCTGGACGGTGAACACGCAGACCGGAGCGGTGAGCTGGCAGCTCACCAGCACCGGCAACACGGGCGGCTACACGCCCGGCCCCTTGCAGAGCACCACGGGCTATCCGGGCGGCTCGTGGATCGTGGCGGACTCCGACGAACAGGGCACGGCGGGCGTGGCCGAGAACACGACGATCACGTCACCACCGATCACGGGTCTGGACACGGTGCCGTTCATGCTCCTGCGTTTCGAACAGAGCTTCCGGCAACTGAACAACGACATCACCCAGGTGGAGGTGAGCAGCGATGGAGGCACGAGCTGGACGGTGTTCCCGGTGAACGGTGATGTGCCCGGCAACCAGAGCACGCCCGGTGCACCGGTGAGCCAGACCGTGGTGATGAACATCAGCGCCGCACTGAACGGAGGCTCGGGCGACATCCGCCTCCGCTTCCACTGGCTGAGCTTCGAAGGCTACACCTACAGCTGGCAGGTGGACGACATCGCCCTGTTGACGGTGGAGGCGAACGACCTGCGCCTGATCTCGGCCACCTATGCCGATTGGAGCCCCGATGAGCCCGACTTCGACGGGCTGCCCTACACCATCTATCCGATCGATGAGCTCCGCGAGCTGAAGTTCAAGGCCGTCGCGATCAACAATGGTTCGCAGCCGCAGACCAACGTGCGGCTGAAGGCCGACATCGACGGGCCCGGCACCAACGATGTGGTCCTGTACAGTGCACCGATCACGCTCTCCCCGGGCGCCGTGGACAGCCTCTACATCACGGGGTATACGCCGGTGGCCGCGCTGGGCGCCTATCTGCTCCAGCTCTCGGTGGTGCAGGATGAACCCGAAGCCCTGCCGGACGACAACGGGAAGGTGATGCGCTTCGAGGTGCAGGTGGACCGCTTCGCACGCGATGAGGACGCGATGCAGGGTGACCGCAACAACGGGATCGATGCCTACGAACTGGGCAACTGGTACCACATCCGCTCCTCCGACCGGACGCTGTACGCCATCGAGGTGGCCCTGAGCGCGCGGACCGACCCGGGCACGCTCATCACCGCATCGCTGTACGACGAGGAGCTCGAGCTGCTGATGGGCACCGAGGAGCACGAGGTCCTGGCGGGCGAACTGAACCTGCAGGGCCAGCACGAGTTCATCACCCTTCCGCTGATCGCCCCCATGCCCTTGGAGGAGGACAAGGACTACCTCGTGGCCGTGTCGCATTTCGGAGGCAGCGAGGAGGTGTGGACGGCCACGAGCGGCATCAGCGCGCCGCAGAGCTCGCTGATCTTCGATGGTGGCAGCGGGCAGTGGTACTATGTGACCGTGACACCGATGGTGCGCATGAACTTCGACCCCGCGGCGAGCGTGATCGAAGGACCGGCGGGCCCGCTCGGGCTCAGGGCCATGCCCAGCCTGTTCGACGACCGCACGACGATCCGGTTCGACCTGCCCGCGGCCACGCGGGTGCGCTGGGAGCTGCGGGATGCGGTGGGCCGCATCGTGCGGAGCGGAGAGGAGGGCCTGCGGCCGGCAGGCACGCACGGCATCGACCTGAACGGGGCGGGGCTGGCACCGGGGGTGCACGCCTTCACCGTGATCGACGGCGAGCGACGGTCCACGATCCGCATCGTGCGCAACGGGGCGCGGTGACCGGACCGCTCGCAAGCGGCGAAGCCCCCGGATGACGGGGGCTTCGTGCGTTGGACCGGGCTATCTTTGGCCGCCATGACGCGCCGCCCCCTGACCGGTCCACCGCCCTTCCGGGCCTTGACCGGCGTGCTCCTCGTTTCCCTCATCCCGGCCTTCGCCTCAGCCCAGGTCTGTGTGCTCAACGAGGACTTCGGAGGCGCCGCGTTGCCGGCCGGCTGGGACATCGGCCCGGACGTCGAGCGGATCGACGCGAACGGCGCGGGGACGGGGGAGTTCGTACCGGCCTGGCGTGCGGGCACCGCCGCCGAGGCCAACGCCAACGGGTACTTTCCCGTGCCCGATGGCCCCGTGGACAACCGGTTCATCATGGCCAATGACGATGCACCACCGTGCGACTGCGACCTCGACAGCGTCCGGTTGACCACACCGGCCATCGACCTCATCGGTGCGGACCACACTGTGCTCACCTTCCGGTACTTCCTGGACGGCGCCTTCGGCGGCGACAGCGCCTGGGTGGAACTCACCATCGACGGCAGCTCATGGACACGCATCGCGGAGCTCGTCCCCGGCGCCGGATGGCAGCAGCGCAGTGTGGACCTCTCCGCAGCGGACGGAGCCTCGTCGGCGCGTGTGCGCTTTCATTGGACGGACCGGGGCGGCTGGGCATCGGGCCTGGCCCTGGATGATGTGTGCGTGCGCGGTCGTGCGGCCCATGATCTGGCCTTGGAGCGGCTCGCGTTCGGCGATCTGCGCACCTCGCCCTTCAACAGCACCATCGTCGGGCTCGACCCGGTGGAGGTGCCGGTGACCCAGGCCGCTTCGCCTTCGTTCTCCGTGGTGGTGCGCAACAAGGGCCATCTGCCCTTGTTCGGCGTCCACGCTACCGTGGACCTTGCACTGAACGGTGGTCCCCAAGGTCAGTGGACCAGTGACACCCTCGCGCTGCTTGCAGCGAACGCCGCGGATACGCTGGTGGTGCGGACGGACTGGGTGCCCACGGGCCCCAGTGTGCTCACGGCCACCGCCACGGCAGGGTCGGGCGGTTCGGAGGACGTTCCGGGAGACGAGACAGGGACCGTGCAGCGCTTACTGACCGCGGCCGGCTGGGCCGATGGTGATGCCGCGTACGCACATCGCACGGGGCCCACTCTAGGAGGCCTCGATGCCGGAGGCGCGGGCTATCTGGCCGGGTGCCGGTACGAATTCCAAGTGGATGACCTGGTGCATGGCCTGGGGGTGCGGCTGGATGCCGGCACCGAAGTGGGCGCCCAGGTGATCGGTCGCTTGCTGAACACCGATCTGCAACCGGTGGCGAGCACCGACACGTTCCACATCACCGATGCGGACGTTCAGGCGGGCCTGTCCTGGGCCTGGACCTACCTGCCGTTCGATGCGCCGGTGCCGGTGGATGGAGGTACGGATCTGCTGGCGGTGGTGGAACAGGTCCCGGACAGTGGCCTGATGCGGATCGCCTTGGGTGGTGAGGTGCGCCCTGGAACGGCCGTGGTGCATGAGCTGAACGCCCTGGACTGGAGCTACCCCCTGCGTGCGCCGTTGGTGCGCCTGCACCTTGGCCCGGTGGCGGTGGCGGTGGCCGAACCCCCGGTTCGTCCCGACCTGATCCTCCGGCAGGAAGGCACGCAGCTCATCGTCCGGGCCCCGTGGCCCATCCGAAGGGTTCGGATGCTGGATGCGGCGGGGCGGACCGTGCTCGTGGAGGGCCCGGCAGGAACGACGGCCTCGCTGCAGGTGGGGAGCCTGGCCACGGGCGCCTATCTGCTCGTGGTGGAAGGCCCGGACGCCAGGGCCACGGCGCGGTTCATCAGTGGCCCCTGATGGGTGCCCGGGACCAGAGGGCCGAACGGTTCCACCGATCTGAGGAACGGGGTGCTCGTGGAAGCAGCGGGATGGCTACCTTGGGCGTCCTTAATCAAGGAACAACCCTTCAACCGATGGTCACTCGATACACGACAGCCCTTTCGTTCATGGGCCTTGCCATGCTGGCGAGCGCCCAGTGGGTCCGCAACACGCCGGCCCGCTCCACGTTCGGCCCCGAAGAAGCCGCGCCGCTGCGCGCCAAGCCCCTGAGCCAAGGCCAGGCCAAAGCGGGCGGCGATGTGGTGTTCTACGAGGATTTCGCCAACGGCCTCGCCGGCAACAACGGTGTGGGCTCCTGGACCGTGTCCGGCCCCGATGGCAACCTCTGGTTCCACAAGTTCACCGGGCCGAACGGTGCCTACAGCGACCCTGCTGCGGAGATCATCCAGTCCGAGAGCGCAGCCAACGGCTTCATGCTGTACGCGGCGGACTCGGCCAACTGCACCTGGGCGGGTCAGACCCCGACGCCGAACGCCACGTTCGTGAACTGGGAAGGTTCCCTGGTGAGCCCGACGATGGACCTCAGCGCCACGCCCTTCGTGCAGCTTGAGTTCCAGCAGGCCCGTCGCTACTGCTGCGGCGATGCCCCGTACTTCGTGGAGGTGAGCACCGACGGCGGCGCCAGCTGGCCCTTCCGGTTCGATGTGAACAACGGGACCGCGGCCAATGCCGGTGTGGACATCGACGTGCGTTCCGTGAACCTGTCCCAGGCGATCGCCGGCAATCCGGCCAACGTGCAGATCCGCTTCTTCTTCGATGGCACCACGGCCGGGACCTCCCACTACTACTGGCAGGTGGACGATGTGCGCATCATCGAGCTGTACGAGTACGACCTCGCCGTGACGGGTGCGGCGGCGACCCAGTGGGACCCCGCCACCTCGCTGACCTACGATTCGCTGCGCTACTCGCTGTATCCCTTCAACCAATTGCGCCCGATCGGCCTGAACATGACCGTGCTGAACAACGGCTCCCTGGACCAGTCGAACGTGACCGCGAACTTCCTGGTGGAGCGCGCGGGCACCACGGTGCTGGATCAGGACCAGACGATCTCCAACTTCCCGGCCGGTGACATCCAGACCGTTTTCGTGAACCCGGACTTCACGCCCCCCGCTGTGGCCGGCACCTACGATGTGACCTACACGGTCAGCTCCGGCCAGGTGGACAACACCCCGAACGACAACGAAGGCGACGCCAGCTTCGGTGTGGCGGAGTTCGATTACGCGCGTGACCTGGGCACGGTGGCCTCCTTCGAGGACGGCAACGGCAACAACGACCCGTACGAACTGTGCAACGGCTTCCACATCTCCAGCGCCACGGACCTGTACGGCATCAAGGTGGCCCTGCGCAACGGCGGCACGGGCACCGTGGGCCTGCTGATCCGCGGCACCCTCCGCGCCGGTGACCTCACCACCATCATCGCCCAGACCGCGGAGCACGAGATCGTGCAAAGCGACCTGAACGCCGCGAACGGCAACAAGTTCATCCCGCTGGTGTTCGATACGCCCCAGCCCCTGGATGCCGGCAGCGACTACATCGTCTGCATCGAGCACTTCGGTGGTGGTCAGCTGCGCATGGGCCAGAACGGTGTGAGCGAGGAGCAGTCTTCCTTCATCTATTTCGACGGTCCTGCCGGCCTGGACTGGTACTTCACCACCACCACGCCGATGATCCGGATGAGCTTCGACCCCTCCGTGAGCATCACCGAAGCTGACCGCGTGGGTGGCGTGGGTCTGGGCCAGAACATGCCGAACCCGGCCGATGAGAGCACGGCGGTGACCTTCGAGCTGAAGGAGGCCAGCGCCACCACCCTCGAGGTGCGCGACCTCAGCGGCAAGGTGGTCCGCTTGGACAACCTAGGCAACCGCGGTGCCGGATCGCACCGGGTGACGATCAACACCGCCGACCTCACCGAAGGCGTGTACTTCTACACCCTCACCGCCGCCGGGCAGCGCCTGAGCAAGCGGATGGTGGTGGTGCACTGATCGAGGACGGAACG
>JAEUSW010000171.1 GCA_016788285.1 Flavobacteriales bacterium
TCTATTTGAGCCCAGAACACCTAGGAAGCAGCAGGTCCCAATAGGGGAATAGGTCTTCAGCCTCTCCTGCGGACGGTTCACCTGCCACTTCCCTCGGTTCCCTTCAGTGATCACCTCGTAGGCAAGTATCCAGATCTTGCCGCTGCGATCCTAAAGTCCTGCGCGTGGAACGCTCCACGCGCCGGGCCAGGAGGGGTTGGGGGAGGTAGCGGCACCTTCACGCCAGGAACCCCACGAAGCGGAAACCTCCCCGTACCCCTCCTGGCTCGGAGCAGCGAGCGATCGCTGCTCAGGAGGGGGCTTGATCCCGTCCGGTCAGGGGAGACCGCCACGGCGGCCTTGGGGGCCGCCTCGCGATGACGGTGCGGAGGGGTGAGGGTCAAGTACCGGTCATTTCCGAACCGTCATCGCGAGCCGGGCTCTGCCGGCGAAGCGATCTCCCCCAGCCGGGGTGGATCTTGACCGCCGATCGACCCGGGGTGTTCGCACCGGACCATGGGCGGCGGATCGATGACCATCGGGGACATTCTGGTGTTCAGCGCACGCAATGCGTTGATCCGCATATATTGGCTCCGGAACTCCCACGGACCAAACGATCACGCAGGTACCCGATCCGAGCGCAACGTTTCTTTTCCCGCCCCATGCCCCGTTCCGCGAAACGAACGTCCGTTGTGGTGCACGAAGCTGCACCGAAGCATGAACCGATCCTGCGCACGTTCATCATCACGCTGCTGCTGTTGGCATCCGCTGGATCCCAGGCCCAGAGCCTGGGTACCACCTTGGTGTCCTGCGGTGGCGACCGCAGCGGCCTGCCGGGTGGAGCATCCATCTCATGGTCCATCGGCGAGGTCGTTGCCGGTAATGGCAGCGTGACCGGTGGGCAGGTGACCCAAGGCATGCAGCAGCCCTCCAGGATCGCCGTGCGGCTGAGCGTCGCCGCGCTGCTGGAAGGTCCGTACAACGCGGTGACCGGGCAGATGAACGACGCCTTGCGCAGTGGAGGCTGGCTGCCGTTGAGCGAGCCCTATGGTGCCCTCGGCTACACGCATGTAGGAGGGGGTGGTGAGGTCACCACCGGGGCGGTCCTGGCCGTTACCGGTGTCAACGCCATCGTGGACTGGGTCTTCCTGGAGCTGCGGAGCGGTGCGAACAACAGCGTGGTATCCGCCACACGCAGTGCCTTGCTGCAGCGGGACGGCGACATCGTGGATACGGATGGCGTATCCCCTGTTCGCTTCAATGCACCACCCGGGGCGTATTACATAGGCCTCAAGCACCGGAACCATTTGTCCGTGCTCACCTTGAGCACTGTGGTCCTCGGTGGCACGGCCGTTGGGGTGAACCTCAGGGATGGAAGCACCCCGACCTACGGCACGAACGCGCTGAAGACGATCAATTCGGACCGCGTGCTGTGGGCGGGTGATGTGCGCGGGAACGGGGATGTGAAGTATACCGGTGGAAACAACGACCGGGATGCCATCCTCGTGAAGGTCGGTGGGGTGACCCCGACCAATACGGCAACAGGGTATTGGCGTGAGGATGTGAACCTGGATGCCGTCGTGAAGTACACAGGCGGCGCGAATGACCGTGACCCCATCCTAGTGAACGTGGGCAGCCTCACGCCCAACAACGTGCGCGTTCAACAACTTCCTTGAAGCGTGGGCAGATGCCACGCGGACCACAAAGCCTCCACGATGATCGCGAGATACCCCTTGTTCCTTCTGCTGTGCGCCACCACCCTTGTGGGCATCTGTCAGGATAATTACTCCGGTTTCACCTACCAGGCCGTGGTGCGCGGCGCCAATGGGGATCCCTTGGCCGGTCAGAACGTGGGCGTTCGGGTGCGCATCCAACCCGGGCTCTCCCCGGGCTACACGGAACGGCATCTGGTCACGACCGATGCGCACGGCCAGATCAAGTTGGTGATGGGAGAGGGAACGCCGGAGGCCAACTCCGTCATCCCGACGTTCGCGGACATCAATTGGACCAACGGGGATCTGATGAGCTACTCGATCTCCGTGGACATCACGGGAGGCATGAACTACGTGTTCCTGGGCGGCGGTCAGTTCAAGTCCGTGCCCTTCGCGCTCCGTTCGCTGTACGGGGGCGCCGCGTCCGGCTGGACCCTGAATGGCAATGACCTGCACAATACGAACAGCGGGAATGTGGGCATCAACACGGCGGCCCCGGTCGCAAAGCTCCACGTGCACGGAAGTTCCCTTCTGTCCGGAGGCCATTCCTACTTCAATCAGTCCTTCAACGAGACCGCTGGAAATGCAGGTTTCGGAGGAACACCGACGGCCAATGTCAAGTTGCTGTTGGAGAGCGACCTTCAATTCGCCCTGTACGCGCAGAACTACAGCAGCAGCCCGAGCAGCTACGCCGGCTACTTCGTGGGGAACGCGGCTGTGTCAGGCACGCTGTCCAAGGGGGGCGGTGCGTTCAAGATCGACCATCCACTGGACCCGGCGAACAAGTTCCTGTACCACTCCTTCGTGGAATCGCCGGACATGATGAACGTGTACAATGGCAATGTGGTCCTCGATGCGGATGGCAGGGCGATCGTTGTTCTTCCGGACTACTTTGAGGCGCTGAACAAGGATCATCGCTACCAGCTTACCGCGATCGGTGCGCCTGGCCCGGGACTGCATATCGCCCGGAAAGTGGAGAACGGAGCCTTCGTCATCGCCGGTGGGACCCCCGGTGGAGAGGTTTCCTGGCAGGTGACGGGGGTCCGGAAGGATGCCTTCGCGAATGAGAACAGGATCCCGAACGTGGTGGAGAAGAAGGGAGTGGAGGTCGGGCGGTACCTGCACCCGACCGCCTTTGGATTGGATCGCAGCTTGGGGATCGACGAGCGGATCGCGATCCCGGAATAGGGCAGCCCCGCTTGTTCCCGGCAGCCGGGTCCGGATCGGCGGACCACGCTCTGCGCACCGAACGGGCCGGCCGCTGACCTGCGCCGCATGAGGCTGCAGGGAACGGCGACCAGCTGGGCGGAGTGGGTGTGCCAGAGGGGATCCCGGCCGTCGAGTAGAGACTGCCACGCATTCCTGCTGGCTGCTCGCAGTGACGGTGGGGAGGGGTGGGGTTCAAGTACCGGTCATTTTTGAACCGTCCTCGCGGGCCGGGCTCTGCCGGCGAAGCGATCTCCCCAGCCGGGGTGGATCTTGACCGCCGATCGACCCGGGGTGTTCGCACCGGACCATGGTCCGGATCTTGCGGCCGGTGCGGCCGCGTCGCTGCGCCATGCGCCTTCATCACCCCCTGACCCTTGTGCTCCTGCTGGGCGGTGCATCCGCTCCGGCCCAGGACGCGATGGCCAGGCTGCGGGCCGAGCTGGAACGCATCCACACGCTGGACCAGCGCGATCGGCAGAACGTGCACGGCTACGCGCCGGGCGCACAAAGGGACAGCGTAATCGCGCACATGATGCACCAGGACTCGGTGAACCGGGTGCGGGTGACGGCGATCATCGACAGCGCCGGATGGCTGGGCGAGGCGGAGGTCGGCCGCACCGCGAACCAGGCGCTCTTCCTGGTGCTGCAGCATGCCGACGCGCGGCCCGACGTGCAGGCGCGCTACCTGGAGGAGATGCGGCTGGCGGTGGAGCAGGGCCGCGCGCGAGCGCACGAGCTGGCCATGCTGGAGGACCGTGTGGAAGTGAACCACGGACGCCCGCAGATCTACGGCTCCCAGATCGGGTGGACCGAGGGCAGGCCTTTCGTGAAGCCGATGATCGATGAGGAGCGCGTGAACGAGCGCCGCGCCGTGGTGGGCCTGGAGCCCTTGGAGCGGTACACCGAGCGGTTCGGCTTTACTTGGTCGCCCCCGGTGAAGCAGGAGCGCGTGCTGCGGTTGGGGCCGGGGAAGCCGTAGGTGGTGGCGCGGGTGCGGGTCCCGTGCGACAGGACACGAAGGGGAACGGGTGCGCCTTGGGAACCCAACAACCCGGCCCACGGGGTGGTCGCCGGTGCGACCGGATGGTTAACCTTGTTGTGTGCTGCGACCGGAACCGCGGGAGAGGCCCGCACCCGGAGCCATGCACGATCGCACACGAACGACCATGGAACGGAGCAGGATGCACGGGGCCGGCCTGCTGACGGGAGCGGTCCTGCTGATGGGCGGCGGACCGGTGGCGGCCCAGACCCCGCTGCCCATCCCGGACACGTTGAACGGCGCCACCATCGACCTGAGCCTGCAGGAGGGCACATGGTCCTTCCGCCCGGGGCAACCGGTGCCCACCTACGGCTACAACGGTGATGTGCTGGGCCCCACGATCATGCTCGAGGCCGGGCAGCCGGTGACGCTGAACGTGACCAACCTGATGCCCGACCTGACCACCACGCACTGGCACGGCCTGCACGTGAGCCCGCAGAACGACGGGGGCCCGCACTCGCTGATCTATCCGGACAGCACATGGAGCCCCTCGTTCACGGTGCTCGACAAGGCCGGCACCTACTGGTACCATCCGCACGGGCACGGGTTCACGGACTACCAGGTGACGCGCGGCGCCGCGGGCATGATCATCATCCGCGATGCGGAGGAGCAGGCTCTGCCGCTGCCGCGGACCTATGGGGTGGACGACCTCCCATTGATCCTGCAGACCAAGCCGGTCGTGGCCGGCGAGATCATGCTGCACACCGGGCTGGACAGTGTGGTGGTGGTGAATGGCGTGTGCGATGCGGCGGTGATGCTGCCGGCCCAGGTGGTGCGCCTGCGCTGCCTGAATGGCAGCAACGAGCGGAGCCTCCTGATCGGGCTCAGCAACGCCATGGCGATGCACGTGATCGGATCGGACGGCGGGCTATTGGCGGCGCCGGTGCCGGTGGACCGCCTTCCGCTGCACCCCGGTGAACGCTACGAGGTGCTGCTGGACCTGAACGGGATGGCGGGCCAGACCTTCGACCTGATGAGCTACGGGTCGGAGCTGCCCAACGGGGTGATGGGCTCGCCGGACGTGAGCGTGGCCGGCACCACCCCCGATGGCTACACGGACAACGCGCTGAACGGCGGCGACTTCCGCTTCCTCCGCATCACCGTGGGCCCGCAGACGGCCGACCCGGTCACCGCCATCCCCGCCACCCTGGCGGTGGTGACCCCCTATGCCGAGGCCGATGCGGACGTCACGCGCACCTTCGTGTTCGCGCCCGAGACCATGGGGCCCGTGGGCATGGTGGAGGGTCCCTACCTCATCAACGGCGCGCTCTACGACATGGACGTCATCAACGAGGTGGTGGAGCTGGGCGCCACCGAGGTGTGGACCCTGACGAACAACACCATGGTGGCCCATCCCTTCCACATCCACGACATCCAGTTCCATGTGCTGGACCGCAACGGGGCGCCGGTGCCCGCGCACGAGCAGGGCCGCAAGGACGTGGTGCTGGTGCCGCCGATGGGCACGGTGCGGGTGATCACCCGGTTCGATGACTTCGCCGATCCGGACATGCCCTACATGTACCACTGCCACATCCTGATGCACGAGGACGAGGGCATGATGGGCCAGTTCCTGGTGGTGGACGGCAGCGGCGTGGCCGACCGGAAGGGGGATGAGCTGCTGGTGTGGCCGAACCCCGCCCAGGAGGCCATCACCATCCGGTGGGGCGCGGCGGCAGGCCCGTCCGCGGCCACCCTCACGGACGCGCGCGGCCGCACCGTGCTCCGCCAGGCCATCGGCAGGGGGGGCACGGCAGCGCGGGTGGACGTGAGCACCCTGGCCCCGGGCCCCTACGTGCTGACCCTCACCGACCAGGCCGGCGGGCGCATGGCACGCCCCGTCCACATCACCCGCTGAACCTCAGAGGCGCCCTGCGCCCGCACCCCCGCACCCCCACCCCCAAAACCCGATCCCATGAACCACCTGTACCTCGCCACGGCCTTGCTGGCCGCCTCCGCAGTGAACGCGCAGACCACGGCGCTGGACTTCACCGCCAACGACTGCGATGGCGTGCCCCACACCCTCTTCAGCGAGCTGGATGCGGGCGATGCGGTGATCCTGGAGCTGGTGATGATGGGCTGCCAGCCCTGCGTGGATGCGGGCCACAGCATCGTGGACAACGTGCTGCCCAACGTCACTGACCCGGCGCGGGTGCGCTACTACAGCATCGGCTACACGAACTCGATCAGTTGTGCACAGATGAACAACTGGAGGAACACCAACGGGTTCACGCACACGGTCTTCGCCGGCATGAGCCCCCAGACCACGCACTACGGCGGCATGGGCATGCCCACGGTGGTGGTGATCGGCGGCGGTTCCACGCACGGGGTGTTCTACAACGAGCTGGGCCATGATGACGCGGACAACCCCGCCATCATCGCCGCGGTGAACGATGCCTTGCTGGCCGCGAACGCCATCGGGGAGCAGGGTATCCCTTCGGTGACGCTCGGCCCCAACCCCGTCACCACCACCCTGCAGCTCAACGGTGCATACCGCACGGTCGTCGTCATGGACATGAAGGGCCGGGTGGTGCTGTCCACCAACGCCGCTGCGGGCACCATGGACGTGGCCGGCCTGCCCGCGGGAACCTACCAGGTGAAGTTGACGACGGTGGACGGTGCACGCGCCGCGGGCCGTTTCGTGAAGCTCTAGGCCATGCGCGGCGCACAGGCCATCGGGGTGGCGCTGCTCCACGTGCTCGGCACGGTGGCGTCGGCCCAGTCCACCGGCCTCCTCTGGGGCGACGAAATTCCGTGCAACGCCGCCGATGATGGGGCCTTGCGGCCGCGTGTGGCGGTGAACGGGTCCGGCTTCCCCGTGGTGCTGTGGGGCGACCATCAGCCCATGGTGCAGCGGGTGGCGGTGGGCGACGGCACGGCCTTCAGTGCGCCGGTGGAGGTGAGCGCCGGCCTGGTGCCCTCCGTGGCCGATTGGATGGGCGGCGACATCGCCGCAGCGGGCCCCACGGTGTGGGTGGTGATGAAGGCGACCCCGGAGGAGACCCGGCCCGTGTACGTGCGCCGCAGCGACGATGGAGGGTTCACGTGGGGCGACACGCTGCGCGTGGACCCCTTCGACGATCGGGTCTCCCGCTTCCCCTCCATCGCCGTGGCCGATCCGGAGGCCCCGTTGGTGCAGTACATGCAGTTCGACAGCGGCTACTTCGGCGCGCGGCAGGTGGTGAGCCGGAGGACCGGCGGGGTGTTCTCGGCGCCCGTGCAGGTGAGCGCGCCGTTCGCTCCGGGCGAGGTGTGCGATTGCTGCACCGGGCAGGTGGTGGCCGCGGCCGATGGCGCGATCGCCCTCTACCGCAACGCCGGTTCGGACCTGCGCGTGATCTGGGGGGCGGCCTCCACCGACGGTGGTCTTTCCTTCCCCGAGGGCGGCCTGCTGGACCAGACCGCATGGCAGGTGAGCCTGTGCCCCAGCAGCGGCCCGGACGGCGTGCTCGCCGGCGACAGCATGCGCTACGTGTGGATGAGCGCGGCGGTGAACGGGGCCAAGGTGTACATCGGCACTGCGGCGGCCGCGGACCTGGGCGCCGGGCCCCAGGACCTGGTGTTCCCCGGCCAGCCGCAGAACCAGCTGCAGAACTTCCCGCGCATCGCCGGCAGCGGCGACACCTTGGGGGTGGTGTGGCAGCAGCAGCAGAGCGGCCAAACGGAGATCCTCTTCAGCTGGAGCGTCACGGGCCC
>JAEUSW010000196.1 GCA_016788285.1 Flavobacteriales bacterium
AGGCCCGTACAACGGCCAGTTGAACACCGCCACGCTCACGGCCTTCGCCTGCCTCGATACCGGCTGCTACACCTTCATCATGCACGATGCCTACGGCGACGGCATGTGCTGCGACGCGGGCAACGGCGGCTACACGGTGACAGGCGCGTTCACGGGTTTCATCGCCGATGGCGGCAGCTTCGGCGTGGAGGAGAGCACGCCCTTCTGCGTGGACGCGTCGGTGGGCCTGCCCGCCCGTCCGACCCCGGCGTTGCGGCTGCGCAGCGACGGTGATGGCATGTACACGCTGCTCGGCGCTCCGGCCGGCGAGCGATGGTGGGTGCTGGACGGGCTGGGGCGCGTGGTGCGCGACGGTCTGCTGACCCCGGCGGGTGGCGAGCTGCGCGTGGACCTGCGCGATGCCGCGGCGGGCACCTACACCCTGCGCGGAGCCGGCGGTGCGGGCGTGAAGCTCGTGCGCGGCTACTGACCGAGGATGCGGATCTCCGTGCGGCGGTTGCGCGCCTTGTTGGCGGCGCTGTCGTTCGGGGCCACGGGCTGCGTGGGGCCGTAACCCTTCACTTCCAGCCGGTCGGCGGCGATGCCCTGGGCCGTCAGGTGATCCACCACGGCCTGGGCCCGGGCCTGCGAGAGCTTCAGGTTGTGCTCGGCGCTGCCGTCGCTGTCGGTGTGGCCGCCCACCTCCAGGCGCAGGCCCGGATTCTCGGTCATCAGTTTCGTCAGCTGTGCCAGTTCCGCGTGCGAGCCCGGCTGCAGGTCGGCCTTGTCGCGGTCGAAGAACAGGTTGCGCATCACCTCCACCACGCCCACCTCCAGCGGCTTCATGCCCACCTCCAGGGCAAGTTCCACCGTGCCTTCCGCGCCCACCTCGATGTGCTGGCTGTGGAAGAGATAGCCGTTGGCGCGCACGTGAAGGGCGTAGGCGCGGCCCGCCGGCACCGTGGCCATGAACTCACCCGTCTCGCGGTCGCTCTGGAAGCGCGCCACCAAGCTGGCGTCGGCCAGGTCCAGCAGGTCGATGTCGGCCTCCAGGCCCATGAGCGCGCGCAGGTCCTTCACCCAGCCCTTCACCAGCACGGTGGCCATGCTGTTCGCCGGTCCCGCATCCACGGCGGCCGCGGCGGTGGCGGTCTCCTGAACGGCGGGGTCGGGCAGGAACTCCACCTCGTAGATGTCGTCCTCACCCAGGCCGCCCGGACGCAGGGAGCTGAAGTAGCCCGTGCTGCCGCTGGCGTTCATCACGAAGAAGAGGTCGTCGTCCGCGCCGTTCACCGGCCAGCCCAGGTTCACCGGCCTCGACCACTGGCCGCCCTCGAGCACGCTGCGGAAGATGTCGTAGCCGCCCATGCTGTTGTGGCCCTTGCTGCTGAAGTAGATCGTGCGCCCATCGGGGTGCACGAAGATCCCGTCCTCGTCGAAGCGCGTGTTGATGGTGGGGCCCAGGTTCTCGGCCGGCCCCCAGTCCTGCCGGCCGGCGTCCCACTTGCTGCGGTAGATGTCCTGCCCGCCGAGGCCTTCCTCGGGGCGGTCGCTCACGAAGTAGAGCCATTGCCGGTCGAAGCTGTACCACGCACTGCTCTCGTGGTAGCGCGTGTTCACGTTCGGGCCCAGGGGACGCGGATCGCTCCACGCCTTTCCCGTCCGCTTGGTCTCGAACAGGTCGCCCGTGCCTTTCACATCGCGGTAGATCAGCATGGTGCGGCCGTCGTTGAACAGGCCCACGGAGGCGTCGTTGATGGCCGTGTTCACCGGCTCGGGCAGCGGCGCGGGGTCGCTCCAGCCCTGATCGCCGTGCGTGCTCACGTACACGTCCTCGAAGTACTCGTTGGTGGCCTTGTTCACCTTGCCGCCGGTGGTGTTCGCCCGTCGGGAGGTGTAGAAGAGCGTGCTCCCGTCGGCCGTCAGCAACACCCCGTAGTCGCTCTCCGGACTGTTGATGCGAGGCCCCAGGTTCGTCACCCGAACATGCGCGGGTGACGCGGCCAGCGCCTTGCCGTTGCGGCATTCGGCCAGGTGCTTGTCGGCCTGGTTGTAGGCCGGCTCCGGGTCGGGGTTGCGTGCGGTGCGCAGCTTGTGGTCCTCGTATTCCGCGATGGCCTCGTCCCATCGGCCGTTGAGCTGCAAGGCAAAGCCGCACAGGAAGTGCACGCGCGGCATGGCCGGATCGAGCGCCGCGGCCCGCAGGAACCAATCGACCGCCTGATGCCGCTGCTCACCGTTGAGGTGGCACAGCCCGATGCGCACGTTCAGCTCGGCGTTGTCCGGGTTGACGGCGTGGGCCTGCAGGTACAACGGCAGCGCCTCCGCATAGGCCGCACCGCCGGTCTCGGCCAGCTTGTCCGCCTGCCCCATCGCCCGCAGGGCATTGTCCAGCGCCTCCTTGTCCGCGATGTGGTCGCGGTCGAAGGGGATGTTGCCCTGCGCCCGCACCAGGCCGGTGATGAGCGTCAGCAGCAGGAGGGTGGGGGTCCGCATGCACATGGCCGGTGGTTTTCGCCGAAGCGCTGTTCATACGAAGGTCGGACAGGAATGTTCATCCGACCGGGGTGCGGCTACTTTCGCCCCGCCGCGCCAGTTGCGGCCTTTCCCCACCCATGGCCAAGCGGACCGCACGCCCCACCCGTCCTTCCCATCCCTCCCGACCCGCCAGCATCCTCGGACCCGCGTCGATGGAGTTCCTGGAGACCTACCTCAACAACGCCAGCCCCACGGGCTTCGAGAGCAGCGGCCAGCGCCTCTGGCTCGACTACCTCCGCCCCTATGTGGACGACCACTTCACCGATGCCTATGGCACCGCCGTCGGCGTGGTGAACCCCGATGCCAAGTTCAAGGTGGTGATCGAGGCCCATGCCGACGAGATCAGCTGGTTCGTCCACTACATCACCAAGGAGGGCTTCATCTACGTGCGCCGCAACGGGGGCAGCGATCACCTCATCGCACCCAGCAAGCGGGTGAACATCCACACCGAGAAGGGGATCGTGAAGGCCGTGTTCGGCTGGCCCGCCATCCACGTGCGCAACGGCAAGAACGACCCCGTGCCCGCGCTGGACAACATCTTCCTGGACTGCGGCTGCAGCAGCAAGGAGGAGGTGGAGAAGCTCGGCGTGCACGTGGGCTGTGTGATCACGTACGAGGACGAGTTCATGGTGCTGAACGGACGCCACTTCGTGGGCCGCGCCCTTGACAACCGCATCGGGGGCTTCATGATCGCCGAAGTGGCCCGCCTGTTGCACGCCGAGCGCAAGCGGCTGCCCTTCGGGCTCTACATCACCAACAGTGTGCAGGAGGAGGTGGGCCTGCGCGGCGCCGAGATGATCGTGGAGCGCATCCGCCCCCACGTGGCCATCGTCACCGACGTGACGCACGACACGCAGACTCCGCTGATGAACAAGGTGCAGAACGGCGACATCGCCTGCGGACAGGGTCCGGTGCTGAGCTATGCGCCGGCGGTGCACAACAACCTGCTGAAGCTGATCGTGGACACGGCCAACCGGAGCAAGATCCCCTTCCAGCGCCTGGCCGCCAGCCGGGCCACGGGCACCGACACCGATGCGTTCGCGTACGGGGCCGCCGGCGTGCCCAGCGCGCTCATCAGCCTGCCCTTGCGCTACATGCACACCACCGTGGAAAGCGTGCACCGCCACGACGTGGAGGCCGTGATCAAGCTGATCCACGCCAGCCTGCGCGCGCTGCGCAACGACCACGACCTGCGTTACATCCGCTGACCGCCCTGCGCAGATGAGGCCCTCGCTGGACGAGAACACGCGTTCGGCGCTACACTTCACGCTGCTGGGCCTGGGCCTGGTGGGCGGTGCCCGGCTGGCCTACTGGTGGATCGGGCATCTTCTGCTGGACGGGCATCCGGGTGCGGCTTTCCTGCTGCCGTGGCGCGCGGGCTACCTGCTGGCCGATCCCTGGGCCGTGGTGGGCGAGGCCCCGGCCCTGCCCTTGCGCCTGGCCGTGGCGGTGGGCTACGCGCTGCTGGCCGGCGTGCTCGTGGCCGTGGCCGCCCGTTCGCTCCGTGCCGCCGCCTGGGTGGCCGTCGGTCGTGCCGCCGGGGTGGCCGTCCTGGTCCTCGCCCTCGTCTCCGCCCTGGCCTTCCCGCCCCACATCACCACCCCCGATGCGTCCACCGGCACCTGGCGGTCGTGCACCCGGCTCGCCCTGCCCGGAGGCATCGCCCTGCCCGGCACCGCCGTCCGCATCACCCTTGATCAGGGCAGGGTCCGCGTGGACCACCGGCCCGATGCGGTGCGGCTCAGCCTGGGCGAGGTCGCACTGGCCGAGGCACCGCTGACCGGCGTGGCCACGATCGACAGCACGCGCGCGGCGCTGGCGGCCGACGTGCTCAATGACCGGATGGGGCTCGCCCGGTAGCGGCCGTGGACACGCGCAACGACACCCGCTGCTCGTCACCGATCACGATCCGTGATCGTTCGGGCCATGCGGTGGTCTACTGGACGACCACCGTGCTCCGACGCTCGGTGCCGTGCTCGTTGACCACATGCAGGACGTAGGTGCCCGGTGCCAGGCCCCCGAGCTCAAGGGTCCGCTGACCACCGGATGCGGCGGTGGCGAGCACGACCCGTCCCGCACCGTCATGGACCGTGACCTGCGACCGCCCGTCCGCGGGCAGGTTCATCGTGAGCCGATCGTGCGCCGGGTTGGGATAGGCCAGTGGGCTTTCCAACGAGCCCGCGAACTCCTCACCACCCGTGAAGACCGCGTTCAGGATCTCGCCGTTGGCGATGTTCTGGTCGAGCACCCCATTGACGTAGGTGCGGCTCTCGGTGATCATGGCCACCCACCACGGCGTTCCCTGCCGCCAGAACCGGTCGATGATCAGTTCGTTCAGGATGGCCTCACCGTTGCCGTTGATCCAGTTTGTGGAATGTGTGGAACGGACCTTCAATACGTCAGTGAAGGTCCCCAGGTCCGTGATCAAGGTCCCGTACCCATCTGCGGTATAGGCGACGGGCCCACCGGTTTCGACCAGAGCCCCACCTTCGTCCACCAGTACATAAGTGTCGCTCCATGCGGTACCGTAGGTGCACGGGTAGATGAGCAGGTCGATGGGATCGGTGTAGTAGTTCGGAGCGTCGCCGGCCGTATGATACGTTGAGATGACCGCGTAACCGTCCTGGTCGGAACGGTAGTAGGTCATTTGAAACGGATGGGCCAGCATGACAGTGGCATCCTGTGTGTCGATCCCTCCGGAGAATCCGTTGGGTGCGGCGAACTCGCAGTTACCCGGACCATAGGGGTTGCCCGTGATGTCCCAGGTCTGGCTCGCTCCCGAGGGAAGGGAAGGAGCTTGTTGGAACGCCACCCAGAACCGTTGCAAGGCGCAATCCGGCGGTGGCAATGAACCGAGGTCGATGACCGGTTGTGCGAAGTGCGCACCATGCAACAGGAGAAGTCCAAGAAGGGTCATGTTCGTTCTCATGGTGAAGCGGTGTTGGGGACGTCGTTCGTTCCGTCCATCGAATGTACCCGTTCCGAACGGACAAAGCCGCTCTCCTCGACGTGGACCTCCGCGCAGGGATCCGGTTGACCGTCGGGCCATCCCGGCCGAGCGTTACGTGCCCTGCGTGAAGCCGTACCTCGGTCCCAACGAAGGCAGAGGACCGGGAAGAGTCGGGCAGTGATGGACATTGCCGCACCGATGCCATCGCCGCGGCCTATTTTGCACGCATGCGCCTCACCCGGATCCCGGCACGCGCCACCTGGCCCCTGCGCCAGCTGGTGCTAAGGCCGGGCCTGCCCGTGGAGGCCTGCGCGTTCCCGCACGACGAGGACGAGGGCACCTTCCACCTGGGCGCCTGGGCCGATGATGCGCTCGTGGGCATCGCCTCGGTGTATGCCGAGGCCTGTGCACAGCTTCCTGCGGCGCGGCCGTTCCGCCTCCGCGGCATGGCCGTGCATCCCGATCGTCGCGGGCAGGGGGTGGGTGCGGTGCTGGTGGCCGAAGCGCTGAGCGGCGTGAAGGCCGCCGGTGGCGACCTGCTCTGGTGCAACGCACGGACGAGCGCCAGCGGGTTCTACGTCCGGCTCGGTTTCGCCGTGGTCGGGGAGGCCTTCGAACTGCCCGGCATCGGTCCGCACCACCTGATGCACCGCCCGCCATGAAGCGGCTGCCCGTCGATCCCCTGGTGATCGCCGCCTTGGTGGCCCTGGCCCTGGTGGTGCGCAGCCTGTTCGTGGGCCTCGTCGGGCTGACGCACGACGAGCCCTTCACCGTGTACTGGGCGCACCGGCCGCTGGCCGAGCTCTTCGCCCAGTTGCGGCACGAGAACAACCCGCCGCTCCATTTCCTGCTGGTGAAGGCCATCCTCCCGCTGGCGGACGGCGATGTGGCCTGGCTGCGGATGCCCAGTGTGGTGGCCTCGGGCCTCACCGCCTGGCCGCTCTTCCTGATCGGCCGTGCGCTCGGTGGGCGGCTGGCGGGTTTCGCCGCCGTGCTCCTCTTCGTCTGCAGCAGCTACCAACAGGGCTTCGCCCACGAGGTGCGCGCCTACCCGCTCTTCCAGTTGCTGGCCGTGACAGGCGTTTGGCAGCTGGTGCGCGTGGCCCGGGCCGCTCCCGAACGTCCGCGCGCCGCCCTTCCCGTGCTCGCCCTGCTCAATGTGGCCATGGTGTACACCCACTTCTTCGGTTGGTTGATGCTGGGCGTGCAGGCGCTGCTGGTGCTGCTGGTGCCGGACCTGCGGACGGCGCGGCGCACCGTGGCCCTGGCCGCAGGCGCGGCCGCGGTGGCCTACGTTCCCTACGGAGCGGTGCTGTTCGATCGCTTCAGCCGGTCCGTGGGGCAGGGCACCTGGCTCACCGTGCCGCCGCCCGAGGAGGTGTACAACATGCTGTGGCGATGGAGCAACGCACCGGTGCTGGTGCTGCTCTTCCTGGCGGCCATCGCGGCGGCCTCCGCCCGGCGCGAGGGGCGCGGGGCATTGTGGACCGTGGGTCTGCTGTGGGCGCTGGTCCCGCTGGTGGGCCTCTTCGTGCTGAGCCAGCGCGTGCCGGTGTTCCTGGACCGGTACCTCCTGTTCGCGGCGCCGGGCTGGTGCCTGCTGACGGCCCACGCCCTGCTCAACGCCCTCCCGTGGCGGCAGGTGGGCTTGGCGCTGGCGGCCGTGGGCGTCGGCGGAATGGCCCTCAGTTTCGAGCCCGGCCGCGGTCCCGAAGGCCGGCCCGAACGGGTGGTGGCCGTGGCGCAGGCCATGGGCAAGGGCCGCGCTCCCGTGCTGTTGATCCCCGGCTGGTACGCCCACACCTATGCCTGGCAGGTGGACCCCGCGTTGTTCGACCACACGGGCTCCTGGACCGACGCGCTGGCCGCCCGCGGCATCCATCCGGTGGACGACCCCTTGCACCCGCCCACCGTGGCCGCCCAGGCCGACACCCTGGTGCTGGTGGACGCCGGCGCCCGCCTGGTGGACCCGGAGCAGCAGCTGGAGGCCCGGCTGTCCGACCGCCTGGGGGTGCCCGATGCCGTGGAGGCCGACCGGGGCGTCCGCGTCCTGCGCTTCCGGCACTGACCGCCGTTCATCCGGCCGCTGAACGTTCCATCCCACCGGACAACGTTCCATGGATCACCCGGTGGTGGTGGGGGCACCACGGAGACCTTTGCTCTCCACCAAAACCACCAACGATGCGCAACCTCCTTCCGGCAGGCCTTTTCCTGGGCGTGCTGCTGGCCGCCTGTGGCGATGCCCAGCCGCCTTCCACCTCGACCGCTGCCGTGCAACCGCCCCCGGTGATCGACATGAAGCTGTTCTTCAAGAACCCCGAGAAGGCCGGCTTCCAGATCAGCCCGGACGGCAACCACTTCAGCTTCCGCGCCCCGTGGAAGAACCGCATGAACCTCTTCGTGCAACGCATCGGCGACAGCGTGGCCACGCAGGTGACCCGCGATACGGTGCGCGACATCGGCGGCTACTTCTGGAAGGGCGACCGCCTGGTGTACAGCCGCGACGTGAACGGCGATGAGAACTTCATCGTGTTCAGCGCCAGCATCGACGGCACCGACGCCAAGGCCCTGACCCCCGAGAAGGGCGTGCGGGCCGGCACCCTCGACCGCCTGCACAACGTGCCCGGCATGGAGACCAAGGTGATGCTGCAGATGAACCAGCGCAACCCGCAGGTCTTCGACCCCTACCTGTGCGACATCGCCACCGGGGAGCTCAAGCCGCTGTACGACAACAGCAAGGAGAACTTCGAGGGCTGGATCACCGACCACAACGGGGTGATCCGCATGGCCACCAAGACCGACGGCACCGACCAGGTGGTGTACTACCGGGCCACCGACAAGGAGCCCTTCACCGAGTACATGCGCACGGGCTTCAAGGACAGCTGGAACCCGCTCTTCTTCACCTTCGACAACGCCAACCTGTACGTGAGCCACAACCTCAACGGCCGCGACAAGACCGCCGTGGTGGAGTGGGACCTGGCCAACAAGAAGGAGACGCGCCTCATCCACGAGGAGAAGGACTACGACGTGTCGAGCCTGAGCTACAGCGACAAGCGGAAGGTGCTGACCATGGTGACCTGGACCGGGTGGAAGGAGGAGCGCCGCATCCTCGATCCGCAGACCCAGGCGCTGTACGACAAGCTGGCCCCCAAGTTCGAGGGCTACGACCACTGGATCTATGGTGAGAACGACGACGAGACCAAGTTCATGGTGTGGGCCGGCAGCGATCGCCAGCCGGGCCGCTACTACTTCTATGACGCCACGGCGGACAAGCTGGAGCTGATGGCCGAGCAGCGTCCCTGGATCGATGAGGACCAGATGGCCGAGATGAAGCCCATCAGCTACACCACCCGCGACGGCCTCACCGTGCACGGCTACCTCACCCTGCCCGTGGGGCGCGAGGCGAAGGGCCTGCCCGTGGTGATCAACCCGCACGGCGGCCCCTGGGCCCGGGATGAGTGGGGCTTCAACCCCGAGGTGCAGATGCTGGCCAACCGCGGCTACGCCGTGCTGCAGATGAACTTCCGCGGAAGCACCGGCTATGGCCGCGCCTTCTGGGAGAAGAGCTTCAAGCAGTGGGGCAAGACCATGCAGAACGACATCACCGACGGGGTGGAATGGCTCAAGGACCAGGGCATCGCCGACAGCACCCGCATCGCCATCTATGGCGGCAGCTACGGCGGCTACGCCACCCTGGCCGGCATCACCTACACCCCCGACCTGTACGCCTGCGCGGTGGACTATGTGGGGGTGAGCAACATGTTCACCTTCATGAACACCGTGCCGCCGTATTGGGAGCCCTTCAAGAAGATGATGTACGAGATGGTGGGCGATCCCCAGGCGGACAGCCTGCTGCTGCGGGACGCCAGCCCGGTGTTCTTCGTGGACCGCATCAAGTGCCCGCTCTTCATCGCCCAGGGTGCCACGGACCCGCGCGTGAACAAGGCCGAGAGCGACCAGGTGGTGGAAGCCTTGAAGGCCCGCGGCGTGGAGGTGCAGTACATGGTGAAGGACAACGAGGGCCACGGTTTCCGCAACGAGGAGAACCGCTTCGAGTTCTACGGCGCCATGGAGAAGTTCCTGGAGCAGCACATCGGCACCAAGCCCGCGCCCGTGAAGGGCTGAGGCGAACGAGTTGAACGGGCCGCCCCGACCTCCCATCCGTGGGAGGTCGGGGCGGCTTTTTTTTCGGTTCCGGGCGTCGTGTTACCCCCAGGTCACGTCATGCCTCGTGGAGGCATGCGGCAGCCCTCCCCGAATGCCCCGAACCATGTGCCGCTCAGGATGTTCCCCTACGTAACGTTCGCTTAACTTGGTCGTCCCTGACCCAACCCCATGGCCCTGAAGCCGTCCCGTCCGCTCGTTGTCGCCCTGCTGTGCACCGTTCCGTTCCTCGGCAAGGCCCAGGTGGTGCTCAATGAGGTGAGCGCCAGCAACCTGTCCACCTTCGCCGACAACAACGGCGAGTTCGAGGATTGGGTGGAGCTGTACAACACCACCGGCGCTCCGGTGGACATCAGCGGCTGGCACCTCAGCGACAACCCCAACAACCCCACGAAGTGGGCCTTCCCGGTGGGTACGCAGGTGCCGGCCAATGGCCGGTTGATGGTGTTCTGCTCGAGCCGGGACATGTTCACGCTGCCGTTGATCTTCCACACCAACTTCAAGCTCAGCCAGGGCACCAACGAGTGGATCCTGCTGGCCGATCCCGGCGGCAACGTCATGGACGATTTCCAGCTGTCGGCCCGCACCAAGGAGAACCACAGCCGCGGCCGCACCACCGATGGCGCCGCCACCTGGTCCCTCTTCCAGACCCCCACGCCCAACGCGGTCAACGCCGGAGCTTCCGCCGACTACGAGCCCAAGCCCCAGTTCAGCCTGCCCGCCGGAGTGTACGCCGGCGCGCAGAGCGTGGCGCTGAGCTCGCCTTCCGGGGCCACCATCCGCTACACGCTGGACGGCACCACCCCCACGGCCACCAGCACGCCCTATGCGGCCCCGATCAACATCGCCGCCACCACCGTGGTGCGCGCGGCCTGCTTCAGCGCCACCCCGGGCGTGCCGCCCAGCTTCATCGAGACCAACACCTACTTCATCGGCGTCACCCACACCGTCCCCATCCTGAGCGTGGCGGGGGATGAGGTGGACGACCTGCTGCTGGGCAACGGTGGTCTGGAGCCCGTCTCCTCCCTGGAGTACTTCGGCGCCAACGGGGTGCTGCGCGATGAGGCCGTAGGCACCTGCGACGAGCATGGCCAGGACAGCTGGGCCTACGACCAGCGAGGCTTCGATTGGGTGACGCGCGACCAGTACGGTTACAACGACGCCATCCACTACCCGATCTTCCGCACCAAGGACCGCGATGAGTACCAGCGCCTGATCGTGAAGGCGGCCGCCGGGGACAACTTCCAGTTCGGGCCCGGCCAACCCGCCCACATCCGCGATGCGTACGTGCAGGCCCTGAGCCAGGTGGGCAACCTGCGTGTGGACGAGCGCAGCTACGAACCCTGTGTGGTGTACATCAACGGTCAGTACTGGGGGGTGTACGACCTCCGCGAGAAGGTCGACGATTCGGACTTCACGCGGTACTACTACGACCAGGGCGAGTACGACATCCAGTTCATCAAGACCTGGGGCGGCACCTGGAGCGAATACGGCGGGGCCCAGGCCCAGGCCGATTGGGATGCCATGCGCACCTTCATCGCCACCAACAACATGGGCGACCCCACGGCCTTCGCCTATGTGGACAGCCTCTTCAATTGGAAGAGCCTGGTGGACTACTTCTGCTTGAACAGCTACACGGTGTGCGCCGACTGGCTGAACTGGAACACCGGCTGGTGGCGCGGACTGAACCCCAACGGCGACCACAAGAAGTGGGGCTACATCCTGTGGGACATGGACGCCACCTTCGGCCACTACGCCAACTTCACAGGCATCCCGGACCAAAGCCCGAACGCCGATCCGTGCACGGTGGAGGACCTGCCCGATCCCGGTGGACAGGGACACACGGAGATCATCGAGAAGCTGATCCAGGAGAACCCCATGGTGCACGACTACTACGTGAACCGCTACATCGACCTGGGCAACACGCTTTTCAGCTGCGACTTCATGATCCCCTTCCTGGACAGCCTGGTGGGCGCGATCGCCCCCGAGATGCCCGGGCAGATCGCCCGCTGGGGCGGTAGCCTGGCCGACTGGCAGAACAACGTGCAGGTGCTTCGGGACTACATCGAAACGCGCTGTGTCACCATCCAGGACGGCCTGGTCGACTGCTACGACCTCAGCGGTCCGTTCGACGTGCAGTTCGATGTGGACCCGCCGCTGAGCGGCAGCATCCAGGTCAACTCGCAGGTGCTGCCCACGTATCCCTTCACGGGCACCTATTACGGTGGCATCACCACCACTCTGGCCCCGATCCCCGAGCCGGGCTGGGCCTTCAGCCACTGGACGATCCAGAACGACACCATCTGGCCCAGCCTCACCGACAGCCTGGTGACCCTCACCACCGACACCACGGACCGCATCGTGGCCCATTTCATCCCGCCCATCGCCTACAGCGTGATGCTGGACGTGGAGCCGCGCAACAGCGCCCGCATCGAGTTCGACGGTGTGGTGTACGATGCCTTCCCCACCGTGGTGCAGGTGCCCGAGGGCGTGGCCAAGCCCATCAAGGTGCTGCCGGCGCTCTACTACGACTTCCTGAACTGGAGCATCAAGAACAACTATCCCAGCCCGGCGGACACCACCCTGCCGGAATTGAGCATCACCTTCTTCAGCCCGGACACCGTGGTGGCGCACCTGCAGCCGCAGGACTACGCCTACTGGATCCCCAACTCGTTCACGCCGAACAACGACGGCATCAACGACGTGTGGCAGCCGTGGGGCAACGTGATCGACCTGGAGTCCTTCGACCTGAAGATCTTCGACCGCTGGGGCCAGCTCATGTTCCAGAGCAACGACCCCAACCTGCCGTGGGACGGCTCCGGTAGCGGTGGCCAGATCGGAGTGGGGGTGTACGCCTACCGTGCGTTCGTGATCGAGGGCATCACCAAGGAACGCCACGAGCTCTTCGGGCACGTGACCGTGGTGCGCTGACCCCCTTCGCCTGCATCGCGAAGCCCTCCGACCTGGAGGGCTTCGCCTTTTTGTCACGGAATGTTCAGCTTATTCTCCTCAAGCCTGAACAAAACGATCACCTTCGTGTTTCCTTGGCCGTACGACCAAACCCATCGTCATGCTCACCAGAACAACCCTGATCGGAGCCGCCCTTGCGGCCGGGATCCCCGCAACGGCGCAGACCGCCCGCTTGCAGGTGATCCACAACTGTGCGGACGCCGCGGCGTCCGTCGTGGACGTGTATGTGAACGGCAGCGTCCTCATCAACGACTTCGAGTTCCGCACCGCGTGGGGCTACAACGACGTGCCCGCGGGGGTCAACCTCCAGGTGGGCATCGCCCCGGGCGGCAGCACCAGCGCAGCGGACACCATCCCGGGCCTGGGTGCCACCTACAACCTGCCCGATGGCGGCACCTTCGTGCTGGTGGCCAACGGCATCGTGAGCGGTTCGGGCTACACCCCGGCTCCGGCGTTCCAGCTCTATGCCAACGCCGGTGAGGAGAGCACCACGGCCGGCAACACCGGTGTGCTGGTGTTCCACGGCGCCACGGACGCTCCCGCGGTGGACGTCTTCGAGAGCGCCGTGCTCGGCGTCAACGCCGTGAGCGACCTGTCCTACGGCGAGTTCGCAGGCTACCTGAACCTGCCCACCGATGACTACGTGCTGGAGGTGCGTGCCGCCGGTGACCCCAACACCCTGGTGGCCTACAGCGCTCCGCTGCAGACCCTGGGGCTCGACGGGCTCAGCCTGGCCGTGGTGGCCAGCGGGTTCCTCGATCCGGCCCAGAACAGCAATGGTCCGGCCTTCGGCCTGTTCGCTGCCCCGCCCTTCACCGGGCCTCTCGTGGAGCTCCCGGTGTACACCGCGCCCGCTGCGCGCCTGCAGGTGATCCACAACAGCGCTGATGCGGCCGCCGCCGAGGTGGACGTGTACGTGAACGGCGCGTTGCTCATCGACGACTTCACCTTCCGCACGGCCTGGGGGTACAACAGCGTGCCCGCCGGCGTGGACCTTCAGATCGGCATCGCCCCGGGCACCAGCACCAGCGCGGCGGACACCATCCCCGGCCTCGGTGCCACCTACAACCTGCCTGATGGCGGCACCTTCATCCTGGTGGCCAACGGCATCGTGAGCGGTTCGGGGTACAACCCGGCGCCCGCCTTCCAGCTCTACGCCAATGCCGGCGCGGAGACCAGCACCCCGGGTTCGGCGAACGTGCTCGTGTTCCATGGTGCCACCGACGCTCCTGCGGTGGACGTGTTCGAGAGCGCCGTGCTCGGCGCCAACGCCGTGAGCAACCTGGCCTATGGCCAGTTCGCCGGTTACCTCAACCTGCCCACGGACGATTACGTGCTGGAGGTGCGCGCTGCCGGCGACCCCAACACGCTGGTGGCCTACAGCGCCCCGCTGCAGACCCTTGGTCTCGACGGTCTCGGCCTGGCCGTGGTGGCCAGCGGGTTCCTGGACCCTGCGCAGAACAGCAACGGCCCTGGCTTCGGCCTCTGGGCGGCGCTGCCCGCCGGCGGTGCCCTGGTGGAACTGCCCGTCTTCACCGCCCCGACCGCACGTCTTCAGGTGATCCACAACAGCGCTGACGCCGCCGCCGCCGAGGTGGACGTGTATGTGAACGGCGCCCTGCTCATCGATGACTTCGGCTTCCGCACCGCGTGGGGCTTCGAGGATGTGCCCGCCGGCGTGGCCCTGCAAGTGGGGGTCGCCCTCGGCACCAGCACCAGCGCGGCCGACACCATCCCCGGGCTCGGTGCCACCTTCGTGCTGACCGAGGACGAGCGCTATGTGCTGATCGCCAACGGCATCGTCAGCGGCTCGGGCTACAACCCTTCGCCGGCCTTCTCGCTCAACGCGTTCGCCCCGGCCCGTGAGGCCGCCGCCACGGCCGGCAACACCGACATCCTGGTCTTCCACGGAAGCACCGATGCGCCGGTGGTCGACGTGTATGAGAGCGCCGTGCTCGAGACCACGGCCGTCGAGGACCTCGCCTACGGTTCCTTCGCCGGTTACCTGGCCCTGCCCACCGCCAACTACACCATCCAGGTGCGCACCGCGGACAACAGCGCCATCGCGGCCGCCTTCAGCGCCCCGCTTCAGACCCTCTCCCTGCAGAACCTGGCCCTCACCGTGGTGGCCAGCGGCTTCCTCGACCCCGCGCAGAACAGCAACGGCCCGGCCTTCGGTCTGTGGGTGGCCCTGCCCACCGGTGGTGCACTGGTGCAGCTGCCCGCGGCCCCCATCCCGACCGCGCGCGTGCAGGTGATCCACAACAGCGCCGACGCCGCCGCCGCCACCGTGGACGTGTGGTTGAACAACGCGCCTCTGCTGGACGACTTCGATTTCCGCACCGCCAGCCCCTTCGTGGACCTGCAGGCCGGCGTGGACCTGAACGTCGGCATCGCCCCGGCCAACAGCAATGACCCGAGCGACGCCCTCGCCAACTTCGGCTACACCCTGGAGGAAGGCGCGACCTACATCCTCGTGGCCAACGGCATCATCAGCACCACGGGCTACACCCCCGCTACGCCGTTCGACATCTACGTGTATACGCCGGGCCGCGAAACGGCCACGTCGGGCGCCGGCAACACCGACATCCTGGTGTTCCATGGCAGCACGGACGCGCCCACGGTGGACGTGAACGAGACCGCCGTGCTCGGCGGGGCCACGCTCGTCAACGGCCTGTCCTATGGCGAGTTCAGCAACTACCTGGAGCCGCCGACCAACGACTACGTGCTGGAGATCACCGCAGGCGGCACGCCGGTGGTGAGCTACCAGGCCCCGTTGGCCAGCCTCGGCCTGCAGGGTGATGCGATCACCGTGCTGGCCAGCGGCTTCCTCAATCCCGCGCAGAACAGCAACGGACCCGCCTTCGGGCTGTGGGTGGCCGACCAGGATGGTGGCCCGCTCGCCGAGCTGCCCATCTTCACGGGCGTCAACGAGAACGCGGGTGTACTGGCCGGCACCATGCTGTGGCCGAACCCCGCCAACGACCAGCTGAACATCCAGGTGCCCGCCTTGGGCGACCGCAGCCTGGAGGCCGACCTGCTGGATGCCAGCGGCCGCATCGTGCGTGCCCTGGGCAACAGTGCCCTGGTGCGCGCCAACGATCGCGTGACGCTCGCCACCGGCGACCTTGCTGCCGGCACCTACGTGCTTCGTCTGCGCAGCCAGGACAACAGCGTGGCCCTGCCGGTGAGCATCGCCCGCTGAGCCCCATCGCTCTCGAACGGGAAGCCCCTGCCGACCGGCAGGGGCTTCTTCGTTCCCTGAACGAACCTCTTCGACCCGACGGTGTTGTTCAACATCCTGCCATGCCCGCTGAACAGCTAGTTTCGCCCGCGCCCATGTCCGCCAGCCCCTATCAGTGGCGTTTCCAGATCCGCGACCTGGAGGAGTTCTCCGGCGTGAAGGCGCACACCATCCGCATCTGGGAGAAGCGCTACGGCCTGCTCCGTCCGGAACGCACGGACACCAACATCCGCACCTACGGCCTGGAGGAACTGAAGGCCCTGCTGAACGTCGCCTACCTCAACCAGCACGGTCAGAAGATCTCCAACATCGCCAAGCTGAGCCTCACCGAGCGGGAACAGATGGTGCGCGACCTGAGCGCCGCCCAAAAGGACCTCGACGGTGCCCTGAACACCCTGAAGATGGCCATGCTCTCGTTCGACGAGGCCCTCTTCGACGGCACCTGCGCACGCTTCCGGGCCAAGGAAGGGTTCCGGGCCCTGGTGGAGCGGCTTTTCCTTCCTCTGCTGGAGCACATCGGCATGCTGTGGCAGACCAATTCGATCTGTCCGAGCCACGAGCATTTCGTGAGCAACCTGGTTCGGCAGAAGCTCTGTGCGGAGGTGGACGCGATCCCTCCACCCTCGATCGGCCAGGGACCGCTCACGGTGCTCTATCTCCCGGAGAACGAGATCCACGAGCTGGGCCTGCTCTACGTGCTGTACCTGCTGCGCGCGTCCGGGAAGCCCACCGTCTACCTGGGGCAGAGCGTCCCGATGGACGACCTGGCCCAACTGGCCGCCCTCACCGGTGGTCCGCTGCGCTACATCAGTTTCATCACCGCCTTCCCGACGGCCGAGCAGCTCCCGTTGTACGCCAAAGGGCTGACGAACCTGCTGCCGATGGACCGCACCTCCATCTGGTTCTGCGGTTCGCAGGTGGGGCGCGCGGGAGAGGTGGAATGGCCGGCCGGTGTGCATGCGTTCCGCCATGTGCGCGACCTGCTCGCCCGGTTGGACGCCCCCTCGGCCTGATCCCTCGCGACCTTTGCGGGATGATCACCCCGCGCACCGGGATCCTCCGGTGCTTCCTCGGCATGCTGTGCTGCGCATGCGGCCCGGGATCCCGGGAGCCCGCAGGTGGGGGACGGACCGGCGAAGTGCGCTCCGTCCCGCTCGCGGAGGTGGCCTTCGTGGACGGCGCCAAGCATGGCATGGCCCGCATCCGCGATGCCGAAGGCCGTGTGCGCAAGCACGGCCGGTACGATCATGATCGGAAGACCGGGCCCTGGGCCGCGTTCGACCCCGCCGGGGATACCCTGGCCGTGGTGAACTACCGCGACGGCCTGCTCGATGGCGAGAGCCGGGCCTATGGACCTGGCGGCATTCTGTTGCGGCGGGTCACGTACCGGCGCGGTCGCATGCATGGCCCGTATGCCGATCACTTCCCCGACGGCGCCTTGCACGAACAGGTCGGTTACCGCGACGGCCTGCGCGAAGGTCCCTATCTGCGCTTCACCCGTACGGACACGGTGGACAATGGGCCCCGGCTGGAGGGGCAGTACCATCGGGGGAACCGCACCGGCATCTGGAGGCGGTACTACGGCAACGGGGTGCAGAGCGAGGAAGGGCCGCTCGTGGAGGATGTCCTCGATGGTCGTTGGACCTATTGGGACCGTGAAGGCCGCCTTGTCCTGGAGCGCGTGTTCGTGCGCGGTGCGCTTGTGTACGAAGGGCCACCGCGCTAGGGCAGCACCTTCCCCGGGTTCAGGATCCCCTTGGGGTCGAACAGGCGTTTCAGCCCGCGCATCAGTTCCAGTTGCGCCGTGTTGAACGCGATGTCCATGTACGGTCGCTGCACGAGCCCGATGCCATGCTCGCCGCTGAGAGTGCCTCCCAGCGAGACCGTGAGCGCGAAGATCTCGCGGATGGCCTTGGGCAGTTCCTTTTCCCAGAAGGTGTCGCCGAGGTCGCCCTTGATGATGTTGACGTGCAGGTTGCCGTCGCCGGCATGCCCGTAGCACACGCTGCTGAACCCATGGCGTGCACCGATGGCCTTGACACCGGCCAGGAGCCGTGGCAGCGCGAACCGCGGCACCACGGTGTCCTCCTCCTTGTACACGCTGTGGGCCTTCACGCTCACCGGGACGCTGCGGCGCATGTGCCACAGGGCGGCCTTCTCCGAGGGGCTCTCCGCGAACAGCACCTCGCCGCATCCATGCGCCTCCATCACGCCCAGGATGGTCTCGCAATCGCGCATCAAGGCCTCGCCATGGTCACCGTCCACCTCGATGAGGAGGTAGGCGCCCGGTGTGGTCGACAGCTGGGCCGGAAGGCCTTCGGTGTGCTTCATCGTCCAGGCGATGGCGTCGCGTTCGATGAACTCCATCGCGCTGGGCGTGACACCGGCACGGAAGGTGGCGCTCACCGCGGTGCAGGCGTCCTCGGCGCTGTTGAAGGGCACGAGCATGAGCCTGGTCTCGCGCGGCATCGGCACGAGCTTCAGCACCGCCTTGGTGATCACCGCCAGGGTGCCCTCGCTGCCCACGATGAGCCGGGTGAGGTCGTAGCCGGTGGCGTTCTTCAAGGTGTTGGCACCGGTCCACATCACCGTGCCATCGGCCAGCACCACCTCCAGGTTCAGGACGAAGTCGCGCGTGACGCCGTACTTCACGGCCCGGGGTCCCCCGGCGTTCTCGGCGAGGTTGCCTCCGATGGTGCAGCTCCCGCGGCTGCTCGGGTCGGGTGGATAGTAAAGCCCCTTGGCGGCCACGGCCTCCTGCAGCACCTGGGTGATCACGCCCGGCTCCACGGTCACCTGCAGGTTGCCTTCGTCGATCGTCACGATGCGGTCCATCCGGTCCAGGGCGAGGCCCACGCCCCCGTGCACGCACAGGGCGCCGCCGCTCAGCCCCGTCCGTCCCCCGATCGGGGTCACCGGGATCTCCCGCGCATGGCAGATGCGGAGCACCGCCGCCACCTCCTCCGTGTTCCGCGGCCGCACCACCACGTCCGGCGGATGGCTCAGGTCCTCGGTCTCGTCATGCCCGTACGCCTGGCGGTGCTCCTCGTCGGTGAGGACGGCATCGTGGGGCAGGGCGGCGCGGAGGGCGTCGAGCAGGTCCTTGGCCATCATGGGAACGGGAGGCGAAAGTTCGGCTAACTTTCCAAGGCCACCATCGCCGAAGGCGGATCGTCTTTCCCCAAAGCCCCATGCCATGCGTCACGCAACGCTTCTTGTCCTGGGCTCCATCGCCCTGCAGGTCCACGCTCAGAACGTCGCCATCAACGCCAGTGGTGCCGCGCCCGACGGGAGTGCGTTGCTGGACCTCGACGCCGCGGCGCATCCGGCGAATGACAAGAAGGGCCTGCTCGTGCCCCGCATCGCGCTGACCGCAGCGAACGTGGCGGCCCCGGTGGTGGCGCCGGCGACCTCGCTCCTGGTGTACAACACGGCCACCGCCGGCGTCGTGCCCAACAACGTCACCCCCGGGTTCTATTTCTGGGGCGGCGCCAGTTGGGTCCGGTTCGGCCAGGCCGGTGACGATTGGACGCTTGTGGGGAATGCCGGCACCAATCCCGCCGTGAACTTCATCGGTACCACGGATGCGCAGCCGTTCGTCGTGAAGACCGGGGGCGGCGCGGCGGGGAACGAACGAGCGCGGGTGCTTGCGGCCGGGCAGGTGGTGGTCAACAATGTCGGCCTGGGCGCCAATGTGAACGATGTCTTCAGCGTATACGCCAACGGGACCACGAACGGCACCACCGGGAACACGGCCGCATTGGGCACACGGGCCATCAGCGGGTACACCAGCTCCGGTTTCGGGGTCCTGGGGTCCACCACAGGGAACGTGGGCACGACCTTCGGCGTGGTCGGGCTGGCCACCTCGACCACCGGGCCTACGAACGCGATCCGTGGAGAGGCGGCCTCGGTGAACGGCACAGCGATCATCGGGATCGGCAACACGTCCGCAGGAGCGGTGCCCACGGCGACCGGTGCCCGGGGCGTGCTGGGCCAGGTGAACGGCACGCTGTCCGGCACCGCCCAGGCCATCGGCGTGCAGGGCTTGGTGAACAACACCATGACCACGGGTGACGCCCGCGGCGTGAACGGCTCATCTCCCTCGGACAACGGCCTGGGGGTCATCGGTTTCCAGACCAGCACGGCAACGACCGGGTTCCCGGCCGGGGTTTGGGGTCAGGCGGCGAGCGCGGCCGGTGTGGGCGTCGTGGGTGTCAACACCCAGGCCGCGGTCAGCGCGTTCAACCCCACCGGTGTGTTCGGGCAGGTCAACAACGCGAACGGGTTCGCGGTGGACGGATTCAACCTGAGCGCCACGGGGACCGGGGTCCTTGGCGAAGGCAACGGGGCTCTTGGAACGTTCCTGCTGAACGGTGGTGGAGGCGCCTTCACCGGTACGGTCAACGGGGCGCTCGCGGTGGCCACCGGCGGGGCCAACGGCACGGGCCTCATCGCATCGGGCAACAATGCGGGCCTCAACACCCTGGTCAATGGATCGGGGGTCGCGGGAACGGGGGCCAACTTCGGTGTGTACGGCGTGGCCACGAGCAATGCCAATGGCGCTGCAGGCGCCCCGGCCCGTGCAGGTGGGTACTTCGTCAGTGGCACGGGCGGCACACAGACCTTCACCTATGTGGCGTGCTACGAAGGAGGGGGCACCCCGCGCAAGGTCATGGGCAACGGTACCGTGAACACCGTGGTCCAGAACGACGCCGGTGAGCACGTGCTGCTATCCGCGCCGGAAGCACCGGAGAACCTGTTCCAGGACCACGGCACGGGCGTGTTGGTGAACGGTCGCGCGCACATCACCCTGGACCCCACCTTCAGCCGGAACATCCTGGTGAACGAGGCCCATCCGCTCCGCGCCTATGTGCAGTTGGCCGGTGACTGCAAAGGGGTGTACGTGACGAACGGGACCGCGGAGGGCTTCGATGTCATCGAGCTTCAAGGCGGCGCCAGTGACGCACCGTTCTTCTGGACGGTGGTGGCGAACCGGGCGAACCAGGTGTTCCCCGATGGCACGGTATGGCCGTTCGCCGAGGAGCGATTCGCCCGTACCGAGGGCCCGCAGCGCACGGCCGCTCCGGAGACCGTGGTCCGCACCGGTCGGCCCGCCCGCGAACTGATGGACGCGCCTGCGTTGAAGGGGGAATGACCGCCGCCGTCGGTCGGATCCCGTTCCTTCGCGCTGATGATCGCGCACGACCCGCGTGACTGGTTCAGGCCGGTCTTCCACTTCCACCGCAGCGACACGTTCCGCAAGCTGCTTCCCTTGATCCTGCTCATGGGCGCGATCACCGCGGGCGTGGCGTGGCTGGAGAACTCGTGGCTGCACCTGGCGCAGGACCACAGCGTGAAGAACATCACGCTGATGCACAGCCTGCTGGGGTTCGCCATCAGCATGCTGCTGGTGTTCCGCACCAACACCGCATACGACCGGTGGTGGGAAGGGCGCAAGCTGTGGGGTTCGCTGGTGAACGTGAGCCGCAACCTGGCCGTGAAGATGGGCGCGTGGCTGCCGCCGGAGGACCAGGAGGAACGGACGCACTTCGCCCGCCTCATCGGATCGTTCGCGGCCGAGCTGGGCCGCCACCTGCTGCGCGAGGAAACACGCCTGGGGCTTGACGAGGAGCCTCATCCCGTGCTCCGCCTCGACCGCGACCGGCATGTGCCAGCACAGGTGGTGGCGCTCATGCACGCACGGACGGCGCGCCTGCTGCGCGAGGGCCGGATCTCCAACGAGCAGCTGATCGTACTGGCCACGGACATCAACACCTTCCTCGACATCTGCGGGGCCTGTGAGCGCATCAAGAACACGCCGATCCCCTTCTCCTACAGCACCTTCATCAAGAAGTTCATCGTGGTCTACACGGTGACCCTGCCGTTCGGCTTCGCCCTGGTGATGGGCTGGATGGCGGTGCCCGTGGTGATGTTCATCTTCTACGTCCTGGCCAGCCTGGAGCTGATCGCCGAGGAGATCGAGGACCCCTTCGGCAGGGATTCCAATGACCTGCCGATGGAGCGCCTGGCCGCCACCATCGCGGACAACGTGAACGCCCTGCTCGATCGACGATGAAGGGACGCAGCGACTTGCAGCAACGCCTGGAGCGCATCGTGTTCGGCACGGACACCCGTGCCGGGCGGTTGTTCGACGTGGTGCTGTTGTGGACCATCCTGTTGAGCGTGGCCCTGGTGCTGCTGGAGAGCGTGCATGAGGTACGCGTCCGATACGGTCCATGGCTGATGGCGGCGGAATGGACCGTCACCGTCCTGTTCACCATCGAATATGCAGTGCGCGTGTGGGTGAGCCGCGATCGCCGGCGCTACGTGCTGAGCTTCTATGGCCTGGTGGACCTGCTGGCCGCACTGCCCACGTACGTCAGCCTGCTCGCTCCCGGCACCCAGGCGCTGAGCATCATCAGGGCCATCCGCCTGACGCGGGTGTTCCGCATCCTGCGCCTGACCACCTACACGCGGGAGGCCTCGCATCTGCTGCTGGCGTTGTATGCAAGCCGACACCGGATCATCGTGTTCACCCTGGCGGTGCTGGCCCTTGTCACCGTGTTCGGCACCGTGATGTATCTCGTGGAAGGCCCGTCCCATGGGTTCACCAGCATCCCGCGCAGCATCTACTGGGCCATCGTCACCTTGACCACGGTGGGCTATGGCGACATCGCCCCGCGAACGGCGCTGGGCCAGGCCCTGGCCTCTGCGATCATGATCCTGGGCTATGCGATCATCGCCATCCCCACCGGCATCGTCAGTGCGGAGATCGCCCGGCAGGAACGCCAGCGCCGGGTGCTGACCTGCACGACCTGCGGAGCGGGCGATGTGCAGGACGATGCGCGGTACTGTCCGCAGTGCGGCGCACCGATGAAGGGTGCTTGAGCTCACTCCCGGACCTGCATGGGGAAGCGCGCGATCACCGGTGTGCGCCCCTGGCCCTCGCTGCTGAGCACAAGCTCGCCATCGGGCAGAAAGGTGATCCCCTCCGGCTTGGGGAGAACGTCCGCATCGAGCACGGCGAGGTCCACCAGGCGGCCCTCCCGGTCCACGACGGTCAATGTCCTGTCGACCGCACTGAGCAGGTAGAAATGACCGCTCCGAGGGTGGGCCGCCACCGAGGAGAGGCGTAGTTTGAGCGCAGGCACGGTACGCCCCTGCTGCGTGACCCGCTCCGGGATGGGGAGGCCAAGGGCCAGGGCCTGCCGGACCAGGGCAGCCACCGAGAGCTCCACCATCGGCACGCAGCGGTGCAAGGGGTCGTCGGGGTCGAAGGCATGCACCACGCGAACATCCCGGACATCCGGCCCGCCCTTGGCGATGTCCTTCGGAGCCACGAGCACCATGCCGGTGCTGTCATCGAACCCGAGGCCTTCGATGTTGCGGTGGGGCAGGTCCAGCCGGAAGGTGTCCACACTGCTCCATCGTCCGCCCAGCAGGCGCAACCGGTGGATGAGCCCATCGCTGCGCAAGGCCAGATAGCAGTCGCGCACACGGGTCAGTCCTTCCATGTCCCCGGGGCCGTCGAACACCTCGGTCCGAAGTACGCGGCCTTCCTTCAGTCCGATGAAATACAGGGTCGCCGCCTCATCCTGCACGCAGGCCACGGTGCCCTGGTCCACATCGGTCAGCGCGCTCACTTCCATGAGCCGGTCGGGCAGGGTGATCACCTGGGCCGGATGCCGCAGGTCATACGGCATGGGCATCGCTGCCCGTTGCCCGGGCATCGCGAACGGGAGGAGCAAGGCCGTCAGGGTCAGGACGCAGCGCATGCGCGAAGGTCGTTCATGTCATGCGGCTTGCACCGTGCGCTGCGTTCCGTTTCCTTCGCCCCGACGCATGAAGCACATCTTTCCCGGTCGCTCGCTCCTGCTGGTCGTGGTGGCCGCGCTGGGCTACTTCGTGGACATCTACGACCTGGTGCTCTTCAACGTGGTGAAGCGGGAGAGCCTGGAGTTCATCCTCGGCGCCGGGGACCCGCGCATCAAGGACGTGGGCATCGACCTGTTCAACTGGCAGATGCTGGGCATGCTGGTAGGCGGCATCCTGTGGGGCGTGTGGGGCGACCGCAAGGGCCGGATCACCGTGCTCTTCGGCAGCATCCTGCTGTACAGTGCCGCGAACATCGCCAACGCCTTCACCTACGACCTCACCGTGTACGCCATCGTGCGCTTCATCGCCGGTGTGGGGCTGGCCGGTGAGCTGGGCGCCGGCATCACGCTGATCACCGAGACCCTGCCGCGTGACAAACGCGGCTACGGCACGCTCATCGTGGTGACCTTCGGCGCGCTGGGGGCGGTGTTCGCCGCCGAAGTGGCCGACAAGGGCGCCTGGTTCGGGCGCATCTGGACGTCGATGACGGGCCGGGAACTGATGAGCTGGCAGATCACCTACCTCGTGGGCGGCCTGATGGGCCTGGTGCTGCTGGTGATGCGCGTGGGCACCTTCGAGAGCGGGCTGTTCCAGGAGGTGCGCGGACGTGCGGTCCGCAAAGGCGACCTGCGCCTGCTGTTCAACGACCGGGGCCGCTTTGTGCGCTACATCGGCTGCATCCTCATCGGCGTGCCCGTGTGGTACGTCATCGGGGTGCTCGTCAGCCTCAGTCAGGACGTGTTCGTGCCTGAGCTGGGCATCGACACCAGTGCCTTGGACGCCGAGGGGTTGAAGCGCATCAACGGCGAGGCGATCAAGTACGCGTACATCGGCCTCAGCATCGGTGACCTGTTGAGCGGGCTGCTCAGCCAACTGATGCGGAGCCGGCGCAAGGTGATCCTCATCTACCTGACCGCCAACCTGGTGCTGACCCTGCTGTTCCTGTTCGGCATGCGCGGCGCCTCGATCGCGGCCTACAACTGGATGTGCCTGGCCCTGGGCACGGCCACCGGCTACTGGGTGATCTTCGTCACCGTGGCCGGTGAGCAGTTCGGCACCAACATCCGGAGCACGGTGGCCACCACCACGCCGAACTTCGTGCGCGGCGCCGTGCTGCCCGTCACCAACACCTTCAAGTACATGGCGCTGCCGCTGGGCAACATCACCGGTGCGCTCGTAGTGGGCCTGGTGTGCATCGGCGCGGCCTTCTGGGCCACCTTCCGTGTGCGGGAGACCTTCCACACGGATATGGACTTCCTGGAGGAGTAACGCTACCGTCTGCCGGCGTCGATCGCCCGGCGCACGCTGCCGTGCTGCTTGAGCAGGGCGTTGGCCTCGTCATAGCCGATGCCGAGGCCCTCCATCACCATGCGCGTGCCGCGGTCGATGAGCTTCACGTTGCTGAGCTGCATGTCCACCATGCGGTTGCCCTTCACGCGTCCAAGCCGGATCATGACGGCGGTGCTGATCATGTTCAGCACGAGCTTCTGCGCGGTGCCGCTCTTCATCCGGGTGCTGCCCGTGACGAACTCGGGCCCCACCACCACCACGATCGGGTGGTCGCTGACCACGGTGATCGGAGCGCCCGGGTTGCAGGTGATGCAGGCCGTGAGGATGCCATGTCGCCGACAGCTCTCCAAGGCGCCCACCACATAGGGCGTGCCTCCGCTGGCCGCGATGCCGACCACCGTATCGTCCGCACCGATGGCGTGCTCCTGGAGGTCTTTCCAGCCCTGTTCGCGGTCGTCCTCGGCGAATTCCACCGCTTTGCGGATCGCCCGGTCGCCACCCGCGATGAGCCCCACGACCAGGCCATGCGGCACCCCGAAGGTGGGCGGGCATTCGCTGGCGTCCACGATGCCGAGCCGTCCGCTGGTGCCCGCACCGAGGTAGAAGAGGCGCCCACCGCGGTGCATGCGTACGGCGATGGCCTCCACCAGGGTCGCGATCTCCCGAACCACACGTCCCACGGCCTCGGGCACGCGGCGGTCCTCCGTGTTGATGTGGCCGAGCAGCTCGGTGGTGCTCATGCGCTCGAGGTCGTTGTAGAGCGATGGGCTTTCGGTGATCTTCTCCATGGCGTCGACAAAGGTGGGGGATGAGGCCGGACCTGATCGGGCGCTCGGGCAGGAACGGAGAAGGGCCGCCCCGGAGGACGGCCCTTCCCAACACGGTCGGGTGATGGATCAGTTGAACGCGATGCGGCGCACGGCGCGACCTTCTGCGAACTCGAGGGTGAGGAAGTACGCCCCCCCGTCCAGTTCACTGCGCTGAAGGACGATGACGTCGGCGTTCACCGTGCTGTTGCGCACCAAACGGCCATCCGGCGTATGGAGGGTGTAGCTCAACACCTTGCCTGCAGGGCTGCTGATGCGCACGGCATCGATGGCCGGGTTGGGGGCGATCACCAGAGCCGCCGCCGCTGCGGGTTCGGCGATGCCGACCGGCTGTCCCACGCAATCGCAATTGGCGGTCCAAGCATCGTTGATGGTGTTGGCGTTGCCATCATCGCAAGGTTGCCCCGGCTGGTCGGGGCCGTCGATCACGCCCAGGCAGTCCGGTGTCCCCAGCGCGCACGGGCCGAGCTGAAGGGCGCAGACGATGCGGGGGTTCATGTAGCCCATCACCGTGTCCAGGTAGGCGCGGCCCTTGGCCCCGCTCATGTCGGGGTTGCTGGCCAGGCTGGCCTGGTGGGTGGTGATGCCCAGGCCCGGGATCACGGCCGTCGCAGCCGCGCTGTTGGGGTCCCACCACTGCCAGGGGCTGGCCTCATCGCTGGCCGGGGGGGTCCAACGGGGACGGAGAACGGGGAACAGACCTTCCGCGCCGGTGGAAATGGTGACCCCATCGATCGTCTGTCCGTAGAGCGACCGCGCACGCGCGGTGAACGGATCATTGGACAGGTTGGCAAAGCTCGTCTGGTTGCCGAGGTCGTTCACCCACGGGATGAAGTAGTTGCTGCCGGGCACGTCCACCACCGGCCCGCCGGTGGTCGGCACGATCACGATGCCGTAAGTGAAGGGGGCGAAGGGGTCGAAGACCGTATGGAAGGCCACCATCGGAGCATCACCCGCCTCAGCCCAGGTGGTGTCGGCGAGCGCGCCGCCCATGTTCACACAGAAGTGCGTTTCATGATCGAACCCGTTCGGACGATAGAGGGTGAGCTGGCCGTTCAGGCCGGCCAGGTTCCCGACGGCATTGGTGTCGACATAGCTGACGTTCGGGTTGAAGGGGTCGGGTCGGAACTTCTCCACGAAGAGCTCGCTGCCCTTGTCCAGCGTGGTGTGCGCCAGCGCGATGTAGCCACCGGTGCCCTCACCGAGCACGATGATCTTGTCGGCATCAATGCCGTACGTGTTGGCCGCGGCCGCTTCGGCCTTGTGCGTGCGCACGCACTGACGCACGTCGTGGATGGCCCGGTAGATGGCGTTGAGCAGCTGCCCGCGACGCTCCTCCTCGGTGGCGGCCAGGGGGTTCCATCCCAGGCGGTAGCTCATGCTCACGGCCACGTAGCCGCGGCGCGCCATGCGTTTGCAGACCTCCACGGCGCAGCTGTCCGTGCGCGTGCCCACCGGGCTGCCGTTCTGCGGCGGAGGCAGCGCGTTGCCCGTGTGGATGTAGAGGACCATCGGCCGCTCGGTCACGGCATCCACGTTCTGGTCGGGTTCGTAGATGTCCATGCGCAGCGTGCGCACTTTCACCGCCGTGCTGCCGTCCGTGGGGTCGAAGAAGGGAGCCGGAATCGGCTGCTGGGTGCTCACCAGGGTCTGCAGTTGCGTGACCTCTGAAGGCACGTTCGGGCTGGCCAGGTTGCTGGTGAGGAAGTCGATGTTGGTGCCGAAGGGCACGTTGGGTGTGATGACCACCTGTGCGTCGGTGAACACCTCGTCGATGTAGCGCTGCTGGGCCGCGGCCAACGTCGGCAGTCCGAGCAGAAGCAAGGGTAGGGCTCGTTTCATGGATCCTGGGTTTGATCAGGTTCCGAAGATAGGGATGGACCTGTGTTGCTGGGGAGGCAGGGCACGGAAGTATGTATGGCCATACATACTTCGGATCGACGACCGCGACAACCCACCACCTCGTTCGGCACTTGGTCGCTGTTCGACTGGTGCTTCCCAGAGGTATCCGCCGCAGCGTGGGTGTTCTGTGAGCGGATGGGTCTGCGCTGGTGCTCGGGTCGATGAGAGGGCCGGAGCGCTTCGAGCCATTGGTGGATCATCCATGACGTATGTATGGCCATACATACGTTGGCTGATGACCGGAAACCGGCTGATCCAGGTCTGAACCCCGCTATTGGTGCGGATCGGTGCGTGTCAGGCCTGCGCGATGACCGTTGTCGAACGTATGTATGGCCATACATATATCCAGGGGGCCAGAGCAGCCTCTCAGACAACATGCGCCCCCATTGCGCGCGGCTTTCAGTGGTTCGAGCAGCCCTGTTGAATGCCGGAGGGAAGTATGTATGGCCATACATATGTTCGGGAGCGGCCCGGTTCCACCTCCGCCCCCCGTCACCGCCGGTCCAGCTCGTAGATGAGCTGCAGGTACCCCAACCGGCCCACTGCCGGTCCGCCGTACACCAGGTACACATCGTTCGTCCACATCCGCTCCAGCCGCTCGTCATCCGGTACACGTTCGTCGAACAAGGGGACGATCCCGAACAGGTTGCTGCAACCCACCTTCACGGTCAGTCCGGGCTTCGGGAACTTCACGTTCACCTGGGCGTCCACCATGTCGTAGCTCGGAATGGCGCCGGTGAACTGCGGCGAGCCCTCGAAGGTGAAGCCCTCCACGAACTTGTAGTTGATGCCGAAGCCCAGGTCACGGCGGTCGGTCCAGGGGATCCGCAGGTCATGTCCCGTGAAGCCCACATTGAACTTGTTCAGCGGGGTGTTGAAGGCCGGGATGATCGGGTCGTCCTCGCCGGCGATCAAGCGGTTGTAGCTGTAGTTCACGCTGTAGGTCATCCGCTTGCGGTAGTAGTTCACCCCCAGGTTGCCGCCCAACGTCCGCACTGTGCTCGTGCTGTTCGCCGCCACGCGGTACACCTGGAGCTCTTGTGGGAAGCCGGTCACCTGATCGAAGCTGCCATCGATGCCGATCAGGTAGCCGATGAAGTCCGTGTACCAGCTCGTATAGCCGCTGGCGTCCACGTAGAACTTCTCCTTCAGCGTGCCCCGATAACCCGCCTCCACGGTCAGCACCTTCTCCGGGCGGATCCGGTCCACATTGAAGTACTCCAGCTGTTCCAGCCCCTCCAGCAGGGTGGGCGAGCTGCGGTAATCATTGAAGCTTTCGATGGTGATCAGGCTGTCGCGGCCTTCCTCGAACTGGCCTTCGATGTTGCCCAGCAGGATGGCGCGGCCCACATTGTAGTAGAGGTACTGGTCGGCCAGCGTTGGATTGCGCACCCCGCGGCTCACGCTCACCCGGACCACATGATCGGGGTTCGGCGTGTACACCGCGCTCAGGGCCGGGGAGACCTGTGGCTCGAAGTTCTGGTTCTTGTCCACCCGCACCGTCAGGGCCAGGCGCAGTTTGTCCTGGACGATCTTCTTCTCCAGGCCCGCATATCCCCCCACTTCCCAGTTGGTGATCACGATGTCCGCCGTGTCCTTGAAGATGGTGCCCGCACTGTTGGGCCGGTACAACCGACCGTTGCCGCCCACGGTGATCTCCGCGAACCGTGGCTTGAACCGGTACTCGCCCATGGCATGGTACAGGGCCGACCGGTCGAAGAACCGCGAGCCCCCTTCGGTGAAGCGCCGTGAGCGGATCTCGTCCAGCTTGTCGTCGAACCGATCGGTGCCCACCTGGTAGGCGGGGTCGAGCTCCGTGTTGTCCGTGCGGTCGATGCTGTCGGCGACCAGCTGATGGTACCCGCTGAACAGGGCGGTGTTGTCCGCCACGAACTGTGTCAGGTAGGCATCATAGGCCTCCTGCGTGGTGATGCCTTGTGCGATGGCCTCCGAAGGGGTCAGATATCCCGGCTGTGTGGCGTTCAGCAACGGCTTGATCCAGGTCTCCCACAGGGTGAAGTAGCGGATGTTCCATTCCGTGGTGACGCCGCTCGCCTCCTGAAGGCGAAGGCCGGTGGTGTAGATGTCGTACGTGTCACCGGCATCCTCATGGGTCACATAGCTCCGGAAGAACCAGCGCCCTTCCTGGCGGAGCTCAAGGCGGTGCTGAAAGAACTGCACGCCTTCCAGCCGGTACCGGTTGTCGCCTTGGTACACCGTGCTCCCGCGGCTGTAGTTGGTCGCGACCTGCACTTCCACGCTGTCGGTTATCCGGTAATGCAGGCTCAGGCCCGCCTTCAGGTTGTTCGTGCCATAGTCCACCAGGTCCACTTCGCGATAGCCGGGTCGAAGGAAGAGCCCGAGTCCCGGATACTGTCGTCGGCTGAACAGGGAGACGCTGAAATCATTGTTCGCGGTCACCCACTCATCACCGTAGCTGTTCACCGCGTCGTAGCGACCCGGGTTGCCCACCCCCGTCGGGCTGTTGCTGGTGGGGTCGTAGTTCTCGGCATACCAGTCCTCGGCCCGCATGGCGAAGAGGTTCAGCTTGTACGCGAAGCGGTCGCGACCCTCCTTGTTCTTGAAGACCTGGGCCCAGCGCACGGCTCCTTCAAGCAGGTCACGCTCCCCGGCCTTCGCGCTCACGCTCAACCCTGGGAAGGCCCACGGGCTCTTGGTGGTCATGTTGATCACCCCGTTGAAGGCGCCCGGACCGTAGAACGCGCTGCTCGCCCCGGCGATCACGTCCACCTTCATCACGTCCAGGTCGCTTGCCCCCAGGAAGTTGCCCAGGCTGAAGTTCAGGCCCGGGCTCTGGTTGTCCACCCCATCGATCAGCTGCAGGCTGCGCACCGGGCTGGTGCTGTTGAAACCGCGCGTGTTGATCACCTTGAAGCCGAAGCTCGCGGCCGTCATGTCCACTCCCTTCAAGGTGCCCAGGCTCTCGTAGAAATCGCCGCTCGGCGCCTCTCGGATGGCGATGATGTCCATGCTCTCCACCGTGAGCGGAGCCTGCTTCTGCTTCTCACTGATGCGGCTGCCCACCACCTCGGCCTCCTGCAGAAGCACTTGGTCCGCGCTCAGCTTGAACTTCAGCTCCTGATCGGGGCTCTTCACCTCCACCTCCAGGTCGGTGAAGCCCACGTAGCTGATCACCAGCACGTAAGGCGGCAGCTCGTTCACCAGCAGCTCGAACCGTCCGTCAAGGTCCGTCTGGGTCACGGCCTTCGTGCCCTTCAGGGCCACGGTGGCACCGATGAGCGTCTCGCCACTGCCGGCATCGCTCACCACGCCGCGCAGCTTGAACTGCTGCGCCAGCGCGGTCAGTGGCAGCAGCAACGCCAGAAGAAGGAGCGGGCGGACGCGCGTTGCGGTCGGTCGGAGCGGGGGCAACGGTGAACGTTCCGTTGACCGGTCGAAGCGGTGTCGGGGGAGGCGCATCGGTCGGGATGCGCACAAGATAGGAGGCGCTTCCGGTCACCTTCGCGCCGCACGGACCATGAACCGGTGTGGCCGCCCGAGCGTTCCTTCGGACCTTCGCCACCATCATGCGCCGACTCATGCTCCTGCTGGCCGCCTCGGCGGCCCACACGCTCTGCCAGGCGCAGCTGCGGCCCGGCTTCGACAAGGCCGAGTACACGGAGCTGCTCCGGGTGTTCGCCGCCCAGGCGGATACGACCATGGAAGGCTTCAACCTGCCGAAGCCCGAACGGTTCACCCTGGCCTGGAAGAGCCCGGTGGTGGGATTGGAGAACCGATGGGACCTGTACACGGACGGCGCCGGCACCGCGGCCGTGGTGGTGCGGGGCACCACCGCCCAACTGGCCAGCTGGATGGAGAACTTCCACGCGGTGCTCGTGCCCGCCCAGGGCGAACTGGACCTCGACGGTGGCGAGCCCTTCCGCTATTCCCTGAGCGACGACCCCGCTGCGCGCGTGCACCTGGGCTGGCTCATCGGTCTGGGTCATCTGCAGCGCAGCATCCTGCCGGCCATCGATTCGCTGGTCGCCTCGGGCACACGCCAGCTCATTCTCTGCGGCCACAGCCAGGGCGGGGCCATCACGTATCTCCTCACCGCGCACCTGTGGCACCTGCGGGCCGTGGGGCGCCTGTCCGCCGACCTGGTGATGAAGACCTACTGCAGCGCCGCGCCCAAACCTGGCAACCTGCCCTTCGCCTACGGTTATGAGGCCACCCACCGCGATGGATGGGCCATGAACGTTGTGAACAGCGCCGATTGGGTGCCCGAAGTGCCCGTCACCGTGCAGACGGTGGACGACTTCAACCCGGTGAACCCCTTCCGCAACGCCCGCAAGGCCATCCGGTCGCTGCCGTTCCCGCAGGACCTCGGTCTGCGCATCCTGTTCAACCGCCTGGACCGGCCCACCCGCAAGGCGCGCCGCAACTACCACCGCGTGCTCGGCCGCACCATTGGCCGCATGGCCGCCAAGGAACTGCCGGGCTACACCCCCCCCGAACTGCCCGAGGGCACCCACTTCGTGCGCACGGGCCCCTTCGTGGTGCTGCGGCCCGATGCCGCCTACCGGGCGCGCTTCGTGGACGACCCGAACAAGGTCTTCATGCACCACCTGATGGAGCCGTACTACGACCTGATGTCGCGCTTCCCCGAGCGGCCGGGCATCCCCTGATGCCGGCGAGCATCGCGCATGCGTGGGCTGTGTAGCTTGCACCCATGGCCGTTTCCCTCTCCTTCCACGGGGCCGCCGGCACGGTGACCGGGAGCAAGCACCTGCTGGAGGTGCAGCATCGCGATGGCGCTGTTCACCGTGTGCTCCTGGACTGCGGCATGTTCCAAGGCGAGGCCGTGGGCCGGTCGAAGGGCGACCCCAACCGGCATTTCGGTTTCGACCCCGGCGGGGTGGACGCGGTGGTGCTCAGCCACGCCCACATCGATCACAGCGGGCTGCTGCCGCGCCTGGTGGTCGAGGGGTTCCACGGGCCCATCCACAGCACCCCGGCCACGCGCGACCTCTGCGCCATCATGTTGGAGGACAGTGCGCGGATCCAGGAGGCCGACCATGCCTATGACCTCAAGCGCGCCAAGCGTCAGGGACGCACGCTCGACGAGCCGGGCCCGCTGTACACGGTGGACGAGGTGCCGCCGGCCCTGCAGCGCTTCGAGGCGCATGACCTCAACAGGGCGTTCCCGGTGGTGCCGGGCATCACCTGCACCTTCACGGAGGCGGGCCACATCCTCGGCAGTGCCGCGGTGCACCTCACCATCGACGATGGCGACCGGGTCCTGCGCCTCGCCTTCACCGGTGATGTGGGCCGTTACGTGGACCGCCTGCTCCCCGAGCCCGCACCGTTCCCGCAGGCCGATGTCATCGTGTGCGAGAGCACCTATGGCGACCGCGACCACCCCGGCATCGCGGAGGCCGAGGAGGAACTGCTGCGCCACGTCACCGAGGCCTGCGTGGAGCGCCGCGGCAAGCTGCTCATCCCCGCGTTCAGCATCGGCAAGACGCAGGAGATCCTCTACACGCTCAACGGGCTCAGCAACCAGGGCCGCCTGCCCCGCATCCCGGTCTTCGTGGACAGCCCGCTGGCGATCAGCGCCACGGGGATCGTGCGCCAGCACAGCGCTTCCTTCCGACCTGAGGTGCGGGCCGAGCTGGAGCACGACGCCGACCTGTTCAGCTTCCCCGGGGTGGAGTTCGTGCGCAACCCCGAGCGCAGCAAGCAGCTCAACGCCCGGCAGGAGCCCTGCATCGTCATCGCGGCCAGCGGCATGATGGAGGCCGGTCGCATCCGCCACCACCTGCGCCACAGCCTGCCCAACCCGCGCAACACCGTGCTGGCCGTCGGCTTCTGCGCACCCGGTACCCTGGGGCACGACATCCTCAGCGGTCATCAGGTGGTGCACATCTTCGGTGAGCCCGTGACCGTGAAGGCCGCCGTGCTGCGCATGGAGTTCTACAGTGCCCATGCCGACCGTGGCGAGCTGGTGCGCTACCTCGGCTGCCAGGACCCCGCCCGAGTGCGCCAGCTCTTCCTGGTGCACGGCATCACCGCAAGCCTCAACGGGCTTCAGGAGCGGCTCGCGGCGGCGGGCCACCACAACATCGCGATCCCGCACAAGGGCCAGCGCTTCGTGCTCTAAGCTCAACGCATGCTGCGGCCCAGCACGATGCCCGCCGAAGCGTACCACGTCAGGTTCCGCGGGTCGTCATAGAGGTCGTTCAACCCGCCGTCAGCGAGCACCTTGCTCAGTCCCGCGCTCACGCCCCCCTCCACGGTGACGAACCAGATGTCCAGGCCGAGACCCGCGTCCAGGTTGAACGAACCGGCCGTCAGGTCGTCCCTGTTCCACGCGATGTCCTCGTTGCTGTTGTCCACGCTCAAGAGCAGGTCATAGCTGGGGCCTGCGTTCAATCGCAGCTTGAAACCGTCCTTGTGCACCAGGTTGAAGCCCACGAGCGCCTTGGCCTTCAACACGGTGCGCACCAGGTCGTTCTCCACCAGGAAGGTGTCCAGGAGCAGGGGCACCTGCATCTGCACGACCGTCGCCTGACGGCCGATGTGCAGCCCGGGCTGGAAGTACAGCCGCCGCCCCAGTCGCACATCCAGCCCGGCCTGCCAGCCCGCGTTGCCCTTGTAGTCCCCGTTGTTCGGATCGCCCTGCAGGGTCTGGGACAGCAGGCCCACCTGCGGGTTCACCTGCACTTGGGCAAGGGCCGTCCTCACCGTGGTGAACAGGATGAGGGTGATGGGAAGGAGATGGCGGATCGGGCGCATGGCGTGGGTGCTGTACCGTGAAGCTACGACCATCGCGGCCGCGTGCGACCTTTGCCCCATGCCCGCCGTCACCGTCCGCGACCTGCGCCGCCGGCGCACCACCGTGGCCACCCTGGTCTTCCTGGCGGTGGCCTTCGGCATCCTGTGGTGGGGGCAGGTGATGGGCGACCTCGACGGCACCATCGCGCTGGGCATGATCGGCGCGTGCGCCACGGTGTACATCGGCCTGCTCAACTATTGGCTGCAGCGCGACAAGGTGATGCAGGACCTGTTCACCGCGTTCAACGCCCGCTACGACCGTCTGAACGGCGATCTGCTCGCGATCCAGAAGGGCAGCTTCGGCGACGGCGATCCGGACCGCGTGATCCTGGATTACCTCAACCTCTGCGCCGAAGAGTACTTCTGGTACACCCGGGGCCGCATCGACACCGCCATCTGGCTGGCCTGGCGCAACGGCATGGAGAACTGGCTGCAGGTGCCGGCCGTGCGCGAGGTGGCGCGGCGTGAAGCCGCCCAGCGCGACAGCTACTACGGCCTGTTCGACGCGGTGCCCGTGGACTGATCAGGCCTTGAAGCGCAGCACGTCCTTCACCTGCGCCGGCAGGGGTGGCAGTTTGCGCCGCTCGAAGAGGAAGCTGCTCAGGTCCGCCACCTCGCTGAAGATGTAGTGGCTGTCCATGGCACCGCGCAGGTAGGCCTTCCCCGTGCTGCCCCCGGTGCCCACGCGCAGGCCGATCATGCGGTGCACCATGTTGAGGTGCCTGCCCCTCCACGCCGCCATGGCCTCGTCGATGTCGAGCAACGCCTCCAGGAACCGGAACGGCTGCTGGAAGATGGGCTCGTCGCGGTAGAGCATGATGAAGAGGGCGCTTCGGCACGCTTTCGCGCTCAGCTTCCGCTCCGGCGATCCCTCGACGAAGATCTTCCGCCACAACGCCGCGTTGCCCTCCTCGCCCTGCACCAGGCTCGCATCGTAGATCCGCTCCAGCTGGTCGAAGAACCCGGTCCCGCCCTGGGGCCAGTACCGCTCCTCCAGGAAGGGCATCCGCTCCAACCAGGCGTTCACCAGTTCCAGCAGGGTCGGCAGTCGCTCCAACGCCTCGATCTCCGCCTTGTGCTCGGGCTTCAGTTGGCTGGTGTAGTACTGCTTCCCGAACCGCGCCTCCATGCGCAGGCCGAGCCGTGCCTCGAGCACCTTGAACTGCATGCTCTGGAAGCCGCTCGCCGGACGGAGCATGTCGCGAAAGTCCAGGAAGTCCAGCGGCGTCATCGTTTCCATGATGTCCATCTGGTGCACCAGCACATCGAGGATGGTCTTCACGCGCTGCAGGCGGTGCACGGCGATGTTCAGCTCGCCATTGTTGTCGTCCACATGGTGGTCGGCGAACAGGGTGATCACGCTGCCCACCTCATGCAGCACCTGCTTGAACCAGAGCTCGTAGGCCTGGTGGATCACGATGAAGAGCATCTCATCGTGCGCGTGCTGCCCGCGTTTGTCGCTCTCCAGGGCCTGCGCGCCGAGGATCTTGTCAAGCTGGAGGTAGTCGGGATAGTAGACGTTGGACATGGACCGATGTGCCCGTGGGGGCATGTGCTCATGTGCACATGGTCCGGGCCGTGGCGAATGTAGCTGGCTCCGTGCGGGGCGGGCTAACTTTGATCGACCATGCGCGCACCGCACCTGTTGATGGTCCTCTGGGGCCCCTTGATCCTGGCGGCGCAGGAGGGTGCCGTCCCCGTGCGTTCCGATGCGGATGCCGGACAGGCGCTGTTCGAGCGGGGTTTCCGCAAGGACAGCACGGTGATGACCCCGGTCGAGGTGATGCCGGCCTTCCCCGGTGGCGAGGCGGAGCTGTACCGGAGGGTCCGGCACGAGACCGACTATCCGAAGGAAGCGCTCAGGGAGGGCATCACCGGCCGCGTGATGGTGCACTTCGTGGTGGAGAAGGACGGCCGGGTGGACAGCGTGTGGGTGCCCCGTCCCGTGCACCCCCTCCTGGACGCCGAGGCCGTCCGCGTGGTGCGCAGCCTTCCCCCCTGGACGCCGGCCACCATGGACGGACGGCCCGTCCGCGTCCTGTTCCGGTTGCCGATCACCTTCACGTTGGACCCGGCCGTGGCGGAGAAGCGCAGGAAGAAGGCCGCCCGTCGAGGCGGGTGAACCTGTCCGGTCAGGCCACGCGGACCTTCAGCACATCACCGGCCACCTCGACCGGGTAGGTCTTCAGCCCTTGCTGCGAAGGGCCCTTGGTCACCTGTCCGTCCATGTCGAAGGCGCTGCCGTGCCAACCGCACACCAGTTTGTCGCCATCGGGCTTCACGGGTCCGCCCTTGTGCGGGCAGCTCAGTACAAGAGCCTTGTATGCGCCGTCAGCGCTCTTGCTGATGTACAGTTTGTCCCCAAGCCCCTTGGCGCTCACCATGCCCACACCGTCGGACAGGCTGGACATCGGGATCGAGAGCACGCCGTTCTCCACGGCCAGGGCGGCGGAGGCGGAGGAGCCCGCTGCGGCGGTCTTGCCGGAGGAACAGCTTTCGAGGGAGGCGAGGGCGGGCACGGCGGCCAGGGCGGCGCAGGCCTTGCAGCCCGCGAGCAGGAAGTTGCGACGGTCCATGGGTGGAGGATTGGTCGAGCGGAAAGATAGACGCTCCCTCCGGAACACGGGTGCAGGCCTCATGGTTCACAAGCCTTAACAGGCGACCGGGCCTTCTGGCATGGGAATGGCTTACCTTGCGTTCAAATCAGACCCCATCCCATGCGCATCCTCTTGAGCGTTGCCGCCGCCCTGGCCTTCCTGGCCACGGCCACCGCACAAAGCACCACCACCGAGAAGGTGGCCACCGAGAAGGCCACGGCCGTGGCCCCGGAGAGCCCTGAAAAGGCCACCGCCGTCGCGCCTGCGACCACCATCGCGCCTTCCGGTGAGACGAAGGCCGCGTCATGCGCCGGTGGCGCGAAGGCCGCTGGTGCGGCCTGCTGCGCCGGCAAGGCCGGAGCAAGCGCCGATGCCAAGGCCGCCAGCGCCGGTCACGATCACAAGGCCCATGGTGAGGCCCATGGCGAGCACGGCGCCCATGGCGATGCCAAGGCCGCCGGTTGCTCCGGTGCCGCCAAGGCCGGCTGCTGCGCCGGCAAGGCCGGAGCGAAGGCCGAGGCCACGCCCGCGCCTGAGCCGAAGTAAGTTCCGACTCACGGCGTCATCGAAGCCCTCCGACCGGTGTCGGGGGGCTTCGTGCTTCACCCAAGGAACACCACCTCCATCCGCTCGTCCGGGCCCAGCCGCAGGTCGCGCAACCGAAGTTCCATCAACCAGCCCATCACCGGCGGGGCGTCCGCGCGCAGCTCCACCGGCACGTAGGTCCAGTTGCGGATGTTGCGGAACAGCGGATCGGGCCAGGTGGGATTGAACAACACGCTGAAGCGGAACACCTGGTGGTCCGCCACCAGCTCCCGCCCACGGTCGTCATAGGCCCGGGTGGTGACGATCAGCGCGGCCCGGTTCAAACGCCGTTGCCAGCCGGGGTCGGTGGTGGCGAAGAAGGCCTGCCGCAACACGATCCGCGGACGTTCCGTGGCGCTGAAGCGCGCTTCGGGATGCCCGGTGTCCAGGGTGATGTGCCGTGCGCCCATCGCGTTCAGAAGCGGACCCGGACCTGCACCTTCACGTCGCTCCGCGTGTCGCCCGCGATCTCCTGCAGGCCGGAACTGATGCGGTCGGTCTCCTGGAAGATGAAGGCCCCGTAGCGCAGCCATACGTCCACACGGCGCAGCGGGGTGAGGCGCAGCATGCCGTACCAGCGCATGCCGCGACCGTAGTAGGGCGGGATGCTGAACACGCCGATGAGGTCGTTCTCATAGGCGTAGAGCCGGGCATCGTAGCCGTCGGTGTCGAAGAGCGCGAAGCGCAGGGAGAGCTCCCACCAGCTGCGCAAGGGCCGGTGCACCAGGTCCTGGTACACGATGAAGCCATGCTCCACCGGGCTGTCGCCGCGTTGCACGTCCACCACCTCCACCCGCGTGCGCAGGCTCACCGAGGGGCTCACCCGGTAGGTGGCGTTCAGCCGCCAGTTGGTCTGTCGCCGGCGCACCAGCGGATCGATGCCGTCCACCGGGGCGTCGCTGTTGTAGCCCTTCTGTTCGTGCCGGCCGCGCAGATAGACCTCCACTTGTTTGCTCGGTCGCCACGTCACCTGGGCCAGCACATCGTGCCCATCGCTCGGACCGTTCACCTGATAGCGCAGCCACGGGAACCGGTACTGGTCGAAGTAGGCGTTGATCGTCCACCGCCGGTCGGGCCGCACCTCGATGCCCGTGTACAGCCCTCGTTCGTTCCACGGGTTGCCGCCCTCGGCGAAGCCCACGCTGTAAAGCCCGTGGAAATCGCGCTGGTAGTCGCGGTACAGCAGGGCCAGGGTCACGCGCCGGTCCAGCGCCACCAGGGTGCCGAGGTTCAGCGCCCAACCGGTGTTGCCATCGGCCTGCGGCAGGCTGGCGGCCACCTCGCCGAAGAAGCTCGCATTGCGGAACAGCCAGCTGAAGTCGCTGCCCACCGTGGTGTTCTCCTGCCCGTTGAACTCGAAGCGGTTGTAGGGCCGTAGCGTCCGGGTCAGCGGTACGTCGTAGCCCACGTGCGCTCCGGTGAGCCCCCAGCTGAAGGTGCGGCGCCGGTAGCGCAGGTGCCCTCCGTAGGCCTGCTCCAGGATCGCGTCCTTCTTCTCCAGCTCGTTGAAGGTGCGGTGGTAGCCGTCCTCCTGGAAGCTGCTGAAGCTCACCTGCGCATCGTCCACGTCGCTGGTGTCCACCTCCTGCTGCACGTTGGCATCGAGCCCTTTCCGGCTGTAGAACACGGTGAGGTCGAGCGCGCGGTGCAGTTCGATGGTGGCCGCCACACCGCGGTTGAAGAGGTTCTCGTTCACGCTGGTGTACGGGGCGAGCCCGGCCGCGTTCCGCTTCACGTTGAGGCTGAAGGACGACTTGCTGGCGAACGCGAGGCCCGTCCAGTAGGTGAGGCCCAGCCCGAACTGCGCCTGGTAGTCGCCCACGGCCAGCGCCTTCAGCCGCCCGAAGTGGCGCAGGAAGAGGTGTGCGCTGTAGAAATCGAAGCCCTGCCGCTGCGTGCCGCGGAAGAACTCCTCGCCCTCGTCCTTCTCGGCGGTGATGCCCACGCTGATGTTGTTGCGGTAGCGGAAACGGTAGCGGGCGTAGAGCTTGTACGGGTCGCCCAGGTAGAGGCGGCTCTCGCGGCGCAGGCTGTCGCGCACGACCTCGTCACCCGTGTCCGGAAGGTCATCGCCGTCGGGGTCGGTGTAGCGCCCGCCGAAGAGACCGGTGCGGTCCAGGCCACCCCGACGCGCCTCGACGTTCACGATCGTGCGCAGCATCACCTCGTGCTCGCCGTTGCGCAAGATCTCCTTCAGCCCGGCCCGCGAACGCAAGGGGTCCTCGCGCACCGTGATGAAGGGGCGCACCAGCGCCAGCGTACGGGCGTCCCACGCGTCGATCGTCTGCACCTCGTACAGGCTCAGCAGCTTGCCGTTCTTCCGGATGTGCGCGAACAGGGCGCCGATCTGCACGTCGGTGAGCAGCGCCAGGCTATTGAGCTCCTCGGCGTCCGTGTGGTTGAGGTCGATGGGATCGCGGTAGCGGTCCGTGAGCACATCGAACAGGTTGGTGAGGTCCAGGTCGCTGTCGTCCCCCAGTTGTTCGGTGGCGGCCTCGATGCGCTGCTCGATGAGGTCGCGCGGCACGCCCTGGTCGTCCTCCTGCGCCCACGCCGTGGTGAGCGCGCCCGCATACAGGAGGAGCGCAACGGCCGTGCGCCTCATGGGAACCGGTAGCTGAGGCCCAGTTGCGGGGTGGGACCGAGCAGGCTGCGGAAGGCCACCGCCAGGTCCAGGTCGAAGCCCTTCAGCCGCACGCCCACTCCGAAGTGGCCCTGCGTGGGCCCGGTGCTCACCCCGGTGCGCAGGAACAGTGCGTTCACCGGGTGGTACTCGATCCCCGCATGGAAGCGTTCGGCCTCGTCGATGTCCTTCACCACCTCGCCGGTCACGATCAGCTTGTCGCTGAAGGTGTAGCCGAGACCCGCCTTCAGCACCGTGGGCACGCGCTCGTCGTAGGGGCCGCCGAGCTCGGCGCGCGAGGGGTTGTAGAGGTGTGCACCGGCCCACAGCCGCTCGGTGAGGCGCGCCTGCACGCCCACCTCGCCGGTGACCATGGCGCGGCTGCCGTAGCCTTCGCCGAGGCGCACGCTGAGGTAGTCCAGCTGCACGCCGATCCGGAGCCCTTCGCCGAAGCGCATGGCGTAGGCCAGGCCCACCTTCATCTCGCGGTAAAGGTCGTAGCCCAGCGTGTTGGCGTTCACCGCGATGGTGCCCTTGCCCAGCGGAAGGGCCACGGCGAGGGCCTGATGGTCCAGCGCCTCGCTCAGCCAGTGCCGCTGCATGAACACGCCCGCGGCAGGCCTCGTCAGTCCCGCCAGCCCGGCCTGGTTGTGCTGCACGCTCCACAGGTCGATCAGCGTGAGGCCCGCCTGGCCCATGCCCGTGATGCGCGCGCCCACGGGCAGGTTGTCGCCGCCCGCGTGCACGGAGCAGGCGAGGACCAGGGCGAGGGCGGACAGCGCGCGGCGCATTGCGCCGAATGTATGCGGAAAGGCCGTGGCCGCCTCCATGTCCGGCCCCGCCCGGTTGCCTACCTTCGCATCCCTTCCGCCGCGCCCACCGCATGCCCGAGCCCGCCACCGCCGCACGCGTCCGCCTGCACGACAAGGAGTTCGTGCCTTACATCCCGGCGGCCGACCTGCATGCCGCCATCGACCGTGTGGCCGCCGCGCTCCAGGAACGCTACGCCGGCAAGCGGCCCCTCTTCCTCGGGGTGCTCAACGGCGCCTTCTTCTTCGCCGCCGAACTGATGAAGCGGCTGGAGATGGAGTGCGAGATCACCTTCATCAAGGTGGCCAGCTACCACGGCACCAGCAGCACCGGCACCGTCACCCAGCTCATCGGCCTCAGCGAACGTCTGGACGGTCGTCATGTGGTGGTGGTGGAGGACATCGTGGACACCGGCGGCACCATCGCCCACATCATGGACGCGCTCTCCGGGCTCCATCCGGCCAGCGTGAGCGTGGCGGCCCTGCTCTTCAAGCCCGAGGCCTACACGCGCCCCTGGCCCATCGAGCACGTGGCCCTGCGCATCCCCAACGCCTTCGTGGTGGGCTCCGGCCTCGACCATGACGGGCTGGGCCGCAACCTGCCAGGCATCTGGCGCATCACCGAACCCACCCCATGAGCAAGCTCAACCTCGTGCTCTTCGGCCCGCCCGGCGCCGGCAAAGGCACCCAGAGCTCCTTCCTCATCGACCGGTACCAGCTGGTGCACCTCAGCACCGGCGACCTGCTCCGCGCCGAGATCAAGGCCGAGAGCGAGCTCGGGGTGCAGGCCAAGGAGCTCATGGACCGCGGGGATCTCGTGGCCGACCACATCGTCATCGGCATGATCCGCAACGCCATGGAGGACAACCTCCACGCGCGCGGCTTCATCTTCGACGGCTTCCCCCGCACCAAGGCCCAGGCCGTCGCCCTCGACGAGATGCTCGCTTCCAAGAACGAGCCCATCACCCGCATGCTCGCCCTCGAAGTGCCCGAGGCCGAGCTCGTGCAGCGCCTCCTGGGGCGCGGCGCCACCAGCGGACGCAGCGACGACCGCGACGAGAGCGTCATCCGCAACCGCATCCGCGAGTACGAGCAGAAGACCGCCCCCCTCAAGGACCACTACGCCGCACAAGGCAAGTTCACCGCCATCGATGGCGTGGGCTCCGTGGCCGACATCACCGCGCGGCTGGTGAAGGCGATCGGCTAAGGTCGATGCCGGGCAGATGCCCACATGCCCACATGTGCACATGTGCACATGTGCTCATGTGCTCATGTGACCATGTGCTCCTGTGCACAGGGGTGCGCCGTACCCAGGATCTGGTCCACCTCCAGGCGCCGCGACCTCACTCCTTCACAAAGCGCACCGAGCCGATGGCCTCCGGGGTGCGCAGCTCCAACAGGTAGGTGCCGGTGGCCAGGTCGCCCACGTCCAGCAGGGCCGGAGCGTTCACGCGAAGGGTGCGCAGCAGGCGACCGCTGAGGTCCAGCAGGCGCACGGTGGCCGCGCCGGTGAGGCCGGAGATCAAGAGGCGGTCGCGCGTGGGGTTGGGCACCACCGTGAAGGCGGCTGCCGCCGGATGTTCCACAGCGGTGCTCACGTCCACGCGGAAGGTGGCCGGCGGGGTGACGATGGGCGTGTTGAAGTCGAAGACGATGTGGGCGATGTTGTCCACCTGGTCGCCGTTGTTGAGCTGCGTGGAGGGGCGCATGCGGAAGCGCACGAAGCCGTGGCTGGCGGGCTCGCTGCTGCCGCTGTCGGGCAGCAGGATGGGGTCGAACAGGAAGTGGAGCACGCCGTCGACCATATACCACTGGCAGGGATGGCTGCTGGAGAGGAGCTCGAAGCTGTTCCACTGCAGGTCGTCGCTGAGGGTGTCGAGGATCAGCAC
>JAEUSW010000235.1 GCA_016788285.1 Flavobacteriales bacterium
CGCGGAAGTCTCAAAGAGGGAGAGCACCTCCTTCAAGCCAATAGTCGATCCGTCGAGATCCTCCTTGGTCGTGTCCACGCAGGTGATACGGTTCCCGAGCCCCGTGGAGAGGCCATGGCCCGCGTAGTACATCACGATCACGTCGTCCGCCAGCGCCTTGGCGCACAGGCCCTTGAGCTTGGCCCTCACCGTTGCGTTCGTGGCGCGCTCCGAAAGAACAAGCTCAAGGCGGTCCTCAAAGCAGCCAAGGTCGATGAATGCCTGCCGAACTCCAGTTGCGTCGTCCTGAGCATAGACCACCTTCTTCAGAAAGTCGGGGTTCTGGTAGTTCTCCACCCCGATGAAGAGCCCTATGTAGTTCTCCATTTCAATGCTGCACAGTCCGGTCGAAGGTATCCTCGCAACGCACCTCGCAAGATTTGCAGAGCTTCATGTGGACCTGAATGCTCGGACGCTTGCTGCGGTAGGATGTTAGGCTGGGAGTCCAAGATTCTGTGGGCGCGTCATTCTCCCCTTTTTCTCCCCTTGGGCTGTCTTCATACGGGGAAGACAGAACCCCTGAACCTCGGGAACCCCTTGGTACCCTAAGGCACCAATAGGGAACGGAGACCAAGCGGTCTCCGTTCAGGGTGCCCAGGACTGGACTCGAACCAGCACAGCCTTTCGGCCACTACCCCCTCAAAGTAGCGTGTCTACCAATTTCACCACCTGGGCAGGGGCCTTCCTCGGAGAGGGCTCCTCGGAAGGGCGACAAAGATAAGGGGGATCGTGCATCGATGAATGAACAAGGGGGGGCAGCGCCCCCCCTTGTGGTCGGTTCAGGAGATGCGGTGCTTATCGGCGAATGGTCCGGCCGCGCTTCGACACCAGCTGGTTGATCAGCAGGGCCTGTGTCTCGGAGTAGAAACGGAAGTAGTACTCGCCAACGGGCAGGTTCGAGGTGTTGACGGTCACCACCGGGGTCCAGGGAAGCACTTGGGAGATCACGATGTCACCGAAGCTGTTCTTGACCTCGATGCGGCACATCGGCGTCTGCTGCACGGGCAGCGCGACGTTCAGCACGTTGTCGAAGGGATTGGGGTAGACGTAGCTGGTGTTGTTGTTGTTGTTGCCGATGGTGCCGATCGGCAACACCTGGGCGTTGGCCGCGAACGGAACAGCGCAGACCAGGAGGACGAGGAGGATCGTGGAACGCATGAGGTCGGATTTGGGTGGTCGTGTGTGCGTGACGGAGGTGCGGTATGAGCGCGCAGGGCGAATATAGGTCAGGATCGGGAATGCCCGGTGATCGGATCGGACCGGCGTCATCCACCGCGCCCTGTTCACGAACGCGTCGGAAAGGCGAAAGCCCCTCGGGAGGGGCTTTCTGGTGACTCCGCTGGGGCTCGAACCCAGGACCCCAACATTAAAAGTGTTGTGCTCTACCAACTGAGCTACAGAGTCTTACCACCGCCGGGTGGCGGTTAAGAGGGTGCAAATGTACACAGCGGAGGTCACCGCACAAATCAGCCGTCCTTCTTCTCGATGAGGGGATGGCGGTTGAACGGCAGGCTGCGGTCGAACAGGTAGCGGTAGGTGGCCATGGTGCGGTAGTTCACCGCGTCCAGGTTCTCGCACACCTTGATCATGCGCGGGTTGAAGTCGCCGATCCAGGTGAGCACGGTGTCGCGGTACAGCCCCTGCTCCACGATCTTCTCCGCGAACACGATCATGGCCCCCTCCAGGCCCTTGCCTTGGAACTCCCGAGCCACGCCGAACACGATGCCGGTCATGGTCTTCACGGTACCGCGCCACTTGTGCCAGAGGAACTTGAGCTTGCCGATCCAGTTGAGGTCCCCGTTCACGTGGCGGAAGATCTCGTTGAGCTCCGGTACGCTGATGTAGAAGGCGACGGGCTTCTTCTTGTGGTCCACCCAGATCAGGATCCGCGGGTCCATCACGGGCTTCATCGCGCGGATGATCTTCAGGGCCTGGGCCTTCTCCATCGGCTTGAAGCCGGCATGGTCCACCCAGGCGGCGTTGTACACCGTGCGGAAATCCTCGGCCAGCTGGTCCACGCTCCGGCCCCGTGCATCGCGGATGGTGAAGTCCGGGTCGTTCTTCAGCTGGTTGTACTTGCGGTGGAAGATCGGCTGCGCCTTCACCTCCATGCTGCGCTTGAAGAAGAGCTGCTTGTAGTACTCCTTGAACCCGTAGCCCTCCAGCAGGTCCCGATAGTAGGGCGGGTTGTAGTTCACCCCGTAGATGGGCGGGTCGGTGAAGTTCTCGATCAGCAGGCCCCAGTACATGTTCTTCTCCCCGAAGTTGATGGGGCCGTCCATGGCCTGCATGCCCTGGGCGATGAGCCAGTCGCGGGCCCCATCCAGGAGGAGGGTCGCGGCGGCGCGGTCGTTGATGCACTCGAAGAAGCCCATGCCTCCGGTGGGGCGCTCCTCGGTGCGCGCCGTCTTGGGGTTCACGAAGGCCGCCACACGGCCGATCGCCGCACCCGCGTCATCGTACAGGACCCAGCGCCGGGCGTTCCCGCCCTTGAACAGCTTGTTGCGCTTCGGATCGAAGACCTTTTCGATGTCCTGCCGCAGGTGGGGGATCCAGTTCGGGTCGTCCCGGTAGATGCTCCAGGGCAGGCGCATCCAGTCCCGGATGGTGCGCGGGTCGTCAGCGGTCACGAGCTTCATGCGCTGCGAAGGTGCGGATCGTCGGCGAACAGGAAGGCGGGCGCACCTTTGCCCCATGCGTCTCGTGCTCACCGGACCGATGTGCGCGGGCAAGAGCCACGTGGGCCGGGCCCTGGCCGAACGCCTTCAGGTCCCGTTCACCGACCTGGACCGGCTGGCCGAGCAGCGGATCGGCGGGGCCATCGCACCCTTCTTCGCCCGGGAGGGGGAGCAGGCGTTCAGGCAACTGGAGCGCGACCTGCTGCTCGACTGGCTGAGCGGCGGAGGGGCGGGTGTGCTGGCCACCGGGGGCGGCACGCTGGTCGAGCCAGGGAACATGGATGCCGCGCTGCGGGAAGCGACCGTCGTGCTGCTGTCCGTGGGGGAGGAGGAGCTGGTGCGTCGCATCCTGCGCGCCGGCCGTGATCGACCGCTCTACCTCGGGCTGGATGAGGCCGGGGTCCGGCAACGCACCCGCGACCTGCTGCTGGAGCGCGGTCCGCACTATGCGCGGGCCACCGTCACCGTGGACGCGGAAGCGCCGGTGGAGGAGGTGGTGCGGCGGATCGTCATCGCCGTGGGCGCCGCTCAGGAGAGCTGAACCCGGTCGCGCCGGCCCAGCTCCACGCTGATGTGCTCCTGCAAGGTGGTGCTGAGGGTGAGGCCCACGATGTCCGCGCGGATCGGGAAGGTGCGATGCCTGCGGTCCACCAGCACCACGGTGGTGAGGCGCTTCACCGGCACCTGCACGAGGTGCGCCGCGGCGTGCATCAGGGTGCGACCGCTCATGAGCACATCGTCCACCAGCACCACCACCCGGCCGTTCAGGCGGTCCGGCGGGGCGGACAGGGTGATGGGGTGCGCGTGCGGGGCGTCCTTGTCCAGGGCGAGCTCGAGCACATCGACGGTGAACGGGGCGATGTCCGCCAGCAAGGCGGCCAGCCGTTTCGCCAGTTTGCTGCCGCGTCCGCTGATGCCCACCAGCACCAGGCCGGTCTCCCGATGATGCTCCTCGTGCAACTGATGCGCGATGCGTTCCAGCTTGCGCCGGACCTGATCGTGATCGAGGACGAGCGTGGTGGTGGCGGCCATGCGGGGTGCAAGGTAGCGGTGCGACCGGTCAGGGGCGCACCAGCAGGCCCCGCCATCCGCCCGCGTCAACGGACCGGAAGATCCATAGCAGCGGCCCTGCGGCCCCCGTCACCGGAAGGCGCACCGGCCCCGGGGAGGTGATCCGGCGCTCGCCCGCGAGGCGACCATCGGCATGCACGAGGCGAATCAGGCCGGCCCCCGTGGCATCGAAGTGAAAGGCCTCGGCATCGCACCAGGCACGGGGTGAGGCTGCGCCCGCCTCGGGCACGGACACCCCGCCCACGGAAAGTTCCACGGAGGCGGAGTCGGTGCGGCCGCAGGCGTCGGTCACCACGTGCCACACCGTGTACGCGCCGGGCGCTCCGTACGAATGGCCCGGGTCGGACGCTGTGCTGGTGCCGCCGTCGCCGAAGGACCACAGGTGCGTCGTCGCTGCAGGCGACGTGGTACTGAACTGGATGGTGCCCGCCCCGAGATCGGACCACGTGAAGGCCGGGTCCGGGTCGAGCGCACCGATGTTCCAGGTGGCGAGGCTGTCCAGCACCACCGTCGCAGCGACCGCCTGCAACAGGCCGGCGGTGTCGGGATGGAGGGTGGTGGGATGGTAGGCGCCCACGGGGCTCCGGCCGAAGAAGGTGGCGTACATGGTGCAGGCCACCAGGTAGCTGCCGGCCATCGACGGATGGCTGCCATCGGCGGCGTAGAGGTTGATGCCGGGATGCTGGTCACGGACGTGGGCCCAGGCCGCGCCCGCGGGTGCACAGGCCGCGGCGTTGTCGGTCGTCATCTGCAGGTAGCGTTCACGCAGCAGGGCCTGCATGCCGGCGTAGGTGCATACCGGCGGCCAGTTCGGGCAGTTCTGCTGGTCGCCGTCCTGCCGGCCCCAGGTCATGTAGAACACGGGCGTGGTGCAGCTGTCGTTCGCGCGGATGGCGTCCACCAGCTGGGCCGCGAAGGGGAAGACCTCCACCTGCACCTGGGCCAGCGGGAAACTGGGCCGCTGGCTTTGTTCCTGCAGCACCACGAAGTCCCACGGTTGAGCGTCGATCAGCGCCAGGCTCGTCGGGTTGGCGGCGTGCTGCTCGAAGGTGTGGCCGCCGGGCATGTTGGACGAGGCCTCGACGGTGTCACCCAGGCTCACCGCCACCTGCTCCACCAGGGTGGGCAGGGAGTTCACGCCGGTGTAACTGTTCCCCAGGAAGAGGATGCGGGTGGTCTGCGCCGCCGCGGGGCGCAGGATGCCGATCATGGCCACAAGGCCGGCGAGGGGGAGGAGGTGTCGACGCATGGTGCAAGGACGAAGATCGTGGAACGCGGGGTTGTCCGGTACCTTGCCGGCGTGGAACTGCTGTGGTTCGCGCTGCTGTTGCTGCTGGCCGAGGTGGTGGGCACGGTGGGCGGTTTCGGCTCCAGCATGCTGGTGATGCCCATCGCGGGCTGGTTCATGCCCTTCACCGAGGCCCTCGGGCTCACCGCGGTGTTCCACGTCTTCAGCAACGTGGCGAAGGTGATCCTGTTCCGCCAGGGCTTCTCGTGGCGCGTGTTCGTGCCGATGGTGCTGCCCGCCGTGGGCGGGGTGTACATCGGGGCCCGGCTCACCGGCGTGGCCGATGAGTCGATGCTCACGCTGTTGCTGGGCGTGCTGCTGGTGATGCTCAGCGGGGTGTTCCTGCTCTTTCCCGCGGCCCGCGTGGAGCCCACCACGCGCAACGCCGCGCTGGGAGGCGGCATCTCCGGCCTGGTGGCCGGTCTGGTGGGCACGGGCGGGGCCATCCGCGGGGTCACCCTGGCGGCGTTCGGTCTGGAGCGCACCGCGTTCGTGTGCACCTCCGCCTGGATCGACCTGGGGGTCGACCTCACGCGATCGCTGGTCTATGTGCAGCAGGGCTTCGTGGACGCGCGGGTGTGGACCTGGCTGCCCGTGCTGGCGGGGGTGAGCCTGGCGGGTTCGTGGGCCGGGCGCGCGCTGCTGCAGCGTGTGCCGCAGGAGCGGTTCCGGGCGTGGGTGCTGATGCTGGTGATGGTCATCGGCCTGTACCTCGTGGGCAGGCAGGCGTGGCCCTTCCTGGTCGCGGTGATCTGAGCGCTGCTACCGCGCACCGAGCTCGGCGCGCGCAGGCCTGTTCAACCGGCTGTCCGGAAAGCGGCTCCCGGTGTACTTGATGATCCGGTCGAACAGCTCGATGGTCTCGGGCTCGAGGCGGCGGAAGCGGATGCACGACCGCCCATGATCGTAGGCCTTCAGGTCCTTGTTGAACGCGTCGAGCAGGTCATGGTGCATGACGTACAGCGCCATGAAGCTCTTCTGGTTGCCCAAGGCGCAGAAGGGGGTCCCGTCCAACAGGTAGGTCGGCAGGCTGTTCCGCAGCTCCTCGGTGACGCGCGGAAAGGCCCGCAGCACCAGCTCGCGCACATGCGTCAGCGCCGCCCGCCGGTCCTCGGGCAAGGCGGCGAAGTAGCCTTCGCAGGTGGTGGCGTCGATGCGCATGGCGGGGCGTGAAGATCGGTGCTGGACCGATGCGCGGGCGTAGCGGGGTTACGACGGGCGGTTCCGGCGGCCGGTGCGCTCAGTCACGCGGCGCATCGATCCACAGCTCGCGGCCGCTGCGCGGGTCGATGGAGTTGTGGCAGGGGGTGAAGCGCACACGGGGGAAGAGCGGACGGAACAGCGCCTCGTACTCGGCCTGCGATCCGCCGAAGGGCGGCCGGTCGGCGTTCAACGGGTCGTTGAACAGCACGCCGACGAGCTTGCCGCCCGGGCGGAGCATGCGGTGCATGGCGCGCACATAGGCCGGTCGCTGGGCCGGGTCGATGGCGCAGAAGCAGGTCTGCTCGATGATGCGATCGTAGGTGCCTTCGTGCTGGAAGAGATCGCCCACGAGCAGATGGTCCTTCGGGAAATCTGGGCAACGGTCGAGCAGGTCGGCGTAGGGCGCGTCGGTGAGGTCGATGACGGTCACGTGGCGGAAGCCCAGGCGGTGCGCATGCTCGGCCTCGTAGGCGCGTCCCGCACCGGGAAAGAGGAGGTGGAGGTCGCGGTCGGTGAGCTGCTCCAGGTAGGCCTTCAGGGGTGCGGAGGGCCCGCCCAGGTCCCAGCCGGTGTCACCGGCCCGGTAGCGGTCCTCCCAGAACCGGCGGTCCAGGTCCATGGCTCAGTCGATGAGGGCGAAGCGGAACACCATGCTCCGCTGCCGGGCCATCAGGGTGGCCTGCATCGGGTCTTCGGAAGACCGGTCGCGGCCCTCCAGCAACTGGAGGAGCTCGAACAGTCCGGCCTCCTTCGCTTCGGGTTCGTGCGCGGACAGCAGCTTGCCCAGCTTGCGCCCGGCCAGCGTGGCGATGGCGCGGGCGCGTTGTTCCACGGTGGTGTACATGGCCTGCAGCACGGCTGTCTGGGCGCCCTCGGGCTGTTCGAAGCGCCAATGGACGATGCGGCCTTCCACACCGGGGCGCCCGCGCAAGGCGGCCACCATCGGCTTCAGCGCCTGCTGGTCCGGGGCGGTGATGCGCAACACCGGCACGGCAGGCTGGGCATAGGCGCCGAGGGTGAGGTCGTCGCCGGCATCGATGGTGCGCTCCACGCGGTGGCCCATGCCGCGCAGTTCCTTCTCCAGCTTGCCCAGCTCCCGGTCGGCGCGCTCGGCCATCTCCTGCTGCACCTTCTCCCAGTCAGCGTTCTCATCGTAGGGCTGGTCCCCGGGGTCGGTCCACCGCAGTTCGTACACCACCTCTCCGAAGCGGAGCGGGACGGTGTCGTGCACCGTGAGCTCGAGGTATTGGTCGGTCATCACCTGGCCGAAGGCGGCGGCGGGGGCGAGGAGGGGCAGCAGGAGCAGGCGCATGGTGGCGGGGGTCAGCGGCGGTCGAGGCGGACGACGTTCTCCACGTGGTAGGTGTGCGGGAACATGTCCACCGGACGCACGAAGGTGACGCGGTAAAGGTCGTTCAGCAAGGCCAGGTCGCGGGCCTGCGTGGCGGGGTTGCAGCTCACGTACACGATGCGGGGCGGGGCCATCTCGCGCAGGCGCATCACCACGTCCTCGTGCATGCCCGCGCGCGGCGGATCGGTGATCACCACATCGGGGCGTCCGTTGCGCTGCACGAAGGTGGCGTCCAGCAGGTGGCGCAGGTCGCCCGCCTCGAAGTGCACGTTGGTGATGCCGTTCAAGCGGGCGTTGGCCCAGGCGTCCTCCACGGCCTCGGGCACGATCTCGGCCCCGATCACCTGCGCGGCCTGCCCGGCCACGTACAGGCTGATGGTGCCCGCACCGCAGTACAGGTCGTACACGCGCTCGGTCCCCGTGAGCCCGGCGAGCTCGCGCGTGAGGGCGTACATGGCCTGGGCCTGCGCGGGGTTGGTCTGGAAGAAGCTCTTGGGCCCGATGCGGTAGCGCAGCGCCCGGCCGGTGTCGCCGTCATCGAAGGTCTCCACCAGATGGTCGCGGCCGGCATGCACGTGGATGTCCAGGTCCCACAGGGTGTCGTTCCGCTTGCTGTTCACCGTCCATAGCACGCTGGTGAGCCCGGGGAAGGCGGCCACCAAGGCGTCCAGGAGCGCGGTGCGCTGCTCGGGCCGGTCCTCGCCGAAGGCGATCAGCACCATGCACTCGCCCGTGAGCGTGGTGCGCACCATCACGGTGCGAAGGCCGCCGTGGTGCTCGCGGATGTTGTAGAAGGAGAGGCCCAGGGCGGCCGCCTGGGCGCGGATGAAGTTGCGCACCGCATCGCTGGGGGCGGGTTGCAGATGGCATTCGTCCACCTGCAGCACACGGTCGAAGCGCTGGGGGATGTGGAAGCCCAGGGCGTTGCGGTCGGCGATCTCGCCCAGCGCGCGCAATTCGGCGTGGGTGAACCAGCGGTGCGCGCTGGCGGTGAACTCCAGCTTGTTGCGGTAGCCGCGCGTGGCGGGCGAGGGCAGCGTGGGCTCCACCTCCGGCAGCTCCAGGCCCCCGAGCCGCTCCAGGTTGTCGATCACCTGCTGGCGCTTGAAGTCGAGCTGACGCTCGTACGCCAGGTCCTGCCACTTGCAGCCGCCGCAGGTGCCGAAGTGGGCGCAGAACGCGGGCACCCGGTCGGCACTGGGCGACACGATGCGGACGGCCGTGGCCTCGGCGTAGGACTTCTTGCGGGCGTGGATGCGCAGGTCGGCGGTGTCGCCGGGCACCGCGCCGGTGACGAAGACCACCAGGCCGTCCAGGCGCGCCAGGGCCTTGCCGTTGGCGCCCCATCCGGTGATGGGCACGGCGGGCACCTCTTCGGCGGGACGTGCGGCGCGGCTGGACATGGGGCCGCAAAGATGGGGACGCGGTCACAGCCAGGCCCCTTCCCGCAGGCCCGCAGCGCGCGCCCCGAACCCCTAGTTTTGCCGCTTCCGCGCGAAACGCCCGGCCTTGCAGCCATGTCGATCCACTCCAGCATCCGCACCCGCACCCAGCAGGCCATCGAGCTCGAGGAGCACTACGGGGCCCACAACTACCATCCCCTTCCGGTGGTGCTCGACAGCGGCAAGGGCGTGTTCGTGTGGGACGTGGAGGGCAAGCGCTACTACGACTTCCTCAGCGCCTACAGCGCCGTCAACCAGGGCCATTGCCACCCGCGCCTGGTGAAGGTGATGCAGGAGCAGGCCACGCGCATGACGCTCACCAGCCGCGCCTTCTACAACAGCGTGCTCGGCGAGTACGCCCGCACCGTGTGCACCCTCTTCGGCTACGACCGCATGCTGCCCATGAACACCGGCGCCGAGGCGGTGGAGACGGCGATCAAGATGGCGCGCAAGTGGGG
>JAEUSW010000238.1 GCA_016788285.1 Flavobacteriales bacterium
CGCTGAGCAGCAGGTCCACCTGGCCGTGGTAGATGGAGAGCAGGTCGTGCGCGAAGCGTTCGCGGAGCGGGCCCAGCAGCAGGTCGCCGTTGCGGGCGATGCCGCCGAAGAGCACGATGCGCCGCGGGGTGGTGATGGCCACCGCGTTGCTGAGCCCCACCGACAGCCAGCGCGCGGTGCTCCGGAAGGTCTGCAACGCCTCGGACGATCCGGCGCGGGCGGCGTTGGCGATGGGCATCACGCCTTCGCCTCGAAGCACCTCCGCGTCGCCGCCGAGCTCGCGGAAGGTCTCGCGCATCCCGCGGATGCTCACGTAGGCCTCCAGACAACCCGTGCGGCCGCAGGTGCAGGTGCGGCCGTCGATGACCACGGTCGTGTGGCCCAGCTCGCCGGCGTTGCCGAAGGGGCCCAGCAGCAGCCGCCCGTCCACGATGAGCCCGCTGCCCAGGCCGGTGCCCAGGGTCACCACCAGCAGGTCGTCGATGCCGCGCCCGGCCCCGTAGCGCCATTCGCCCAAGGCCGCCGCGTTGGCGTCGTTGCCCAGGGTGCAGGGCACGCCCAGCCGCTCGCGGAGCATCGCCGCCAGGGGCACATCCTCCCGCCAGGGCAGGTTGGGGGCCTGCACGATGGTGCCGATGTGCTGGTTGCCGTTGGGGGCGCCGATGCCCACACCGGTGAGCACGGCCTCTCCGGCCAGGGTGCGCACCGCTGCGGCCAGCGCATCCGCGAAGGCGTTCGGGTCCGCATGCCCCAAGGTCGGGATGCGTGCGCGCGCCACGATGGAGTCCCCGTCCACCAGGCCCAGCTTGCTGCTCGTTCCGCCGATGTCGATGCCCGCGATCATGCCCGCTGCGACCCCCGGAAACCGTACCAGATGAGGAACCCGTAGCACAGCGCGGGAAGCACGAAGCTCAGGTGGAAGCCGACGTCGGCGTCATCCCCGCCCTGGAACAGGTCGATCATCAGCCCCTGGAGGGGAGGCACGAGGGCGCCGCCGACGATCATCATCACCAGCAGGCTGCTGCCCTGGCCGGTGGCCGGGCCCAGTCCGTCGATCGCGAGGGTGAAGATGTTGCTCCACTGGATCGAGTTGAACAGCCCGATGGCCACCACGGCCCAGAGGGTCCAGGCGCCACCGGTGGCCATCACAGCCAGGCAGAGCGCTGCGGCCGCCGCAGCGAAGAAGCCCAGCACCTGGCCCGGCCGCCGCCCCGCCAGCATGAACACGACCATGTTGGCCAGGATCAGCACCACCATCGGCCACAGGTGGTCCAGCGCCAGCGCGCCGGAGAGCCGGTTGATGCCCCACAGCAGCCCGAAGAGCAGCACCGCCAGTGCGGGCAGCAGCAGCTGGCGTCGCCGCACGCTCATCCGGTCCTGCAGGGCCACCGCCCCAAGGAAGCGGCCCACCATGGCACCTCCCCAGTACAGGCCCAGGTAGTTCTTGCCATCGGCCTCCGTGAGGCCCAGCACGCTCTCCAGCTTCAGCAGGTTGATGATGAGGCTGCCGACGGCCACTTCGGCCCCCACGTAGCAGAAGATGGCCAGCATGCCCCACCGCAGCGGCCGGTGACGCCAGGCCGTCGTGGCCGTACCTGCGCCGGCTTCGGAGGGCGGCTCGGGCAGGGGGGTGAGGACCACCCACAGCGCCTGCAGGAGGAGCAGCGCGGCGAACGCCGCATACGGCCAGCGCACCGCGGCATCGCCCCGGAAGAGGTCGAAGATGAGCGCCCCACCGATCAGCGGGGCCAGGGTGGTGCCCAGCGAGTTGAAGGCCTGCGCCAGGTTCAGGCGGCTGCTGGCCCCTTCCGGCGGGCCGATGATGGCCACGAAGGGGTTGGCCGCGATCTGCAGCAGGGTGAAGCCCAGTCCCAGCACGAACAAGGCCAGCAGATACATCCCGTACAGATGCAGGTAGGTGGCCGGCACGAACAGCACGCTGCCGACCGCGCTCACCACCAGCCCGGCCACCACGGCACGTTTGTATCCCAGCCGCGCGATGGGGTCGCCACTGCTGCGCGACACCGCATAGTAGCCCACGGAGCCCAGGAAGTAGGCGCCGAAGAAGCTGAACTGGACCAGGAGGCTCTGCGCATAGGTGAGCGTGAACACCGCCTTGAGGTGCGGCACCAGCACGTCGTTCATCACCGTCATGAAGCCCCACATGAAGAACAGGGTGGTGAGCACCACCATGGGGCGGGTCGGGGAGCGCATGGGTGAAGGGTGGCGGGAAAGGTAGTTGGTGGAGCTTTGGTGGGCTCCAGGCAGAGCTGCCAGGGACCGAAGCGGATCGCGGGGATCCCCGTGGCGACGGACCGCGGTGACAGCATCTCCCCGCGTATCGATCCGCACATTGGGGGACGAATCCTACTTTTGGCCTGACGGAAACCCTAAACCATCCTTTCATGAAGCACATTACTCTTGTGGCCAGCCTTGGCCTTGTACTCCCCCTGTCCGCCCAAGTGACGGATGGCGGCTTCGAAGGCGGCGCCGGCGGCGGTGCCTGGACCGAAGCTTCGACCAACTTTGGCACCCCGCTGTGCGACGCGGCCTGCGGCACCTGCGGTGGCCCTTGTGCACCACGCACCGGTGCCTGGTACGTGTGGTACGGCGGTGCCGGTGGCGCCACCGAGACCGGCTCGGTGGAACAGAGCGCGACCATTCCCACGGGAACGGACGTGCGTCTCCTGATGTACGTGAAGGTGGCTCTCTCCAATGGCGTTGCCGCTGATCGCATGGAGGTCAGCGTGGATGGTACCGTGCTGGAGACCGTGACGGTGCTGGATACCTTGGAGTTCGCTGACTACGCCCTGCTGAACGTGGATGTGAACGCTTACGCCAACGGTGCCGCGCACACCATCAAGATCGAAGGTTTCCAGACCACCGCCGATGTCTCCAACATCCTGGTGGACGATGTGGAACTGTTGACCGACGGCGGTTCTATCGGTCTCTTCGAGAACGAGAACCTGCCGGGCATCATGGTGTACCCGAACCCCGCGAACGGCGTCATCAACCTGAGCTTCAACGCGCTTCAGGGTGAGGCCCTGGTCACGATCACCGACCTGGCTGGCAAACTGGTGAACAGCGATCGCCTGGCCGAGGTCAGCCGCCGCATCTACCAGTTCGACGCGAGCGAACTGAACAACGGTGCCTACACCGTGACGGTGGAACTCGATGGCAAGCGTTTCAGCGAGCGCATCGTGGTGGCCCACTAAGCCAACGACCTTCCTGGGGTAAGGCCCTGCTTCGGCAGGGCCTTTCTCTTTTCTTTGTCACCGATGGACAACGACCGCCGCCGCTTCCTGCGGATCACCTCCACGGCCGCGGTGGCCGCGGCGGTGCCCTGGCCCCGCCCGGCCGTAGCGCGCGCGGCGCCCCTCCCTCCGGGCTCGCCGGTGGTCATCAGCACGTGGGATCACGGCCTGGACGCCAACAGCAAGGCCTGGCAGGTGTTGGGCGCGGGCGGTTCCGTGCTCGACGCCGTGGTGGAAGGCGTGGCCGTGGTGGAGAACGACCTCACCAACCGCAGCGTGGGGCAGGGCGGACGGCCCGACCGCGACGGCCATGTGACCCTCGATGCCTGCGTGCAGGACCACGAGGGCCGGGCCGGCAGCGTCGCCTTCGTGGAGCACTTCGCCAACCCCGTGCGCATCGCCCGGGCCGTCATGGAACGTACCCCGCATGTGATGCTGGTGGGCGAAGGCGCCGAACGCTGGGCCCGCGAGAACGGCTTCACCGAACGGCGGATCACCCTGCCCGGGGTGCAGGCCGAGTGGAAGGAGTGGGCGGTGAAGAGCGAGTACAAGCCCGTGGCGAACATCGAGAACCACGACACCATCGGTCAGCTCGCCGTGGACACGCAAGGGCGCCTCGCCGGCAGCTGCACCACCAGCGGCATGGCCTACAAGATCCATGGCCGCGTAGGCGACAGCCCCATCATCGGTGCCGGCCTCTTCGTGGACGGTGAGGTGGGTGCCGCCTGCGCCACCGGCACGGGCGAGCTCGTCATCCGCGTCGCCGGCAGCCACACCGTGGTGGAGCTCATGCGCCAGGGGGTGGACCCCACCGAGGCCTGCCGCCAGGCCGTGGACCGCATCGTGCGCCGCTCGGGCAACATCGACGGCCATCAGGTGGGTTTCCTGGCCTTGCGCGCCGATGGCGCCTTCGGGGCCTACAGCATCTACAACGGATTCACCTACGCCGTGAGCGATGCCTCCGGCCATCGCCTCCTGGAATCGGGCCACGTGCGCCGGTGGAAGCCCTAGGTGCCTGTTCGGGACCTCCTGAGATCCGCTCTCCGGCCCCTTTTTCGGCTGTTCCTGACCACCCCATGGTCTCGGAGCCCATCATTCAAGCGATCCCGAACAGGCACGAAGCCGCGATTTGGATCCCGGTGGGCCGCGGCCTACCTTTGCCGCATGCGCACCCTGCTTCTGACCGCCCTGCTGTTGGGCACAGGCTTCAGCGTCCGCGCGGGCGGCGGTGAGCACACCGGCTCGGCGCGTGTGGAATGCAGCCGCTCCTCCGGCCTCATCCGCCTCCAACTGGCGGCCGAACGCCGCATCGGACGCGTGGTGCTGCAGATCGCCGACGCCAACGGCCGGCTGCTCTACCGCGAGGAAGGCCGCGCCCTGCGCAACGAGCTCGTGCGCGTGCTGGACAAGGGCCTCTTCCCGACGGGTGACATGGTCCTGCGCGTGGAGGCCCGCGACCTCGACCTCACCCAGCGCTTCACCATCGAGTAGCCCTCACCACGCGGCGCGCATCAGGCTCCGCAGGTCAGCGTTCGTTCCGCCCAAGGAGGCCGAAGCTTCTCCGCCCGGCTCCAGGGCCTTGCGTCGCGCCCTGGCCTTCGACGCGGCCTCCGCGACCTCCACCTCCCTCGAATAGCCGGGCTCTTCGTCCATTTCCTGCTTCACATCACCCATCGTGGCCGTGGTGGCCGGCGCTGCGGCGGCCTGTCGGGAGAAGGCCAGGTCCTCCGCGGGGGCCTCCAGGTCAGCGTTCACCTCCTCCGCCACGGCATCATCCGTGGCCGCCGGCACCTCCGCCAACGCGGCGCTGGTGAGGCCCACACCGCTCTGCCCGGTGGCCGGCTCAGTGGTCATGGGTCCGGCACTGGTGGTCTTCTCTTCCTCCAAGGACTCCATCGCGGCCGCTGGCTGCTCCTTGGTGGGCGGTCCGGTGCGCGTGGAGATCTCCGGCTCGGCGGGCAGGGCCACCGGCTTCAGCTCGGCGAGGCCTTCCGGTTCCAGCCCCGGAGACGGCATCCACACGGCCACGCCCACGGCGATCAGCAGCGCCAGGGTGCCGAAGGCCAGCACCGGCCGCCAGTATTGTGCGGGGCTGGGGGGGGCCAGCCAGGTGCCCACGCTGTTGAGCCAGATCCGCCAGGCGGGACGACGGGCCTCGCGGAAGGCCGCCAGCACCCGGTCGCGCACCTCCGGATCGGCGGCAACAGGCGGGCCGGGGCGCCCTTCCGCCCGCACCTGGGCCAGGGTGGCGCGCAGCGTTTCGTACTCGGCGCGGTCGGCCACGTGCCGCAGCACGAAGGCCCGCTCCTCGGCCAGCAGCTCGTCGAAGGCGCGTTCGCTCAACAGCGCCTCCAGGTCCTCGGGGTCGTATCGCTCACGCGCGTCCATGGTGGGGAAGGGGCATCGGGCCGAACTCCTTGAGGCGGTCGGCCAGTTTCTTCAGGGTATAGAACAGGCGGCTTTTCACGGTGCCTTCGGAGATGCCGAAGGCCAGTGCGATCTCCTTGATGGCCAGGTCCTCCTCGTACCGCATCACGAAGGTGGCCTTCTGGTCGGGGTCCAACCGGTCGAGCTCCTCGTTCAGCCGCCGCCGGAAGTGGGCCCGGTCCACGGCCTCGCCCGCGTGCGGCTCCTGCACCGCGCGGCCGTTGTGCCGCAGCTCGGGCACCGCCGACCGCCGCACCTCTTCGCGCCGGTACTCGTTCTTGCACATGTTGTTGGCCACGCTGAACAACCAGGTGCGGAAGGGACGGCCCGGATCGTACTGGTCCGGCCGCTGCGCCAGCTTGGCGAACAGGTCCTGCAGCATGTCCTGCGCCCGTTCGCGGTCGCTCCACAACATGCGGTGGAAGTAGTTCAGCACGCGCCCGTGGTAGCGGTCGTACAGCTCGGCGAAGGCGCGCTCATCACCGCGCACCACGAGCTCCATCAGGCGCTCGTCGCTGGCGCTCCGCCGATCGGTGCCGAAGAGGGAGCCCATGGTCAATGCGGCAGCACGCCCAGCCGATAGAGTTCGTTCGTGGCCCCGATGCGCTCCGCCAGGCGGCGCAGCTCCTGTTCGGTGCGGGCCATGCCAGCTTCGTCGTTCACGGCGCGGTAATGGCGCAGCAGGACGCTGCCGGCCACCAGGTAGTTCCACGAGAGCGGTCCGGCCTCGGCGGTGCGGTGCATGCGCTGCCACAGGGCGGCCAGTTCGGCGATGGGTTCGCCGCTGCCGCCGGCGCGCAGGGTGAGGCCGGTGAGCGCCGACCGGTCGTGCCACGGGGACAGCAGCTCGGCCGGCAGGCTCAAGGCCAGATGCACCGGACGAGCGGTGGCCTGTGGAAGGGCGTTCACCACGGCCTGCACCGTGCCGGGCGCCGTGCCCGTGGCACCGGCCTCGCGCCACACGCGCTCGCGGTAGGCCGCATCGGCCAGCAGGCGGGAATCCACCACCAGCACGTCCATCCGGCGCCCGTCGTGCTGCTGCGCCGCGATCACGGGGTACGCGTCCAGCTCACCGCCCAGCAGCAGCACGCCGCCGCGGTCCACCGAGGCCAGCAGGTCCTCGGCCATCCACTGAAGTCCCTTCGCCACCAGCCCGCGGTCGCGCAGTTCCATGGCCGCCGTCCGCAGGGCCGCCGCATCGCCTTCGCGCAGGGCGCGGGTCATGCGGGGCACCACCAGGTCCGGAGCACTGCGGTCCAGCGCCAGCGCCGCGTCCAGCGAGGCGAAGGCCGAGGCCTCGGGGAACTGTTGGTAGTAGGCGGCGAGATGGGCATCGACACTGGCCGGTGCAAGGCGCCCCAGCTCGTCGGCGGCCTCGTCCAGGCGGGCGGCGTCGGCGGAAGCGATCCGTCCGTTGCCGCGCACCAGCGCGGCCTGCCGTTCGTTCTGGTACCACTGGTAGCGCGCGGAGGCATCGGCGGGCCGTTCGTTCACCGCGTTGTTCCACGCGTTGCTGTTGCGCAACAGGTCGCGCTCGTTCCACGGTCCCTGCAGGTTGTTGGCCGGGGCCGGCAGCGTGGGCGCGGCCTGGCCGAAGGCCCGGCCGGCCAGGGTGAGCAGCACGAGGAGAGGAAGGACACGCATGGGTTCCGCAGCCCTGTACACGCCACGTGCCGATCGGTTCGATCGCCGGGCCGGGGCTACCTTTGCAAGGTACGCGCATGCTGAGCGAAGAAGTGAAGGAGCGGCTCCGGCAACGGCTGGACCAGGTGCACGAGTGGCCCTCGGTGTACATGTACAAGTTCATCTTCGAGCCCGATGCCGAGCGCCTCGCCGCCGTCACCGCCCTGTTCCCGCCCGAGGCGGAGCTCCTGCGCAAGTACAGCACCGGAGGCCGTTACCTCAGCCTCACCGTCACCGAGGTGATGATGAGCGCGGACGATGTGGTGGAGCGCTACGACCGGGCCTCGGCCATCCCCGGTCTCATCGTGCTGTGACCGATCCTTCCATGGAGAACCTGCGCATCGCCCTCACCATCACCCTGAGCATCCTGCTGCTGCTGGTGCTCCTGCGGCGCTTCCGCGACCGGGTGGTGCGGCACGACCTTCCCGTGGCGGGCCATGCCGAGCTCATCGGGCTGCAGGTGGCCTATCACCCGGCCCGCCTGCTGGTACGGGTGCGCATGCCCCAGGCCCGGTCGATGTCGTGGACGTTGCTCGACCAGGCGCACCACGAGCTGCATCGATGGCCCGATCTGCCCCTACAGGCCGGCGACCACGCCGTGGAGCTGGCGCTGGACGCCCGGGCCGACGGCATCTACCACCTGCAGATGGCCTCGGAGTCGCAACGTACCATCCGCCGTTTCAGGCTCGCCCAGGGATGACACGCCGGCCGCACACGCTCTTGCTGGTCGCCGCCGCCGCAGGCGCGCTGAACGCCGCCGCGCAGAAGCGTCAACCCCTGCCCGAACCGTCGTTCACGCTGAAGGGCACGCTGGTGTTGCCGGTGCCGGTGGGCCTGCCCTTGTTCAACGACCTCACCGAGAGCGTGGGTGGCTTCGACCTCTGTGCCCAATATCCGTTCTGGAAGGGGCTGGGCGTGGGCTTGGGCGGCCGGGCCACTTGGTTCGGGCTGGAGGAACGCTCCTTCGCCCCGCAGAACATCAGCGGCGAGATCGTGCGCGCCACCTGGTTCGGCAAGCTGCAGTGGGAGAAGTACACCGGCGGCCGCACCTTCGTGGAATTCGCCGCCAAGGCCGGCCTGTCCGACTACCACTACACCAGCAGCGGGGTGGGGGAGCGGCGCACCGTGAAGGCCTCGGGCCTGCACTGGGGTGGCCAGTTCACCTTCTACCTGCATGCCACGGACAACCTGGCCTTCGGCGTGCAGGTGGGCTACGAGCAGGACGAGCAGACGCTGAGCCCGGACAAGTTCGGGCTGGAGAGCTTCCCGGGGCGCACGGTGCAGGCCGAGGGGCCGCCCTATGGCTTCCTCACGGTGGGCCTGGGCTTCAGCACCCGCTTCCGCAAGAGCGCCGACCGCGGGGAGTGGTAGGGGCTTGAAGCGG
>JAEUSW010000251.1 GCA_016788285.1 Flavobacteriales bacterium
GATGCCCAGGAGGAGGATGCGGCCTACTACGAGAAGACCTTCAAACGATTCGAGGGCGTTCCACAACCGCACTGGACGGACATCACCTTCACCATCGACCTGGACCCGGCCCAGCGCCGGCTGAAGAGCGTGGCGGAGGTCACCGTGCGCAACACGGGCCATGTGCCGATCGACTCGCTGCACCTGGTGCTGGGCGAGGGCATCGAGCAGGAGGTGGAGATCCCGGGCGCCACCCTGGCCCTGAACGATGAGCGGGTGAACTACCGCATCTACGAACTGGCCGAACCGCTCGCGCCAGGGAGCGACCTGCGGTTCACCGTCACCGCCACCCACGTGGAGAAGGGCTTCGAGAACTCGGTGACCGTGATGCAGCTCAACCACAACGGCACCTTCTTCAACAACATGGACATCCTGCCGAACATCGGGTACAGCGACCGGTACGAGCTTCAGGACAAGTACGACCGCAAGAAGCACGGCCTCGGCCCCAAGGAGCGGATGCCCCGGCTCACGGACGATCCCGCCCAACGCATGCAGACCTACCTGATGCCCAACAGCGACTGGGTGAACGTCCGCACCGTGATCAGCACCACGGCGGACCAGATCGCCATCGCACCGGGCTCGCTGAAGCGGTCGTGGGAGGAGAACGGCCGGAAGTACTTCGAGTACGTGGTCGACCACAAGAGCATGAACTTCTATTCGTTCATGAGCGCGCGCTACGAGGTGCACCGCGAGAAGGTCGGCGACATCGATGTGGAAGTGTACTACCACGCACCCCATGCGGAGAACGTGCCGCGCATCGCCAACAGCATCAAGAAGAGCATCGCATATTACGATGCGCACTTCGGGCCTTACCGCCACAAGCAGGCCCGCATCATCGAGTTCCCGCGCTACCAGGACTTCGCGCAGGCCTTCCCCGGCACCATGCCCTACAGCGAAGGCATCGGCTTCATCGCGGACTTCAGCGACACCACCGACATCGACATGGTGTTCTACGTGGTGGCGCATGAGATGGGGCACCAGTGGTGGGCGCACCAGGTGATCGGGGCGAACATGCAAGGAAGCACCCTGCTCAGCGAGAGCATGGCCCAGTACAGCGCGCTGATGGTGATGGAGGACGAGTTCGGCCGGCACAGCGAGCGGATGCGCCGGTTCCTGAAACTGGAGAGCGATCGCTACCAGCGCTCGCGCGGAACGGAGGAGCTGAAAGAGGTGCCACTGATGGAGGTGGAGAACCAGGGCTACATCCACTACAACAAGGGGAGCGTGATCCTCTACTGCCTGCGCGACTTCGTGGGCGAGGACAGCCTGAACAAGGCCTTCCGGGCGCTGGTGGACACCTTTGGCTATGCTGAGCCACCGTATCCGACCGCGCTCGACATGTACCGTGAGTTGGAGAAGGTGGTGCCGGACAGCCTGAGGTATCTCCTGGACGATGGGTTCAAGCGCATCACCCTGTACAACAACCGGGTGGAGGAGGCCACCGCCCGCATGCTGCCGGACAGCACCTACGAGGTGAACCTGAAGCTCTGGGGCGAGAAGAACCATGCGGACAGCCTCGGCCGTGAGACCCCCGCTGCCATGGACGACTGGATGGACGTGAGCATCCTGCGATATCCGGCGATCGGCCGCAAGGCGGACAAGTCGCTGAACGATGTGCCGCTGTTGCACCAACGGCTGCGCCTGAAGAGCGGCTGGAACGAGCTCACCTTCATCGTGGCCGCGAAGCCGATGCGTGCCGAGATCGACCGCGATCACCTGTTCATCGATCGCGTCATGGACGACAACAGCAGGAAGGTGGAGGTGCCATAGGGCCGCCTTGGGCAGACCCCATGAATGACCACCATGTCAAGGGCTGCTCGCACTGCATCCGGCTCATGCGCGCATTGCGCTCGGTCCACCGGTGATACCCACGGTTGAATGATCCCCCGCCTCATCAGCTTCGAACTGCGGTTCTGGCTCCGCCAGCCCTTGCCATGGGTCTTTCTGGGGCTCGCGTTCGCCTTCGCTTGCACGCTCGCCGTGTTCGAGAGCGGGGGTGAGGGCAGCCCGGGCATGGTGCATGTGAACTCGCCACGTCATGTCTTCGAGCTGTACGCCAACCTGGCCTTCCTGTGGCTGCCGATGGTCACGGCCTTCGTGAACGCGACGGCCATCCGGGATCTCGCTCATCGCACGTCGGACATCGTGTTCAGCACGGTGGTGACGCGTCGGCAGTATCTGCTCGGTCGCTTTCTCGGCAGCACGTTGGTGGCGCTCATCCCCACGATGGGTATTTCGGCGGGGCTCGTCGTTGGCAGTTGGATCCCATACGGAGATGCCATTCGCTTCGGGCCGAACAGCTGGGCGGTGCATGGGCAGGCCTTCCTGTGGTTCGCGGTGAGCAGCATCGCCTTTCAGAGCGCGGTGATGTTCGCGGTCGCCACCTTCGTGCGTTCCTCAGCGGCGGCGTTCGTCACCTCCATCGCGTTGGTCGTGCTCAACGTGATGGCCACGGCATACGCCACCGAGGTGGATAATGCCTGGCTCGCTTCGCTGCTGGACCCCTTCGGTGTGAAGGCGTTGGACGAGGTGACGCGCTACTGGAGCGTGCATGACAGCAACACGTCTCTGTTACCACTTGCCGGTGCTATAACCGTGAACCGCCTGCTCTGGCTGGCCATTGGAACGATCATTTTCGCCTTGGGGTATTGGCGGTTCTCGTTCACGGAGCGCAGGTCCAAAGCCCGAGCTGTCGCCGATGGGCAGGCCGGGTCGAGGATGAACACAGAGCTTCCGGTTGTTGCTCTTTCGGACGCAGGTGCTTCGTATTTGCAGCGTTTCGGGCGACTGTTGCGGTCGGATCTCGGTAGCATTCACCGATCCCCGGTGTTCTGGATCATTGTCGGGCTGGGCCTGCTCATGTGCGCGGTAGCCTTGAGCGAAGTGAACCAGGCCTTCGGGAATCGCTCGTGGCCGGTCACCTACAATGTCACGGAGTTGTTGCGGGGCATGTCCATGCTCTTCATCGTGGTGATCATCACCTACTACAGCGGTGAATTGTACTGGCGCGATCGCGACATGGGCCTGGATGGGATCGCGCATGCGCTTCCGGTGCGCTCGCGCTGGAGGGTGCTGGCGCATTGGGCCGCGTTGCTCCTTATCGGCGGCTTCGTGCTCGTGCTGATGTCCTTCGCGGGCATCTGCACGCAGCTGGCCATGGGCCATACCCGTTTGCAGCTCTGGCTCTATTTCGCCTCGTTCATCGGACCGGGACTGGTCGCGTTCGCGTTCTGGTCCTTGGTCGCGTTCACCATCCAGATGGTGGTGCATCACAAGTACGCGGGCTTCGGGCTCTTCATCGTGCTCTTCGCGGTCAACACGCTCATCTGGCGGTTCCTGAAGGTGGAGTCGAACCTGATCGTGCTCTATGGCTCGCCGAGGCTCTGGTATTCCGACATGAACGGCTTCGGGCCCTTCCTCGCGCCTTGGCTCTTCTTCAAGGCCTACTGGCTCGCCTTCGCGGGCGTCCTGTTCTTCGCGGCCGCGTTGTTCCTGGTGAGAGGAGGAGAGACGACCTGGCGTTGGCGGGTGCGCATGGCCGGGGGAAGGTTGCTGAGGTCGTGGTCGGTGGGCGCAAGCCTTACAGGTCTGTGGGGCCTGCTCCTTGGTTTTGGCTACTACAACACGCGGATCCTTAACGAGGCGCACACGCGCCATGACACTGAGGCGCTGCAGGTGGCGTATGAGCGTGTGTACAAGCCATTGGCGAATACGGCACTCCCGCACATCACGGCGGTGGACATCACCATCGACCTCGATCCCGAGGCACGTGCCATCAGCTACCATGCGGACCTGATGCTCAGCAACAAAGGACCGCGCGCAGTGGATACGCTATGGTTCAGCCTGCCGGACAGGATGAAGCTTCGATTCGAGATCCCGGGGGCGAAGGATGTCTTGAACGACACGGCGTGCTATGTGCGGATGTTCCGCTTGGACAAGCCCTTGGCTCCGGGGGATTCCGTCCGCATCGGCATCGCTTCGGAATGGCGACAACGAGGCTTTGGCAACGATGTGGACTTTTTGGA
>JAEUSW010000265.1 GCA_016788285.1 Flavobacteriales bacterium
CTCCCGCTCTTCTGCAAGCGCTACCACGACAGCGAGCCGGCCTGGCTGGGGGTTCCCGAGCGGCAGGCGGCGGCCTCCTTCCGTGCCGTGCCCAACCCGATCTCCGAGCGGGGTGCCTTGGTGTGGGGTGATAGCCCACCTCCGGACCATTTGGTCTGGCGCGATGGCATGGGGCGCATGGTGCGCTCGGAGCCCGCCTTGAACAATGGCCCCACCACGGTGCTACTGCGTCAAGGCCTTGCCGCCGGGCCCTACCTCATCGAAGTGGGCCGCCAGGGAAGGATCCTCGGCACGGCCAAGGTGCTGCTCGAATAGGCTCGGCACCATCACCACGTCGGAACCCCGCCTGCCGCTCTTGCGGAGACGGGGTTCTGACGTATGGCCGACCCGCGCCGAGCCGATCCGGGGGCTCCTCTCTTCACACGTTCGGACCCACTACGAGTTATCAACCGCCGTATCGGAAAGCGACGACCAATGACTAGTTTCGACACAAACTCTCCGACCATGCGAACGCCCTTCCGCCCTTCCGCCTTGTCGTTCACCGCCAAATTGCTCGCCATGGTGGGCATGATCGCCCTGCCCTACGTGGTGCTGACCAGTATGCGACCGGATCGAGCACCGCTATCGCTCGCCGGTGCGACCTTCACCATTGACAACTCCACGGACTGTGCGTACACAGCCGTTATCCACCATAGCGACGCTTGCCCGGCGGTCAGTATTCCAAGCACCTCGAACTTAAGCGTCCCAGCGTCCACCAACGGCTCATCTATCACGGTCAGCGGGAGCCGCATCAATAAAGTTGAACTTAAGTCAGGGAGCACCATCTTCGCCACCTGGACATGCACCACTGGCACATCGGGTTCCTGGGCCGCGAACGCCGATGTTTGTCTACTTAGCGGAACTCCCAACAAATATGCGCGCGCTCAGGGGAATGGATATAACTCGAATAAGATCGAATGGCAGCCATGAGAGCCATACTTGGCGCGGTCGGCATGACATTGATACTCTCTGATTGCGCTGGTCAAGCGCGGAACTACAACATGATCTTCGGATCATCCAACTGGTTGAACTTCTATAACGAACAGCTCACCATTATCCCGAGCTCATTCGCTGTGACCAAGCGCAACGCCACCATGAGTGAACCCGACGGAGCGTTGAGCGTGGTGGCGGATGAGAACGGGATCCACAATGCCAACTTCGACCTGGTGCAGGGCGGCAGTGCGCAGGACCTGGGTTGGCCTGAGCATCTGGCCAGCATCCTGATCCTTCCGAAGCCTGAAGCGCCGCTGCACTACTTCGTCTTTGTGAACACAACAGAGGCTGGAAAGCAGGCGGGGTACGTTGAAGTGGATATGTCGGTGAACCTTGGCGCCGGAGGGGTGGTGGGGTCAGGTACCACTTGGTACATGAGCAACACCACGGCTAAGCTAGCCGCGACTCCGCATGACAATGGCGTGGACTATTGGGTGCTTCAGCACGCCGACGGGACGGATACCTTCCATGCGTTCCAATTCGGATCTGGCGGATTGAACCCGGCACCCATAGCTTCAACCGCAGGCCCTATGCTGAGCGCAACGACAGATCCCGACCGTCTATCATCGGATTTCTGGGGACCGATGAAGTTCTCGGTTTCCGGCGACCAACTCACGCTTGGATTCGACCACGCTACGGATTCCGCTGGCGCTGCCGTATTCTGGTTCAACAGTTCCACAGGGACAGTTGCCACACGCAATTCGTCCCTCGCATATACTGCGTACGACCTGGACGATTTCACAGGAGACACGATCGTAGTGACCCTGCCGATGGACTTCACTAGCGGATTGGACTTCCTGGCGACCGATGACTTCCTCTACGTTGCCTATTTGGACACGAGCACTGACGGAAGTGGGGGCTTCTTCGGCACCCAATATGATCTCACAGTATGTGACGGATGCATACCGAACACATCTTTAGCATCCAACACTTCGTCCGTTGGTGCAGGAACAGCATGGGGTGCCGATACGACCGGTGGGAGTCTCGTGCTCGGGCCTGACGGTAAACTATACCTACGGAATGCCAAATCCAACCAAGGCTATCTCCATTTGTGGGACGACGTACCACATGAGTTCAATACATCCTTGGGTGGCTCCACAGTGATCTCATCACCCGACCTGCATGAAACGTGGGGCCTCCCGCTCTTCTGCAAGCGCTACCACGACAGCGAGCCGGCCTGGCTGGGTGTACCCGCGCGGCAGGCGGCGGCCTCCTTCCGGGCCGTGCCCAACCCGATCGCCGAGCGGGGTGCCTTGGTGTGGGGTGATAGCCCACCTCCGGACCATTTGGTCTGGCGTGATGGCATGGGGCGCATGGTGCGCTCGGAGCCCGCCTTGAACAATGGTCCGACCACAGTGCTCGCGCGCAAAGAACTCCCTGCCGGCCTTTACGTGCTGGAGGTATTCCGCAAGGGCAAGCCCTTGGGCAGCACCCGGGTGATGATCGAGTAGTCCCGCTCATCCAGGAAAGCGGACCCCGCCACGTGCGGGGTTCGTTCGTTCATAGGGTTCGATGGCTCAGAACGCGTAGCTCGCCCCGCCGATCAGCAGGGTGCGCTGCACCGGGTAACGGTACCAGCGCTCATAGCGGCTGGCGCTGAGGTTGCTGGCCTGCAGGAAGACGCTGAGCCGCTTGGTGTAGCGGTACTCCGCCCCCAGGTGCAGGTCCACGAAGCCGTTGAGGTCCACCACCTCGGTGCGGTCCGGGCTGGGGTCCTGCACGCTGCTCCACACGGGGCTGAAGGCCTTGCGCTTGCCCATCAGCACGGCGTCCAGCTTCACGATCAGCTTGTCGCGCAGGCTGTACTGCCCCCCCAGGGTCAGCTGGTACGGGGGCAGGTTCCAGGGCTCGACCTGGTCACCCATGGTGTAGTTGTAGATGTCCAGGCGGGCGTGGGCCCGGATGCCGCGTCCCGCATCGTAGCTGATGTCGCCGCTCACGTCCAGCACCTGCATGTCGTCGTACACCGGGGCGAACTGGTTGCCGAAGCTGTTGAACGCCTCGGTGACGTAGAGCA
>JAEUSW010000315.1 GCA_016788285.1 Flavobacteriales bacterium
GCCATCAAGCAGACGGGCAACCGCACCGAGTTCTGGCGCAGCACCAACAACGGCGTGTCCTTCACCCCGGTGGGCACCGGATGGCCCGCCCCGGCGAGCCCCGATGAACAGGAGCGCACCGAGATCGCGGTGAGCGCCGCCGCGCCCAACACGGTGTACGCGGTGTGCACCGGCGTGGCCGACGGAGGCAGCGGGCTGTACGGCATCTACCGCAGCACCGACAGCGGCAGTACGTGGACCTTCCAGTGCTGCGGCACCGGGCCTGGCGGTGCGCCCTCGCCCACCAACCTCAACCTCATGGGCTGGGACGATGCCGGCCAGGATGATGGCGGCCAGTACTACTACGACCTCGCCCTCGATGTGGACCCGGCCAATGCCGACCGGCTGCAGGTGGGCGCCGTCAACCGTTGGGTCAGCACCGATGGCGGTGCCAGCTTCACCTGCCCGGCCAAGTGGAGCCACAGCAACAAGGTGGACTACGTGCACGCCGACATCCACGACGTCCGCTACTACGGGAGCGAGCTGTGGGTGGCCTGCGACGGCGGCATCTTCTTCAGCAGCGATGGCGGCGCCACCTTCAACCGCCGCATGAACGGCATCGCCGGCACCGACTTCTGGGGCTTCGGACAGGGCGGGTGGACCGGCGCGCAGGTGATGCTCGGCGGCACCTACCACAACGGCACCCTGCTGAAGGACAACACCGTGTACCAGGGCGGCTGGGTGAGCACCGATGGCGGCGACAACTACCGCGGCTTCGTGCATCCGCAGTACGATCGCCGCGCCCTGAGCGACTACGGCTACAAGGTGCTCAGCGGCGACCGTACCGTGAACAACACCAACGGCCCCTGGACGCGCGAGCCCAACGCGAGCTACATCGTGGGCGAGAACAGCGAGGTGGCCTGGCATCCCAACCTGGTGAACGCCGCCTTCGTGGGCGAAGGCAACATCCTCTGGCGCACCGAGGACAACGGCGTGTCCTTCACGCCGGTGCACGACTTCGGCGCGAAGGTCACCAGCATCGAAGTGGCCTTCAACGACCCCAACACCCTCTATGTGTGCACCTACCCGGGTTGGTGGGACGTGAAAAAGGTGTGGCGCAGCACGGACGGCGGGGCGACGTGGAGCGACATCACGCCGGCGAGCGCGCAGCTGAACGGCAACACCTGGGTGCCCTACGACATCGCCGTGAGCGGCACGGACCCCCAGATCCTCTGGCTGGTGCGCACCTCACAGTACGGCAACTATCCCGACCTCAACGGCTTCGTCGTGTTCCGCTCCACGAACGGTGGCACCACCTGGACCAACATCACCGACGCCAACCTGAACGGGGAGTGGCCCACCAACATCGTCCATCAACTGGGCACCAACGGCGGCCTGTACATCGGCACCCGCCGGGCGGTGTATGTCCGCAGCGATGCGGCACCGACCTGGACCCTGTGGAACGCGGGGCTTCCGGCGAAGACCTTCAGCACACGGCTGCTGATCCATTATCGCGAGGGCAAGGTGCGCAACGGCACCGACCGCAGCGTGTGGGAGAGCGCCGTGGAGTTCACGGGGCAGCCCTTGGCCAACTTCAGCGCCGACAAGCGCACGGTGAGCTGCCTCGCCCCCAGCGTCCAGTTCTGGGACAACAGCGCGCTCCATGGTGCCAACGCCACCTGGAGCTGGAGCTTCCCCGGGGGCTCACCCGCCACCAGCACCTCCCGGGCACCCCTCATCTCCTACTCCGCTCCCGGCTCCTATGACGTCACCCTGACGGTGACGGACGCGAACGGCAGCAGCACGCGCACCATCCCGGGCTTCATCACCGTGCCCACCGGTGGCGCTGCGACCCCGGTGTCCGCCGACGGCGAGGACCAACTGGTGACGCCCACCGGCTGGAGCCTGCAGAACCCCGATGGCCTCGACTCCTGGACCAATCAGGCGCTTGCGGTGGGGGCCGACGGCAACCCCACGCGGGCCTGGCGGATGGACTACTACTACTACAACGCCCCGGGCCAGCAGGACCGGCTGGTGAGCCCCGTGCTGTCCCTGGCGGGAAGCGCCGGCACCCGGTTGCGCTTCCACCACGCCTACAAACCCTACGGCGCGAGCTACACCGATGGGCTGCGCGTGGAGATCAGCACCACCTGCGGCCAGAGCTGGATCACGCTGTACTACGAAGAGGCGCTGGCCCTGGGCACCACCACCACGGGCAGCAGCCCCTGGGCGCCCACCGCCGCCAACCAATGGGAGCTGCACGACATCGACCTGAGCGCCTACGACGGTCAGCAGGTGGTGTTGCGCTTCACCGGTGTGAACGACTACGGCGATCGTCTCTACCTGGACAACATCGCGGTGCTCAACGGCGGCCTGCGCCTGGCCGTGAAGCTGATGCTCGAAGGCCCCTACGACCCGAACACCGGCCGCATGCGCGACCAGCTCCGCAGCGCCGGGCTCATCCCCGCCAGTGAGCCGTATACCGCACTGGGCTTCACGCAGGCCGCGGACGGTGGTGGTGAAGCCCTTCAGGCCGGCATCACGGGCGTCACCGGCGACCAGGCCATCGTGGACTGGGTGCTGCTGGAGCTGCGCAGCGCGGTGAGCCCCGCGAGCATCGTGGCCACCCGGGCGGCCCTGGTGCAGCGCGACGGCGATGTGGTGGCCGAGGACGGGGTCTCACCGGTGGCCTTGCTGGCCCCGCCCGGCAGCTACCACGTGGCCGTGCGCCATCGCAACCACCTCGGCGTCATGACCGCCGGCACCCTGGCCCTCACGACGACCACCACCGCGGTGGACCTCACCGCAGGCGGCACCGCCACCTGGGGGACGGATGCGCGCAAGCCGGTGAACGGGGTGCAGGTGATGTGGACCGGCAACGTGAGGCCGGACGCCACCCTGCGCTACACCGGCGCCAACAACGACCGCGACCCGATCCTGGTGGCCGTGGGCGGCAGCGTGCCCACCGCCACCCTGGCGGGTTACCGCATCGAGGACACGAACCTGGACGGCGTGGTGAAGTACGCCGGCAGCGCCAACGACCGCGACATGGTGCTGGTGAACATCGGCGGCACCGTGCCCACGGCCACGCGGGCCCAGCAACTACCGTAAGAGGGAGGCCCGGCTCAGCAGAACTCCTCGAAGGCCATCTGCAGGTTGTCCGCGATCATCTCCGCGGTGCGGCCCTCGATGTGGTGGCGCTCCAGGAAGTGCACCAGCTTGCCGTCCTTGAACAGCGCCATGCTGGGGCTGCTGGGCGGATAGGGCAGGAAGTGCTTGCGCGCCTGCATGGTGGCATCGGTGTCCACCCCGGCGAACACCGTGACGAGCTTCTCCGGGCGCTTGGCGCCGCGCAGGCTCATCTTCACACCGGGGCGGGCCGCACCGGCGGCACAGCCGCACACGCTGTTCACCACGCAGAGCACGGTGCCGGGCTGGGCCAGCGCCTTGTCCACCTGGTCGGGGGTCTTGAGCTCCTCGAAGCCGACGCTGGTGAGGTCGGACTTCATGGGGGCGACGAGTTCGGGGGGATACATGGTCGATCGGGTTGGAAGGCCTTCCAGGGAAGGCGGGTACAAAGGTAACGGGGCGCGAGGGGGTGCGGTTCGGGGCGGGTCGGGTTCATCCCGTTGGGGCCGGACAGGTCGTGGGCATGTGCCCATATGCTCATGTGCTCATGTGCCCATGTGCTCATGTGACCATGAACCCCCCTCCTGCGCGTGGAACGCTCCACGCGCCGAACAAGGAGGGAAGGGGGAGGTGGCAGCTCGGATGATCAACGAACTCAGTTCTGAAACCACCCCGTACCCCTCCTTGTGCACCCGCAGCGAGCGATCGCTGCTCAGGACTTTAGGATCGCAGTGGCAAGATCTGGATACTTGCCTACGAGGTGATCACTGAAGGGAACCGAGGGAAGTGGCAGGTGAACCGTCCGCAGGAGAGGCTGAAGACCTATTCCCCTATTGGGACCTGCTGCTTCCTAGGTGTTCTGGGCTCAAATAGA
>JAEUSW010000344.1 GCA_016788285.1 Flavobacteriales bacterium
TTGCTATGTGTTGCGATGCCAGGGCCAGGGATGGGCATGCGAACAACGCCTAACGAAGCAGTGAACATGCGCACACGACGGAAGAACACAGGAGTGCTGCTGGAAGCGGTGATGCTGTTGCTGCTCGCTGCCGTGCTCCTCTTCGCGATCTCCGTAGGCCGATAGCGCAGGGCCGATCGAAGGGAACGAACTGGCAGGATCAGGTGGATCACGACCATCGCACACGAACAGAACAGGCAACGCACCACATCAACAGCACCACATCATTCACACCAGCACCATGGAACATCCAGAAAGACACTTCGCCACACGGGTAGGCCGCTTCAGGCGCGACCTGCTGGATGGGCTCTTCTCGCTCCTCATCGCACTGGCCATCGTTGCGTTGGTCGCCTGCGAAGCGGCCGGACAGACCGGCGTGGCCATCGGAACGGCCAACCCGACCGCGGACCCCTCGGCCGCGCTGGACGTGCAGAGCACCACCCAGGGCATGCTCTTCCCCAGGATGTCCGCTACGCAGCGCAACGCCATTGCCGCTCCGGCCACCGGATTGATCGTCTTCGACACCTCGGTGAACGAGTTCTTCCTCTTCGATGGCGCGCAATGGCGGCAATGGGACGATTGGAGCCGCAACGGAACCGATGTGTACCGCATGGGCAACGTGGGCATCGGCGTGGCCGACCCCGCGTTCGCGCTGGACGTGAACGGAGGTGCCCGGGTCCAGGATTACACCAAGCTCGGCGACGATGCGGCCACGCCAGCGATCCGCCAGAAACTGATCACCACCAACCTGGGCGCGGGGCCCAGCACCAGCATCGCACATGGCCTCGACCAGTCGAAGATCATCGGCACAAGCATGCGGGTGCAGCTGGCCGGCGGCAGCTGGGTGGACGAGAGCTCGACGGGCGGAACGAGCAGCAAGTTCCTCTGGAAGCTCACGAGCACCTCCTATGTCGTTTCGCACACCGCAGCCTCCGGTTCAGCACTGGCCAACCGACCCGTGCGCATCCTCATCACCTACATGCAATGAACAACCTCTTCAACGCCTTGCCACCCCTGCGGCCCCTTATCCTGGGTGCCGCCATCATCGCCACCCTCTGCACTGCGCCGGCGCACGCACAGAGCGGGGTCGCCATCGGTGCGGGCACGCCTGTGGCGCACCCGAGCGCTGCGTTGGACGTGCAGTCCCAGAGCCTGGGCATGCTCACCCCGCGCATGACGACCGCGCAGCGCACCGCCATCGCTTCCCCGGTGGCCGGCCTGCTCGTGTTCGACACAGACACGGATGAATTCTGGTTCCACACGGGAAGCGCCTGGGTGAAATTGGACAAATGGCAACGGAGCGGCTTGAGCTACACGCGCTACGGCAATGTGGGCGTGGGCACCGTGATCCCCAGCCACGCGATCGATGTGAACGGCGACGCGCACGTGAGCGGCTACATGCGCTTCGGCGTTGATGCGCCCGGCATCCGCACCAAGACCTTCTCGGCCTGCACGTCAGGGCCGGGAACCAGCCACAACCAGGCACATGGACTGGATGCCAGCAAGGTGGTGGACGTGAGCGCGATGTGGTACTGGCCGAACAACCAGGAGTATTACCCACCGGAGTTCAGGCCCGATGTGGGAGCGCTCACCTACCGCGTCAACGTCGGCGATACGTACCTCAGCGTGTCCATGAGCTCCACCGCGCATCCCGGTTTCGCCGGAAGCTGCGGCCTGATCATGATCACCTACATGGAGTGAACCACATGAACACCTTCAACATGGCACAACCACATCGCACCTTCCTCGCACTCGTTGCACTGGGAGCATGCGTTCTGATCACCCACCGCACGAGCGCACAGAGCGGTGTGGCCATCGGGTCCGGAAGCCCCACGCCCGCAAGTTGCGCTGCCCTCGATGTGCAGAGCACCACCCAGGGCGCGTTGATCCCGCGCATGACCAGTGCGCAACGCAACGCGATCGCGGCACCCGCCCAAGGGCTTGCCATCTACGACACCACCGTGGGCGATATCTTCTACTTCGATGGGACCCTCTGGCGACGCAGCGATCAATGGCACCGCACCGGGAGCGAAGTGAACATCACCGGGAACGTAGGGATCAACACGATCGCACCGGCCTACCCGCTCGATTGCAACGGCACAGGACGTGTGCAGGGCTTCACCACGCTGGGCGATGCTGCGCAGACGAACGCCGTGAAGATGAAACTGCTCACGGGCACGCTGGCCTGGGGCGGAAGCGTTGCGCACGGCCTGGATCCTTCGGACATCCTCAGCGTGGAAGCCATGGTGCAGGGAACGGATGGCGCATGGTACTGCCCGGGCTACGACGCGGTGAACGGCTACCGCTTCCATTGGTATGCGGACGGTTCATCCATCCGATTCGATGTGGATACACAAGGTGCCAGCGCACAGGTGCTCAACCAGCCGGTCAAGTTCTTGCTGATGTACCGTCAGTGACCAGGGTCCGGGTCGCCCGGTGCGCTGGACATGGGGCTGTTCGGCGAGGCGCCTACCTTCGCTCACCATGGCCACCAAGAAGAAGACCCTCGACTGGACCCTCGCCCCCGCCCCCGAGTCCACCGACCACGTCAAGATCAACGCGCAATACGAGCTCTTCATCAACGGCAAGTGGGTGAAGCCGAGGTCGGGGAAGTACTTCGACACCATCAACCCCGCCAACGAGCAGAAGCTCGCCCGCATCGCCGAGGCGGGCGAGGCCGACGTGGACGCCGCCGTGAAAGCCGCCCGCAAGGCCTACGACACCGTGTGGTCGAAGATGCCCGCGGCCGAACGCGCCAAGTACATCTACCGCATCGCGCGACTGCTGCAGGAAAAGGCCCGCGAGTTCGCCGTCATCGAAAGCATGGACGGCGGCAAGGCCATCCGCGAGAGCCGCGACGTGGACGTGCCCCTCGCCGCCGCGCACTTCTTCTACTACGCCGGCTGGGCCGACAAGCTGCACTACGCCTTCCCCGGCAAGACCGTATCGCCGCTCGGCGTGGCCGGCCAGGTCATCCCCTGGAACTTCCCGCTGCTCATGGCCGCGTGGAAGCTCGCCCCCGCGCTCGCCTGCGGCAACACCGTGGTGCTGAAGCCTGCCGAGACCACCCCGCTCACCGCGCTCAAGCTCGCCGAACTGCTGCAGGAGGCCGAGCTCCCCGATGGCGTCGTCAACATCGTCACCGGTGCGGGGGCCACGGGCGCGGCGGTGGTCAACCATCCGGATGTCAACAAGGTCGCCTTCACCGGCAGCACCGGCGTGGGCAAGCTCATCCAGCGCGCCACGGCGGGAAGCGGCAAGAAGCTCACCCTCGAGCTCGGCGGCAAGGCGGCCAACATCATCTTCGCCGACGCCGCCATCGACCAGGCCGTCGAAGGCATCATCAACGGCATCTACTTCAACCAGGGCCACGTGTGCTGCGCCGGCAGCCGC
>JAEUSW010000002.1 GCA_016788285.1 Flavobacteriales bacterium
TCCACCGCCTGCCGGGCCACGCGGATGCCGATGGCCACGCCCATGCCGCTGAGGCCGACGGCGGCCACCACGCCGGGCGCCATGCGCTGCACCAGCGGGGTCTTGCCCTGGCCGCGGAAGCCCATGATGCCGCTCCACCGGTGGGCGATGGGCACGTGCCGGCCGGGCAGGATGTGCCGCTGGAGGAAGTCCTCCAGAGCCGCCTGCAGCAGGGGGCTGGTGCCGTCGGCCCAGGTGGTCTCGCCGGCCTTGTCGAGGTGGCGGGCGCCGCCTAGCAGCACCGCCCCGTCCAGGTCGCGGAAGTAGTAGTAGCCCTCGTGGGCGTGGAAGGTGCCCCGCAGCCGCAGGCCGGGCACGGGGGCGGTGAGCAGCACCTGCCCGCGGGCGGGCACCACATCGGCCTGGGGCAGCAGCTGCCGCGCGTAGCCGTTGGTGGCCACCAGCACCTGGCGGGCGTGCAGCGCGGGGCCTTGGGCGGGCACCAGGTCCACCCCGGCCGGGCCGTGCTCCAGGCGCTCCACGGGGAGGTCCCAGCGGAACTCCACGCCGTGCTGCCGGGCCAGGTGCAGCAGGGCCCACATCAGGCGGCCGCTGTCCACGGGCCCTTCGAGGTCGGTGCGGGCCACGCGGGTGCCGGGGGCCAGGCCGAAGCGGTCGGCGCCGTCGGCGAGCCAGCGGAAGGGGGCGGGCCCCGTGATGGGGGCCAGGAGCCGGTTGAGGCGATCGAACCCCTCGGCCACCCGGGTGTACAGCGGGTCGTCCGCCGCGTACACCTCATGGCCGCCGGTGGCCTCGAACCCGATGACGGCATCCCCCAGCTCGCGCCGCAGCTCCAGCAGCCCCTGCCAGCGTTCGGCCACGCGCGTCAGCGCGGCCTGTTCCCCTTCGGCGGCCAGGTCGGCCAGCAGTTCGCTGGGGCTGCCGAAGCAGGCGAAGCCGGCATTGCGCACGCTGGCGCCGGCGGGGTGGGGGCCGCGCTCCACCACCAGCACGCGGCGGTGGGGCCAGCGCCGGCGGGCGTGCACGGCGGACCACAGGCCCACGAGGCCGGCGCCCACCACGGCCAGGTGGACCGGAGCCCCGAAGCTGCGCTGTTCCCAGATGCTGTGCACGGCGGGATGTGGATGGGGACGCGGCGGTGGCGGCGCACCGCAGCGACCGGGATGTCGTACTTTGCGGGGTCGTTCAGGACATCCGCAGCGCATGCGAATCCCTTTCGGAACCCGTTGGCAAGGTAGGCTGCTCGGCCTGGTCTGCGCGTTGGTGCTGATGGCCGGCGCCGCCCGCGCCCAGGTGGACAATGTGTACGTGTATGGCACGGTGAAGGACTACACCAGTGCCAAGAAGATGGACGGCGTGATCGTGAGCGTGTACAAGAACGGCGCGAAGCTCACGGAGACCACCACCAACGCCAGCGGCAAGTACGAGTTCAACCTGGACTACGGGGCGGATTACAAGATCGTGTACTCCAAGCCGAGCATCGTCAGCAAGAACATCACCATCGACACGCGGAACATCCCCGAGGAGGAACGGGTGGGCGGCCACGGGATGAACATCGAGATGACGCTCTTCCAGGAGCTGCCGGGCATCGACTTCAGCGTGCTGAACCAGCCGATCGGCAAGGCCAAGTTCGACCCCACCAGCAGCGAGGTCACCTGGGACCTGCAATACACCGAGCAGATCCGCAGCGAGATCGCGCGGTTGATGAAGGAATACGAGGACAAGAAGCGCCGCGAGGCCGGGGCCGACGCCGAGTTCGCCAAGCTGATGCAGCAGGGCGAGGCGGCCATGGGCGCGGCCGATTACAAGAAGGCGGTGGAGTCGTTCACCGGCGCACTGGCCCTGAAGGCGGGGGACCCCGTGGCCACGGCCAAGCTGAGCGATGCGAAGATGAAGCTCGATGAGCTGGAGGGCCAGAAGAAGCGGGACGAGCAGTACGCGGCGCTGATCAAGGAGGCCGATGCGCTCTTCGGCAAGAAGGACTACGAGGGCGCCAAGGTGAAGTACAATGCGGCCCTGGACGTGAAGGACCAGGAGGCCTACCCGAAGCAGAAGCTGAAGGAGATCGACACCCTGCTGGCCGACCTGGCCAAGAAGGCCGAGGAGGAGCGCAAGGCCAAGGAGCTGCAGGCCAAGTACGACGCGGCCATCAAGGCGGGCGACGAGGCCTTCAAGGGCGGCAAGTTCGAGCAGGCCAAGGCCCCCTACACCGAGGCCGCCGCCCTGAAGCCCGAGGAGAAGTACCCGAAGGACCAGCTGCTGGCCATCGACGCCAAGCTGGCCGAGCTGGCCAAGAAGGAGGAGGAGGAGCGCAAGCGCAAGGAACTGGAGGCGCAGTACACCGCCCTCATCGCTGCGGCCGATGCGGCCTTCAAGGCGGCCAACTACGACCAGGCCAAGGGGAAATACACCGAGGCCTCCGCGCTGAAGCCGGAGGAGAAGTACCCCAAGGACCAGCTGGCCGCCATCGACGCCAAGCTGGCCGAGCTGGCCAAGAAGGCGGAGGAGGAGCGGTCGGCCAAGGAACTGCAGGCCAAGTACGATGCCGCCATCGCCGCCGGCGACGCCGCGTTCAAAGGGGCGGACTACGAGGGGGCCAAGGGCAAGTACAACGAGGCGCTCGGCCTGAAGCCCGCGGAGAAGTACCCCAAGGACCAGCTGGCCGCCATCGACAAGAAGCTCGCCGAGCTGGCCGCCAAGGAGGAGGAGGAACGCAAGCAGCGCGAGCTGAACGAGAAGTACCAGGCCGCCATCGCCTCGGCCGACGCGGCCTTCCAGAAGGACGGCTTCGACGAGGCGAAGGCCAAGTACACCGAGGCGCTCACCCTGAAGCCGTCCGAGAAGTACCCCAAGGACCAGCTGGTGGCCATCGACAAGCGCATCGCCGAGCTGGCCGCCAAGGCCGAGGAGGAGCGCAAGCGCAAGGAGCTGGAGGCCCGGTACACCGATGTGGTGGCGCTGGCCGACGCGCTCTTCGGCAAGAAGGAGTACGACCAGGCGAAGGCCAAGTTCATCGAGGCGGCCAACCTGAAGCCTGAGGAGCGGTACCCCAAGGACAAGATCGCCGAGATCGACGGCATCCTGGCCGAGCTGGCCCGCAAGGCCGAGGAGGAGCGCAAGCGCCAGGAGCTGGAGGCCCGCTACGCGGAGCTGATCGGCAAGGCGGACAAGGCCTTCGGCGCCGAGCAGTGGGCCGCTGCGCTGAATGACTACAAGGACGCGCTGACGCTGAAGCCCTCCGAGGAGCACCCCAGATCGCGCATTGCCGAGATCGAGCAGAAGCTCGATGCCGCGGCGCGGGAGAAGGCCGAGCAGGAGCGGCTGGCGCGGGAGAAGGCCGACCTGGACGCGCGCTACCAGGGGTTTCTGGCCAAGGCGGACAAGGCCTTCAGCCTGAGCAAGTACGACGATGCGCGCACGGCCTACACCGACGCGCTGGGCGTGAAGCCGGACGAGCAATACCCCAAGGACAAGCTGGCGGAGATCGACCGCATCCTGGCCGACCTGGCGGCGAAGGACGAGGCCGCCCGCCTCGCGGCCGAAAAGGCCGCGCGCGACAAGGCCGCCGCCGATGCCGCCGCCGCCGAGGAGGCCCGGCGCAAAGCGGGGGCGGAGGCGCTGGAGCGGCAATACCGCGAGCTGATCGCCGCGGCCGACCTGGCTTACGATGGGGAGCAGTTCGACCGGGCCCGCGACAAGTACACCGAGGCCCTCACGGTGAAGCCCGAGGAGCAATACCCGAAGGACCGGCTGGCCCTGATCGAGAGCGAGCTGGCCAAGCGCGCGGCCGCCCTGAGCGAGGCCGAGCGGCTGGCCGAGGAGCAACGCCGCGCGGAGGAGGAGCGGCGCCGTCGAGAGGCCGAGGCCGCCGAGGCCGCCCGCCTGGCCGCCGAGGCCGAGCGCATGAAGGGGGAGTCGGCCCGCCTGCTCGAAGAGCGCTACCGCAAGGCCATCACCGAGGCCGACCTGGCCTTCGGGGCCAAGAGCTGGGCCGAAGCGCGGGGCCTCTACGCCCAGGCACTGGACATCAAGCCCTCCGAGACCTACCCCAGCGACCGCATCGCCGAGATCGACCGGCTGGTGGCCGAGGAGGAGCGCCGCCGCCGCGAAGCTGAGCTCGCCGCCCGCCCCGTGGTGAAGGAGGAGCCGCCACCGCCGCCCAAGCGCAGCAGCACCACCATCGACATGCGCAAGGAACAGGAGGCCGAGGAGTTCATGCGGGAGGCCCGCCTGCGCGAAGAGGCCGAGAAGTACGAGCGCATCAAGAAGCTGCGCCGGGACCTGACGGATGAGGAACTGGCCAACCAGAACGAGGCCTACACCCGACGGCAGGACGGCATCACCTACAAGCAGCGCATCGAGGAGAACGACCAGCAGCTGTACCAAGGCAGCGAGGAGCAGCGCAAGGCCTATGCGGAGCAGGTCAGGGCGTATCAGGAGTCCCTGGAGGAGGCCGAACGGGCCCGGCAGGAGCGGTCGGCCCAGGCCCGTGGCGGTGCCCAAGGCACGGTGGACGCCACCCGGGAGCAACAGGCCGAGGCGGCCCGCCAGCGCGATGCGGCCCATGCCGGTCAGGTGGAGGCGCAGCGCACCGCCGTGGAGCAATGGCAGGCCCGGCAGGAGCAGGACGCGCGCATGGGCCTGGACCGCAATCAACGGGCGCGGGAGGAAGTGGTGGCCCAGGCCGAACGTCAGGTGGCGCTGCAGGAGCGCGGCAGCGAACTGGCCCGCGGCCAGCGCGACCAGGTGCAGGAGACCAAGGATGTACAGGCGCGGGTGGGGCAGCAGCTCAGCCAGCGGGCCACGGACCAGCGCCTCGCCGCCCAGGAACAGCTGGCGCGCACCCCGCTCAACCAGCCGAAGGACTTCGCCGACTACAACCGCAGCAAGCTGGCCACGGACTACCCGCCCGGCGTCACCGAGGAGAGCTACACCGAAGGCAACAAGGTGATCATCCGCCGCGTGGTGGTGAACGGCAACAAGGCGGACGAGTACAGCAAGGTGATCGCCAAGTGGGGCACCTTCTACTTCAAGAACGGCCAGAGCATCACCGAGATGATCTGGGCCAACGAGACCGAGCGCGACTGAACGGCCGGTCGTCCCTGCTCCCGGTCGGTACCGACCCGCTGTGGCGGAGGAGAGGAGGAATGAATGCCGGCCGGTGAGGCCACCCCAAGGCACAGGCGCTCATGCGCACGATATGTCCCGCCCTGCGGGATGCTCGCATGGGCACATGGTCGCATGGGCACATGAACACATGAGCATATGCTCACCTGGTCAAGGGTCCTCGCCCCGCTCCTCAGACGCCGGAGCGCTCCCTTACGGTTTCGCCCCCGCCTTGTCCCGTTCGCGGAGGCGCTTCACCAGATCGGCCACCTGGGTGGGGTTGAGCTGCTTGCCGACGATCTTCCGGTCCGGACCGATGAGGAAGAACTTGGGGGTGGCGTACACGTCGTAGCTGTCCGCGTAGTTGAGGCTCTGGATGGTGGTGAGCTTGGGGATGTACTTGTAGGGGTCCTTCTTGGCCTCCTCGTACACCGTGTGGGTGAGGCCCACGTTCACCCAGTCCATCTTGTGCTCGCGGATGAAGGCCTTCCAGTCGTCGAAGAGCTTCTTGTCCGTGGCCTTGGCCACGCTGAAGACCTCGATGCCCATGGGGCGCAGGGTGTCGCGGTAGCTGGTGTAGAGCGCGGGCAGCTCCTTCTTGCAGTGGCCGCAGTGGGGGTCCCAGAACACCAGCAGCACGTAGTCGTTGGGCAGCTTGTGCAGGCTCTTCCACACCTGCTCGGTGGTATCGGGCAGGATGAGCTCGGTGGACTTCGCGCCGATCACCAGGGGCGCCTGCTTCTGGGCGCGCTCACAGAGCTTCTTGAGCTTTTCCTCGCTCATCCAGAAGGCCTTGCTGTTGCCGCCGGCCTTGGGACAGTAATAGGTCAGCGCCATGTGCACGAACACGGCGTCCATGCCCATGATGTCGCTGGTCTCGTACTTGTAGGTGATGCCGTGCACCACGAAGCGGAACAGGTCCTCGCTGGGGCCGAGCCGGCCGATGAGGTCGTCGGCCAGCTTGATGATGGTGTCCGGGATCTGGGGCACCACCGCGCCGATGTACTCGTCGAACTTGTTCTGGAACACCGGGGTGTGGATGATGCGCGGGTCCTTCAGGTCCACGTGGTCCCAGTAGTGGGCCCGGTACTGGTAGTAGGCGGCGATGCTGTCCACCCGGCCGTCGGGCAGCCTGGGCTTCTCCAGGTCCACAGGCATGCTCATGCGCACGATGGCGGCCACCAGGGAGCCGGGGGCCTTGGCCACCAGGTCGGACTGATAGGCGCGCACCTCCTCGTCCAGTTCCTCCAGGCGCCCCTTCAGCACGCTGCGGCGCAGCGGGTCGGTGGCGTCGTTCAACAGGGTGCGCAGGCTGTCGCCTTGGGACTTCCGCTCGTTCAGGAAGCGGATGTACCCGAAGAAGAGGGTGTTCTCCTGGCTCTTCTCCACCACCATGGCGCCCATGAGGTCGGCGGCGGCCGTGCGCATGCGCACCTGGGGCTCGTTGACGATGAGCTCGAAGTACTTGGGCCCCTTCACCACCACGGCGTAGACCCCGGCCTTGTAGCCCTGCGGCCGGGCGAAGACGACCTCGCCCTTGGCGTCGGCCACGGCGGTGTCGGCGTAGTACAGCTTGTTGCCGTAGTAATTGGCCAGGTACACCGTGTCCTTCTCGGTGCCGGTGATGCGGAACTCGAGACGCCGTTGTTCCTGGGCCACCAGGCCGGTGAGGGGCAAGGCGGCCAGCAGCAGGGAGATGCGGATGCGCATGGGGCAAAACTAGCCGGGCCCCAGGGGCGGGGGCCGGCCGTTAACACCCGATCAACAAACAGCGGGCCGGGGAAAAGGATCCCACGCCGGGCTGTGGGCAAGGCAACGTTCCGGGCTTCCCTGCGTCCATGGGGTGACCTATCTTTGAACCTCACAATCCCCAGGACATGCGCAGGAGCATCCTTACCCTTTCGTTCGCCGCGTTCGCTGTGCTGGCCTCCGCCCAGGAGCGCCAGGTGAAGGTCGTGGACACCCCGCAGATGAAGGCCAAGGCCGAGGAGCGCACCGAGCTGGTGCATCGCACGGTGAACCTGTCGGAGGCCCAGCGCGCCCAGGTGCTCGACGCCTACCTGCAAGTGGAACGCTATCGGGACGCGCTGCGCCAGCGTTTCGAGGGGCAGCCCGCCGAGGTGGTGGAGGGCGATATGCCCGGCCAGTACAAAGTGATGGATGAGATGGTGGAGACCCGTCTCAACGCCGTGCTCACTGAACAGCAGCTCAAGGTGTGGCACGAGGCCGCCAAGTGAGCTGACCGGACCGATGGAATGAGGGCCGCCTTCGGGCGGCCTTCCTCGTTTCAGGAGGCCACGGCCGTCTTGAACTCGCTCGTGGTGTGGAAGGTGATCGCCGGATTCTCGCGGCGCTCCAGGTCGAGGATGTAGGCCGTCGGCGCCATGAAGACGGGGTTGCCGTCCTTGTCCTGCACCACCTGCTGGGCCTTCACCCGGATGAAGCGGTCCAGGGCGTCGGGGTCGGAGGCCGTGAGCCAGCACGCCTTGTGGGCCTGGATGGATTGGAAAGCGCAGCGGGCACCGTACTCGTGCTCCAGGCGATAGGCGATCACCTCGAACTGCAGGTCCCCGACGCAGCCCACGATCTTCTTGTTGCCGGGCTGCTGCACGAAGAGCTGCGCCACCCCTTCGTCCGTGAGCTGGCGGATGCCCTTCTCCAGCTGTTTGCTCTTCATGGGGTCCAGGTTCACCAGCTCGCGGAAGAGCTCCGGCGAGAAGGCGGGTATGCCGCGGAACTGGAACCGGGCGCCCTCCGTGAGGGTATCGCCGATCTTGAAGTGGCCCGTGTCGAAGAGGCCGATCACATCACCGGGCCAGGCCTCGTCCACGATGGTCTTCTGGGCGGCCAGGAAGTTGGTGGGCGTGGCGAAGCGCAGCTGCTTCTCCAGCCGCACGTGGTGGTAGTAGGTGTTCCGCTGGAACCGTCCGCTGCACACCCGCAGGAAGGCGATGCGGTCGCGGTGGTTGGGGTCGAGGTTCGCGTGGATCTTGAACACGAACCCGCTGAACGCCTTGTCCTCGGGCGACACCTCGCCCTGGTCGGTGGGGCGGGGTTGGGGCGGTGGGGCGATGCGCACGAAGGTGTCCAGCACCTCCTTCACCCCGAAGTTGTTGAAGGCGCTGCCGAAGAAGACCGGCGCCCGTCGCCCGGCCAGGTAGTCGGCCAGGTCCAACGCGCCATACACGCCCTCCACGAGCTCCACGTCCTGTCGCAGTTGCAGGGCGGCATCCTCGCCGAGCTGCGCGTCGAGCCGGGGGTCGGCCAGGTCGTCGATGTGCACCGCGGCGCCCTCCACCTTGGTCTTCACCTCCTCGAAGAGCCGCAGGTCCTTGTCGTATAGGTCGTACACCCCTTGGAAGGTGTGGCCGATGCCGATGGGCCAGCTCAGGGGGGTCACCTTGATGCGCAGTTCCTGCTCCAGTTCATCCAGCAGGTCGAAGGGGTCACGGCCCTCCAGGTCGAGCTTGTTGATGAAGACCATGACCGGCGTATTGCGCATGCGGCACACCTCCATCAGCCGGCGGGTCTGCTCCTCCACGCCCTTCACACAGTCCACCACCAGGATCACGCTGTCCACGGCGGTGAGGGTGCGGTAGGTGTCCTCGGCGAAGTCCTTGTGGCCGGGGGTGTCCAACAGGTTCACCAGCTTGTCGGCGTAGTGGAAGGTCATCACCGAGGTGCTGACGCTGATGCCGCGCTGGCGCTCGATCTCCATGAAATCGCTGGCGGCCCCCTTGCGGATCTTGTTGTTCTTCACCGCACCGGCCGTCTGGATGGCCCCGCCGTAGAGCAGGAACTTCTCGGTGAGGGTGGTCTTCCCGGCGTCGGGGTGGCTGATGATGGCGAAGGTGCGCCGGCGTTCGATCTCCTCGTGAAGGCCCATGGGGCGGCAAAAGTAGACGCACGGCCGCCAGGCCGCTTCCGTGGGGGTCCAAGGCGGTTCCGTCTGATCGGCGGGAAGGTCGGTGGACCGCGCCAGTACCTTGGCGCCAAATCGAACGCGACCCCTATGGACCAACGATCGCTCCTGGCCGGCGCCCTTCTGCTGGCCACCCTTCCCCTGCGTGCCCAGAACCCGGTTGAACTGCAGCTTGTGCCCTGGGCCAACGGCCTCAGCCAGGTGGTGGACCTCGCCCACGCCGGTGATGACCGCCTCTTCGCCGCGCGGCGGCAGGGGCTCATCACCATCATCAGCGACAGCATGACGGTGGTGTCCCCGCCCTTCCTGAACATCACCGCCGCGGTGAACGACCAGGGCGGAGAGCAGGGGCTGCTGGGTCTGGCGTTCGATCCGGACTACGCCAACAACGGCTTCTTCTATGTGCACTACACGGCCGGCACAGGCAACGGCATCAGCCGCATCAGCCGGTGGCGGGTGAGCAGCGACCCGGACTCGGCCGACACGGCCAGCGAGCAGGTGCTGTACGAGTGGCCGCAGCCCTTCAGCAACCACAACGGGGGCGACCTCGACTTCGGTCCGGACGGGATGTTGTACGTGACCTTCGGCGACGGCGGCGATGCGGGCGACCCGCTGAACAACAGCCAGGACCTCAGCGATCCGCTGGGCGACATCATCCGCATCGACGTCAGCGATCCCGATACGACCTGGACGGTGCCGCCGGACAACCCGTGGGTGGGCCTCAACAACGATACGCTGCCGGAGATCTGGGCCAGTGGGCTGCGCAATCCGTACCGCTTCGGCTTCGACCGGCTCACCGGCGACCTGTGGATCGGGGACGTGGGGCAGAACGCCTGGGAGGAGCTCGACTTCTGGCCGGCGGGCGACAACAGCGGCCCCAACTTCGGCTGGCGCTGTTACGAGGGCGAGGCCACGTACAACACGGGCGGGTGCCAGGGCATGTCGAACTACGAGTTCCCCGTCAGCGTGCACGAGAACGTGTGGACGGGCGGCACCTGGTGCAGCGCCATCGGCGGCCGGGTCTACCGCGGCACGTCCTACCCGCGCCTGGTGGGGCGGCACATCTACACGGACTACTGCGCCGGTGAGTTCTGGATGATCACCCCGGACGGTCAGGGAGGTTGGGTGGACGAGCTGGGCCTGGCCACCGGTGCGCAAGGCTATGTGGTGATCGCCGAGGACGTGAACGGCGAGCTGTACACGGGCAACACGAGCAACGGCCAGGTGCGCAAGATCGTGGACCGGTGCCCGATGGACCCGCCCTCCATCACCTTCGACGGGGCCGTGCTCAGCAGCACTGCGGCGAACGACTACCAGTGGTACCTGAACGGCAGCCCGATCGGTGGCGCCACGGGCCAGACCTGGGCCCCGACCAGCAATGGGCTCTATTACGTGGTGGGCGGCTTCGCGAACAACTGCGATCTCCGCTCCGATACGATCACCGTGCTGACCATCGGCTTCGACGAAGCCTCTGCGGACGCCGCCCTTCGCGTGTATCCCCAGCCGGCGGATGAGGAGCTGGTGGTGGAGTGGACCCCGGACGCCGCCGATCAGCGCTGGCAACTGGTGGACGCCACGGGCCGCGAGCTGATCAACGGTGGCTGGCCGGCCGACCGCGCGACGGTCCGGATCGATGTCCGGGCGATCGCGCCGGGTCCCGCCGTGCTCCGCCTGATGGACACCGAGGGCCGCACCCGCGCCAGCCGACCCGTGCTCATCCGCTGATCGACACCCCATCCACGAAGAAGCCCCCTTGGCCGGCCAAGGGGGCTTCTTCATTCGGCACAGGTCCGTCAGCGACGCACCACGAGGCGCTCGGTCAGCACGCGGTCGCCGGCCGTGAGGCGGACGAGGTAGAGACCGGTCGGCAGGGGCTGATCGAAGGCGATGGTCCGATCCACGAGACCGGCCTGCACGGGCAACCCGCGGGAGCTCACCAGGCGGCCCTGTCCGTCGATCACCTCGAGGACGGCATTGGTGGTGGCGGGGCCAAGGTCACTGACGCGCACCGCGACGCTGCTGCCTTCGTTCGGGTTGGGGAACACGGCGAAGGCGGGCGTGCCGGTGGTGCTCAGGCTGCGGGCCTGGGCCGTGGGCGGGGCGCTGATGCTCACCGTGCAGACATCCCCGGCCGGACAGAAGCTGACGGCGTTGTCCAGGCTGGCTTGCACGGTGACGTCGTAGGTGACGCCGTTCTGCAGGGGCAGGGTGGCCCAGTTCAGCACCAGGTTGGTGCTGGTGATGGTGATCTGGCGCACGAACCCACCGCCATCGGCCTCGAAGCGGAAGCGGTAGTGCGTGGCACCGGCCACCGGGTAGCAATGCACCTTGTCCGAACTGCCGAACACACGCGTCACCCCGCAGGAGAAGTTGGCGTTGTTGGGGTTGTCGATGAGCTTGGTGGCGGGGCAGGTGACGGCCGGGCTGGGGATGCGGAACCGGCAGGCGGGGCCGAACTCGGCATCCGCTCCGTTCACACGGCTGCGGATGCGCACGTTCAGGAGTCGGTTGGTGGGCAGCGGGAGCGTGACGATGCTGCTGAGCTTGAGGTGGCAGGCGCGCGTGGCGTTGGCCGGGCCGAACCCACCGCTGGAAGCGTGGCTTCGGAAGATGCGGCGGCTGTAGCCTCCATCGGGATCGAAGAACCAGAACTGGTAGCCGTCGTCGGTCTGGTCACCCACGGTCCACTCGGCGCTCACCGCCGGGTTCTCGGTGGCCACGATCACGCCGGTGGGCAGCCAATCCTCCTTGTCGCATTGCTGGAAGATGGGTCGGTCGGTGCCCAGCGGCACACAGAAGGGGTTGTTCGCCGTTCCGGTGGCGCCGTAGGTGCCGTCGCTGTCCAGCACACGCTGGCCCAACGAGTCGGCCAGGACATAGCTGCCCGGGGCATCAAGGCCATCGCCGAAGCTGTCGAACATCACCAGTTCGTAGCAGCCATCGGGCAGGCAGCAGGATTCCGTGATGGTGCTGAGCTGCTGGAAGTACGGGCCCCCGGAACAGACCGTGGGGCCGCCACCGGCCTCCTGGATCACCCACGTGATCTCACCCGGATAGATGTCGGTGTTGATCGTGAGGTCCATCTCGTTCTCGGTGCAGGGCGGGGGAGGGGTGCAGTCCTCGGTGATGCTGCCGATGGTGACGTTGCACTGCGCGTACGTGTCGTGGGTCACCGTGATGGCCACGATGTCGAGGTTGTTGAAGGTACCGATGGAATATGCACCGGTGCCCACGGCCGACTCGAAGTCGAAGTTGAGGTCGTTGAAGATGTCCACGGCGGCGCTGCTGCCCAGGTCGGTCACGTTCACCAGCACGTCCCACGTGAAGTCATCCACGCACACCGGGTTCACGGTGAAGGTGGGCGGTTCGCAGAGGCAGAACTGGTTGGTGGCCACGTTCGCGGTACCCGGGGTCACGCACCGCAGGCTGAAGTCCACGTTGTTCTGGTCGGTGTCCGTGCCGTCGGGGAAACGCGAGAGGCCCTGCTGTTCGTAGTTGGGGATCAGTGCAGGATTGTCCTCCAGGCCCACACCGCTGCCTTCCGTATAGCCGGCGATGTTGCCTTCATAGGTCATCGCGTCGATCAGGGCGTTCGCCGGATCGAGCAGGGCCACCCCGTCCGGTGCACCGTTCTGGATCAGGTTGGTCGCGGGGCTCACCTGGAGGTCGCAGTTGGCCACGGCGCTACCGGTGCCGCAGATCACATAGTAGTCGCCGGCGGCCAGTGAGAAGCTCGGCAGCGTGAAGGTGGCGTAGGGTAGCCCGTTCGAGCCGTTGATCAGCTGCACCTTCACACCAGCGAGGTCCAGGGCCAACGCACCGGTGTTCTTGATCTCGATGAACTCGAGGGCGTCCGTGCCGTCCTGATCGTAGTCCACCTCGTTGATCACCAGCACGGTGTAATCCAGCGGGGGTTCGCACGTGGGTGCGGCGCCGCTCACCGTGAGCGTGTTGCACGGGGCGGTGAAGGTCACCGAGTAGGCGTTCGCATCGCTGATGCCGCCGACCACGATGGTGCCGTTGGGGACCACGGCCGGATCATCCCCGCCCACGGTGCCCGAACCGCTGTTGTTCACCACGGTGATGCCGGCCTGCACGCCCGTGTAGGCGATGCTGAGGTCGTAGGTGTCACCGGGACCCGGGTTGGTGCTGTTGCACGTGGCGGTCACCGTACCGATCGCGATGCCGCACGACGGGGCGGCGAAGGTCTGCCCGTTGTTGAACGTTCCCGGGGTCGCGGTGGCCTGCGCGGCCCACGTGAAGTTGGCGTACACCGTTCCAGTACCGGTCAGTTGGAGCGATTGCCCTTCCACGTTACCGGGCTCGGAGACGCCGATATCCGTGCTGGTCTGGCCATTGGCCGCGCCGGCGGTCGCCGTGAAGCTGCCCTCGTAGCTGAGGAACTGGATCACCACGTTGCTGCCGTTCACCAAGGCCACGCCATCGGGCGCACCGTTCTGGAGGCCCGCGATGGGTGTCCAGACCACGCCATAGCCGCCGCCCAGGTCGGGGATGGTCCCGCTGAGGGTCCCGATGGGCGTATAGTTGGCCCCGCCCGAACCGTTGTAGGGGATGATCGTCCAGCCAGCGAGGTTGGTACCGGCCGGGCCGGCGATCTCCACGCCTTCGCCGCTGTCGGCGCCGGCGTCATCGTAGTGGATCTCGTTGATGAAAACGGTCTGCGCCGAAAGTGCGCCGGCCGCGAGGAACGCCGCGAACAGCGGCACCGTCCGGGCGGTATGTGTCATGATGCTCATGGATGGGGGGGGGTTGGGGATGGGGCAAAGCTCGAACGGGCAAGTTAACGGGGATCTGGGGAACTGTTAACCTTGCGCGGATGGCCACGGATCGCGGCCATCCGCTATTTTGCACCATCCTCCGATCCCATGCGCATCGCCCTGACCCTGACCGCCTCCCTGCTGGGCGCGGTGACCTCTGCCCAGACCATCCTGTACACCGAGAACTTCGAGACGGCGCCGACCTTCACCCTGAACACCACGGACGTGGGTTCCACGGCCGGTGGGGCGAACACCTGGTTGATCAACAACACGTACTCCGGCGGCAATGGTGACGTGGACTGCAGCGGGTTCACCATCACCTTCACCATCCCGTCCACCGCCGGTCAGCCGGGCGGCATCCAGCCCGCGAACGGCGGCTACCTCCACACGGCCAGCACGGAGGCCGTGGCCGATGGCATCACCTGCTGTTCGTTCGCCGCCGCCGATGGCTTCTGCACCAATCCGGGCAACCACTTCGCCAAGATGAGCGCGGACATCAGCACCGTGGGACAGAGCGATGTGACGCTCACGTTCTGGTGGCTGTGCAACGGGGGCAACCAGAATTACGGCGAGGTGTACTACAGCACGAACAGTGGCGGCAGCTGGAACCTGATCACCACGCCCATCAGCCAATACCGGAACCAGCCGACCTGGACCCAGCAGAGCATCATGCTGCCGGCCTTCGACAACCAGGCCACGCTGCGGTTCGGCTTCCGCTTCGTGAACGGCACCTCGCTCCTGGGCGGACAGGATCCCGGGTTCGGCATCGACGACATCCAGGTGAGCGCGGCCGGGGCCCAGCCGAACGCGGTCACCACCACGACGGTGAGCCCCTTGCAGGTGTGCGTGGGCAGCACGGTGCAGGTGGTGTACACGGCCACCGGCACCTGGGGGGCGGGCAACGTGTTCACCGCGGAGCTGAGCGATGCCACCGGAAGTTTCGCCGCACCCGTGGCCATCGGCAGCATCGCTTCCACGACCCCGACGCCCATCACGGCCACGGTGCCGGTGGGCACGGCGGCGGGCACGGGTTACCGCATCCGGGTCACGGCCAGCACGCCGGCCACCACCGGAGCCGCGAACGCACAGGACATCACGATCTCCATCGGTAACAACGCCGGGGCCGGAGGCAACATCTTCATCTGCAAGAACACGGGGCTGTACACCTTGCTGAACGAGCTCACAGGCGCACCCGACAACTGCGGCACGTGGACGGGCCCCAATGGCAACCCCTTCAGCGGGATCTTCAACTCGGCGAGCGACCCGGCCGGCTGCTACACCTACACGGTGGCCTGCAGCGTGGGCTGTCCGTCGGACGACACGGACCTCTGCATCACCCTCATCGACGGGGCGAACGCCGGCCAGGACGCCACCGCTGCCGTGTGCAACGCCGATGGGGCGCAGAGCCTGTTCCCGTTCGTGGTGGGCGGCGACCTCACGGGCCTGTTCTTCAATGGAGCGGCGCCACTGGTGGAGACTCCGCTGGCCGCAGCGACCTACGACCTCACGTACGTGGTCTATGGCCAGGGTCCATGCCCCAATGACACGGCCGCGCTGGTGCTGGTGGTCGCGGACAGTGCGTGGGCGGGGACCGGCGGCACGGCCACCTTGTGCGTGAACGACCCGGCCACCGCGCTCTTTGGTCTGCTGACGGACGCTCCGGATCCCGGGGGCAGTTGGACGGACCCGAACAACGGACCCTTCAGCGGGGTCTTCGAGCCCGGTGTATCGCCGGTGGGCCTGTACACCTACACGGTCAGCGCCATGGCACCGTGCCCGGCCGATGAGGCGGTGCTGGCCGTGGTGGTGGACCCTTGTTTGGGCGTGGCCGAAGGGGATCGGGCCGAAGCCGGGCTTCACCTTCGAACGGAAGGCGAGGTGTTATGGCTATCCTGGGCGTCGCAGCATGCCGACCCTGGGATCCAGGTCGTGGACGCCTCCGGAAAGACAGCCGCGGTCGAGGTCCTGGTGGTGAACCCGGGAGAGGCCCGGTTGAGCGTGGCCTCATTGGGCATGGGCGCCTACACGGTGGTGCTGACCGATGGGGCGGTGCGGGGCACGGCCCGTTTCGTGATCGCCCGGTAGGGTGTCCCGAGATCGTGGAAGGATCGTGGAAAACCCACGATGATCCGCATCCAACGACCCTGGTACTTTGCCGCTGCCTTGGAGCCGAGCGCCGAGGTCGTGTTCGGGCCACGGGCCGAAAGGCCGACCTGGTAAGAGGTGTGGACCGGACAGCACAAGCGGGCCAGCCACGCTTGTTCGGACCGAAGCAGTACCGGGGACACCGATCGCAAGAACGGTCCCGGTGGTGTGAAGCGCAGGTGAAAAGGGCGTGAACGGGGGATCAAGGTCCCTTCGACGCGTGAGCAGGGGTCGCCGATCGGGCGACCCCTGCTTCGTTCCTGCCCGCTGCGATCGGCGCGGGATGCACGCGCGCCATGGATCATCCGACACGATCGATCGTGGATAAGTGCGCGGTCCCTCGGCCGGAAAAGGGCCTGGGGGGGCGGATACATTTGGTCAGCAACGTTCCTTGATCGGATGAAGAAGAAAGACCGGAAGATCTTCGTGCTGGACACCTCGGTGATCCTTTACGACCACTCGGCCATCGAATGCTTCCAGGAGCATGACGTCGCCGTCCCCATCCAAGTCCTTGAAGAACTTGACACCTTCAAAAAAGGCAACGACACCATCAACTACGAGGCGCGGGAGTTCATCCGGCACCTCGACGGCATCGCCCAGCGCGACCTGCTGACGGATTGGATACCGCTGAACGGCCCCAGCAAGGGCAAGCTCAAGGTGGTGGCCAAGCACGACCTCAACGGCGTGGACGCCACCAAGGTGTTCCAGGACGGCAAGAACGACCATCAGATCATCAATGCGGCACTGACCCTTCAGCGTCAGCACAAGGACCGCAAGGTGGTGCTGGTGAGCAAGGACATCGCCCTTCGGTTGAAGGCCAAGAGCCTCAACATCGTGGCCGAGGATTACCTCACCGGCAAGGTGCAGGACATGCAGCGCAAGCTGTACACGGGCCGCACGGTGCTGGACGACTACAACGAAGGGTTGATCGATACGCTGTTCGAGCAGGGCAGCCTGCCGGTGGACGAACTGGGGATCAAGCGCCCCCGCGGCAACCAGTTCTTCATCCTCCGGCACAAGAAGAAGAGCATCCTGGCCAAGTTCGACCCGCGCACGGGCCTGGTGGGCCGTGTGGAGAAGCAGAACGTCTTCGGCATCGGACCGAAGAACGCGGAGCAGGCGCTGGCCATGAGCGCGCTGCTCGATCCGGAGATCAAGTTGGTGACCTTGCAGGGGGCCGCGGGAACGGGCAAGACCCTGTTGGCCCTGGCCTGCGCCCTGGAGCAGCGGCGGATGTACCGGCAGATCTATGTGACCCGCCCGGTGGTCCCGCTCAGCAACAAGGACATCGGATACCTGCCCGGCGACATCCAGAGCAAGCTCGACCCGTACATGCAACCCTTGTGGGACAACCTGAAGCTCATCAAGGGACAGTTCGAGAAGCACGACAGCACGCCGAAGCGCATCGATGAGATGCTGGAGAACGAGAAGATCGCGATCGCACCGCTGGCCTATATCCGCGGTCGAAGCCTGAGCAACATCTTCTTCATCGTGGATGAGGCCCAGAACCTGACGCCCCTCGAGGTGAAGACCGTGATCAGCCGCGCGGGTGAGGGCACCAAGATCGTGTTCACCGGGGATGTCCACCAGATCGATTCGCCCTTCCTGGATGCCGAGAGCAACGGGCTGAGCTACCTGATCGACAAGGCCAAGGACGACCCCTTGTTCGCTCACATCACGCTGGAGAAAGGAGAGCGCAGTCCCCTGGCCAACCTGGCGAACGAGTTGTTGTAGGGAAGGGTCGGCGAGGCCTGGCACGGAACCATGGCCCCCGGCACCCTGCCGCTCATGTGGAAGGCCACCGTCCTTGGCATGGGACCTGTGAGCACGTGCATCCCAGGTCCGGTCGCGCACGCGGACAAGCTGCCGCCCGGCCGCGCCCCATCACGATGTGAATGACGGATCCGCTCAGAAGAGCTCCTCCACCTCGATGAACTGGAAATCCAGCCCGAAGAACCGCTGGTAGTCCTTTCCGGTCTCGGCCATCTCCTCATCACCGGTCTCGAAGTGCCAGTTGACATGCACCCGCTGACCGCGTTCGTTCACCGCATTGAGGCGGTCGAAGATGTTGTAGAGGTGTTTGCTGCTGCTGGTGTCCAGGTAGTCCAGCTTCATGTTCACCGTCGTCTCTTCGCGGGGGGCCCTCAGATACTCGTCAAGCCAGCGGTAGACCCTGCTGTAGAACTGCTCGGAGTTGGCCGGCAGTGAGCGTCCCACGAACTCCAACGTGCCCTGCTCCAGGTCCATGTCGATCTGGGGCGAGGTCTCGGTGCGGTCGATGTGCAGCAGTTTGGTGGCCATGATGTGCGCCACGAAACTACCGGGTCGACACCGGGGCCGGTGCGGCGGACCGGCTGCGATGCCAACAGCCCGGGGTGAACAGCGGGGCCTTAGCGACCGCGGTACTCCGTCAGGATCTCCTGATCGCTGGGCAGCACGATCTCGGTGTCATTCACCCGACGCACCCAGTACAGGTATTTGCCGGTGCCCTGGCAGGCGAAGGCCGTCATGGTCTCGTTGGCCGCCAAGGCCTTGACGGGGAACGTGCGCCAGGTGCCGTTCTTTTCCTGCATGGCCACCTTCACCTCCACGAGCTGCGGGCAGGTGTTCTGGAGCTCGATGCTGTAGGTACCGCTGAAATCGCGCTTGTATCCTTCCTTGTAGTACTCACACTTCTCGCAGGGCTTCCCCCACGCGGAGGACGCCTTCACGATGCAGTCGTTGGCATCCATGTCCTGCGCCTGGGCACCTGCTGCAAGGGCGATCGCGAGAAGGGTCGAAGAGAGGCGGTTCATTTGCAGCGGTTGTTGGTGAGGATGATGCGGGCTTCGGCGTTGCCCATGCGTTGGCTGGTGCGCCAGTCCTTGCAGGCCCCGGCCGGGTCACCGGATCCCTTTCGGGCCCAGCCCCTGTTGTTGTAAGCCTCCTCGTTCCGGGGGGCCAGGCTGATGACATGGTCGAAGTCACGCATCGCCTTGTCGTATTGCTGGAGCTTGTTGTAGGCGCTTCCCCGGCTGGTGTAGGCCCAGAGGTGGTCCGGCTTGCGACCGATCACCGCGCTGAAGTCGGCCACGGCGAGCTCGTATCGCTTGGTGAGGGAATGGCAGAAGCCGCGCTGGAGGTAGGCGTTGAGGTGCTCGGCGTCCTGGTCGAGCACCTTGGTGAAGAGGGCGATGGCCTCCTCATAGGACCCGCGCTGATAGGCTCGTTCGCCTTCCGCGTAGAGGGCGTTGATGGCAGCGTCACCGGACCCGCCGGCCAGGGCAAGGTCCTGGGCGTGCGTTGCATGTGTCAGGCCGAACGCGGCGGAGAGAAGAAGGGCGAAGCGGTTCATGGTCACGGTTGATCGGTCACCTTTTACGCTGCGGCCGGGCATGGGTTTCGGCCGCCTTCTGGGCGATGGCCTGCTGGGCTTCCCCCACCAGGGCGACAAGGAGCCCGATCGCCCGGGAGCCTTCTGCGTCGCCAGCGGGCACCGGTAGCACGCTGCGCCCGGTGTGACGGATGACGTTCATGCGGAACACCTCCTTCTCGATGCAGTTCGCATGGTCCGAAGCGCAGGTCAGGACCAGGGCCGCCTCCTCTTCGGAGTATTTGAACCCGGCCGTGTCGAGGAACTCGATGTAGACCACGTCCTGCCGGAAATGCCCGGTGTGGTCGAACAGATCGGTCACGAGGCGGTCCTCCTGATCGATCTTGAACCGGACCGACCCGCCATAGAGCGCGTTGAGCTCCTGCAGGATGGCGATGGGTGATCGGGCCTGGATCGGAACAGCGGTGGAGAGGAGAAGCAAGCTGAACAGTGCGCGCATGGCCGGGAACTTGGTGGGGCCCTCTTACGTACACGCGGCGACCGGGTTCCCTGTCCGGTGCCGATCCATGCATCACCTACTGAAGCCTTTCCTGCTCATGACCGGTGTTCTGTTGGCATCGGTCTCCACCGCTCAGCGCGCGTTCACCATCACCGGTCGAGTGAAGGTGGAAGGTGGCGGGCTGGAGAACACGAAGGTGGTCGTGTACAAGAACGGCGAGAAGGACCGGGTGATCACCAGCGGCCTGGGGAAGTTCAATCTGGACCTCGCCCTGAACGCGAACTACGTGCTGAGCTTCGAGAAGGACGGTTTCGTCACCAAGAAGCTGGTGTTCGACACGAAGGTGCCGGCGGACGCCGCCGCGAACGGTTTTGCTCCCTTCGAGTTCGCGGTGTCGCTCTTCAAGCAGTACGATGACATCAACATCGTCGTCTTCAACCAGCCCGTGGGCATGATCCGGTATGAAGCCTCGGTGGATGATTTCGACTACGACACGGACTACACCAAGAGCATCCAATCCCAGTTGCAGGCGGTGATGGAGCAGGTTGAGCAGAAGCAGGCCGAGGAGCAGCAAGCCGCCAGAGAGCAGGAGAGGTCGGCCGCGGAGGCTGCGAAGGCAAAGGCCCAGGCCGAGGCCGAGGCGAAACGGGCCGCGGAGGCCGCGGCCAAGGACGAGGCCAAGCGGAAGGCCGCTGAGGAAGCGGAGGCCGCGCGCCTCGCCGCTTCCGCGCGAAAGGCCGAGGAGGAGCGCAAAGCGGCCGAGGCCCGGAAGGCCGAGGAGGAACGCAAGGCCGCCGCTTCAGCGGCAAAGGCCGAGCTTCCACCGAGACCCGCTCCCGTGGTGACGGCCAAGGAAGAGCCGCCTCCACCACCTCCGGCACCCCGCGTCACGCGCAATGCCCTGTCCGCCCGGGTGGTGGAAGGAGAGGATGGTCGTCGCGCCCAGGTCCCCGTCGCAGGGGAGGAGGCATCGCCCGTGCGACCCGCTCCAGCACAGCAAGGGGCGGAGGACCGCCCCGAGGAACCCGCGCATGTGGCCGAAGTGGTCCGTGAGGAGCAACTGGTCGTGGAGCCCAACAAGGTGATGACCGTGATCCGCCTGGAGCGCGAAGGGGTGAGCACCGAGTTCAAGCGCATCGTGCACAAGTGGGGCGGCATCTACTACTTCAAGAACGGCGACAGCTGCAGCCGTGAAGTGTACGAGAGCGAAGCCCTGGCGACCGCGGAATGAGCACCGGGGACAAGGGCGGTGAGGCGGATAACTTAGCGGGGTGTTCCCTTGGTTGAGCCTGTTGGCAGCCCTGGCGGTGGGCTACGCGACCCTCTGCCTGGTGTACTACCTGTTGCAAGAGCGGCTCATCTTCGTCCGGCATCCGCTGTCGAGGCGGTACAGATACCGGTTCAACCACCCGTTCGAGGAACGGTGGATCACCGCGGCGGATGGCGCTGAGCTGCATGGGCTCTACTTTCCGGTGGAGCATGCCAGGGGCGTGGTCCTGTACTTCCACGGGAACACCGGCACCCTGCGGCGCTGGGGCAAGCGCGCCCCACGGTTCACGCGGTCAGGTTATGCGGTGTTGATGCCCGAACCCCGGGGCTACGGAAAGAGCAAGGGAAAATTGAGCGAGGAAGCCATCCTGGCCGATGCCCTTCAGTGGTACGATCACCTGTGCACCATGTGGCCGGAAGATCGGATCGTGGTCTACGGCCGGTCGCTGGGCAGTGGGTCGGCCGTGCCGGTGGCCGCACAACGCCACCCCAGGAACCTCGTGCTGGAGTCGCCGTTCGCCCGGTTGATCGATCCTGCGCGGAACTACTTCCGATGGCTGCCGTACAGGCTGCTGTTGAACTACCGGTTCGCCAACGATGTCGCCATCAGGCTCGTACGGTGTCCGGTCTGCATTTTCCATGGCGAGCGGGACGGGGTCGTGCCCATCGCCAGTGCACTGCGGTTGTACGCGTCGATCCCGACGACCGTGGAGCGTCAAATGATCGTGTTCCCGACCGGGCATCACAACGACCTGGCCCGCTTTGCCCGGTATCACCGCATCCTGCGAGCGCTGCTCGACGATGAACGGGAGCATCGGGAGGACCGGCCCGGCCCCGTCGCGGCCCCAGAGCTCCACTGAAGAGTGCTCTCCGATGAGGACCGGAAGGGTCGTCCTAACGGTACGCGCGGATCCACCGGACCGTCGTGCGCTCGAATGTGCGGCTCCCTGTCGTCCAGGGATCGGTAGCCCATGGGGAGGCGTGGCGGTTGGTATCGGGCAGTGGCTTCTGCCACGACGTATGTATGGCCATACATACGTGGCGATATGCCTGTCACTCGAGAATTCACTTGATCTTCAGTTGATTGGCACGAGAGGTTCACCGATACGGGCCTGCCTCCGACCATCGGCGCCGAAGCCGGTCACCGCTGCAATGCGTTGATCTTCAGTTATGTCTGTAGGCCGTTACCAGGACTCGACATATGTATGGCCATACATACTTCAGCCCGTTGCAACGCCCTCCGACCTCCATGCCCGACCTATCTTCGCCGCCCATCCGCAACCACACCATGATCATCCGCTCCCTGTTGACCGCCGTCGTTGTCATGCTGCTCACGGCCTGTTCCAATGAGGTCACCGGCCAGAAGGGCCGCAACGCGCCGTTGAAATCGAACATCGACTCGGTAAGCTATGGCATCGGCACCGACATCGGCCACAACATGAAGCTCAGCGGGCTTGATTCGCTGAACGTGGATGCCATGGCCATGGGCATCCGAGATGGGCTCGACAGCGCGGAACGGATCAACGCTGACAATGTGCGAGCCCTTGTGCAGGCCTACATGCTGGCGGCACAGAAGAAGGTGATGGAGCGTGAGCAGAAGGAAGGAGAGGAGAACCTGCGGAAGGGCGAAGCCTGGTTGGCTGAGAACGGCAAGAAGCCGGGCATCACCACCACACCTTCCGGACTTCAGTATGAGGTCCTGCAGGCCGGCACGGGGCCCAAACCGTCCGCCGAGGATGTGGTGAAGGTGAATTACCGCGGTACGCTGCTGGATGGCACCGAGTTCGACAGTTCATACAAGCGCGGGCAGCCGGCCATGTTCGGCGTGGGTAATGTGATCGCGGGCTGGGCGGAGGCCATCCAGCTCATGTCCGTCGGTTCGCGGTATAAGCTCTATATCCCTGCCGGTCTGGCGTACGGCAACAGCCGTGGTCCCGGGGGCGATCTTCCGCCGAACAGCACGCTGCTGTTCGAGGTGGAACTGTTGGAGATCGTGCCTCCGGCCCAGGGACGTTAGGTCTCCGGCGCTGACGGGAGCGGTCGCCAATGGGTGACCGCCTCGAAGAACTGATTGCTTGAACCCTCTCCTCCCCAGAGGTGGGGAGAGGTGGCCTTGCCGGTCTTGCTCGGGTTCATCGTGAAGTGATCCTTCAGAAAGCGCAGGATGACGGCCTCGCGCAGTTCCGTCGCGCCCGATTTGCCCGGAAGGTACACGTGGTGCCCCGGCACCCAGCAGAGCACGCGGTCACCGTTCCCGGGTAAGCGTTCTGTGATGCTGATCCACCCGTCGTTCACGGGGACCAAGTTAGCCGGCGTACCGGGGAGCCTCAAGGCAGCCCGGGGCAGTCGGGGCTAAGGACCAGGCCGATGAGCTGGTCACCGGCCGTTCGCAGTGCGCCAAGGGCCGGGTGATCCGGGCGGGCGGCCAGCTTCTCCACCTCCTTCTTCACCAGGAAGGTGATGAGGTCATCGTGGATGTCCAGGCCGGAGGCAGTGATCCGGCCCTTGTCCGCCACCACCCAGTGCCAGAGCAGAGCGATGGCGAGGCGGACGCTGCTGCGGTCGTGCGTGCGACCGTCGAGCTCGATCCGCGACGCCCCGGTCTCCATGGCCGACAGGCCGAGCAGGCCTGTGCGCACGGCGCGGACCAGTCCGTCCACGGAGATATCACCGTCCGGTCGGCGGACGAGGTCGCTCACCGCGATCTCCTCTCGCCGTTGGACCGCGAACTGATGGCTGGCCCCCATGTGTTTATTGAACTCGGTCATGGCCGCGTTCACCAGGCCCGGATGGGCCATCAAGGTCCCGTCCATGCCCAGGGCGGCCTCGTGCTCCTTGTCGTTGAGCATTTCCACCAGGGCCGGCTTCGGTCGTCCATGCCCCACGTGCGGGAGCCCATGTCCGGGTGTGCCCAGCGCATGCGCGCCGCGCCGATGGCAGGCGCCGATCACCGTCCGGGCCAGCGACTCCAGCAACCCGCAATCCATGCCGAAGCGTTCACGGTCGGGGAAGACGCCGCTTTCGCGGCCGGTGAACAGGGCGATGTGATCGGCCACATACGCCGCGTTGTCCAGGGCCAGACCCCCGGCATGCGGTGCGAGCTCGAACAGGGTCTCTTCCGGCTCCAGGGCCCCGATCACGTTGTCCACGAACACCGTGGCCCTGATGCTGCCCCGATCGAGGCCGAGGCTCTCCTCCAGGGCGTCGAACACATCGTTCCACAGCCGCGCCTCCAGATGCCCGTGCACGTTGCGCAGGTACACATGGATGCTGCGTTGGCGTTCCATGAGCGACGCACCGTGGTGCAGGGCGAGCATCACCAGGTCGAAGAGCCCCCCCTGCACCGGGCGCCCACCGAAGCGCACCATCGCCTCTGGAACACCCAATGGGCGAACGGCCACGGCCAACCGGGTGGTTCCGGAGGCGTGGAGCCGGATCCGACCACCTTCGGCGGTGATGCAGCTCAGACGTCCCTTCGCTGCGCGGCCGATCGCCCGATGGGCACGCAGAAGGTTGCCTTTCTGGCCGGCTGCCAGATCGTAGAGGTCCGCGATGTAGGTCTTCGCCCCGGTATTGAGGCCTTCGATGATGCTCTGCCTGTCCGCCGGGCCGATCACCTCCACACGGCGCTCCATCCAATTCGCGGGAAGCGGCTCCACGTGCCAATCCGCTTGCCGGATATGCAGGGTATCCGTCAACCGTTCCACATCACCAGCTGACATCCGCTCCCGCCGCGCTTTACGATCCTTCAACAGCCGTTCGATCCGCGTCGCGAACCGCGCGTCCAGCCCGGTCAGCAGGTCGAGGAGGGCAGGGGTGAGGGCGGGGTCCGGGGTCGCAACGCGCTGAGGAGGCATGGTCAGGATGACGGGATGGGGCATCTGTCGACGAAATGGATTATTCTGTCGACGAATCTACCCCGAGAGAGGGCCGGCTGTCAAGCGGCGGGAGTGACCGCACACTGCGGTCGGCCGATCGGAGGTTCGGACCAGGGGGCCTCGAACGATGCCCCACGGATGCGGCTCGGGCACCTACTTTTGGCGGCCCCGTTCAGTGCGCACGGCACTGTAATGGGTACCCAAGCCGACCGGCATGCGGAGAACAACCACCCTTCTATTGGCCCATATGCTCGCCATCCCGCTCGCAGCGCAGAAAGGCGCCATCGCGTTCACGGAGTTCGACCTTGACAACGGTCTCCACGTCATCGTGCACGAGGACCACGGCACCCCGATCGTGGCGGTGAGCGTGATGTACCACGTGGGCAGCAAGGATGAGCGGCCTGACCGGCGCGGATTCGCCCACTTCTTCGAGCATCTGCTCTTCGAGGGTTCGGCGAACATCGGTCGCGGTGAGTTCAGCAAGCATGTGGAGAAGGCCGGCGGCGTGCTGAACGCGAACACCAATGGCGACCGCACTTACTACTACGAGGTGCTGCCCAGCAACCAACTGGAGCTCGGCCTCTGGCTGGAGAGCGAGCGGATGCTGCATGCCCGGGTGGACCAGAAGGGGATCGACACCCAGCGCGAGGTGGTGAAGGAGGAGCGCCGTCAGCGTTATGAGAACCAGCCCTACGGCAGCATCCTGATCGAGGTGCTGAAGCGGGCGTATACCGTCCACCCGTACCAGTGGCCCACCATCGGCTTCATGGAGGACCTGAACGCCGCCAGCGAGCAGGACTATATCGACTTCTACAAGACCTACTACGTGCCCAACAATGCCGTGCTCGTGATCGCTGGTGATGTGAAGGCGCAGGACATGCGCAAACTGGTCGAGAAGTACTTCGCGGCCATTCCGCGGGGCAAGGAGATCGTGCGACCTGCGGCCGTGGAGCCTCCGCTCCAGCGCGAGGTCCGCGACGTGGTGCATGACCAGATCCAGCTGCCGGCCGTGGTGCAGGCATACCGGATCCCGGCGTATGGAACGGCCGACTTCTACGCGGTGGACATGCTGAACCGTCTGCTGAGCAATGGCAACAGTTCCCGATTGAACGTGGAGCTCAAGGACCGTGCGCAGAAAGCGCTGTATGTGGGTGCGTTCAGCTTCCCCTTCGAACATCCCGGTCTCGCGATCGCCTTCGCCATCGCCAACATGGGTGTTCCCGCCGAGGAACTGGAGAAGGCGATGGATGCGGAGATCGCCAAGGTGCGCGAGGAGCTCGTTCCCCAGCCCGAGCTGGAGAAGCTCAAAGCGCAGCTGGAGACCGAGTTCGTACGCGACAACAGCCGGGTGGCCGGTGTGGCCTCGAACCTCGCCACGGCCCACACCTTCCTCGGTGGCGCGCAGATGGCCTCCCGGGAACTGGAGCGCTACCTGTCCGTGACCCCGGAGGACCTGCAGCGGGTGGCCAAGGAGTACTTCTCGCCGGATGCGCGGGTGGTGCTGCACTACCTGCCCAAGAACCAGAAGCCGTGATCATGCGCCCCGCCTCGTCCCACCTTACCATGGCCGGCCTGCTTCTGGCCGCCTTCACCCATTGCCTTCCGATGAACGCCCAGGTCGACCGCAGCAAGCCGCCCCGGCCGGCGCCGGCCCCCGCCGTGAACGTGGGGCAGCATACCACCTTCCTGCTGGACAACGGCATGCGGGTGATCCTGGTGGAGGATCATCAGCAACCGCTGGTGAGCGTGCAGGTGCGGTTCGACATCGAGCCGGTGCTGCAGGGCGACAGGACGGGGTACATCGACCTGATGGGCGAGGTGCTTGCCACGGGCACTGCTGCGATGGACAAGGAGACCCTCGACCGCACGGTGGACCAGCTCGGGGGAGACCTGAGCACGTCCAGCGACGGGGTGTACGCCTCCTGCCTGAAGAAGAACTTCAACGCGCTCTTCGACGTGGTGCAGGCCGTGGTCACCACGCCCACCTTTCCCGAGGCCGAGTTCGAGAAGGCGCGCAAGCGCATGCTGAGCGGACTGCAGAGCCGAAAGGATGACCCGGACGGCATCGCCGACGTCGTGGGGCGCGTGCTGACGTTCAGCAAGGGGTATCCCTACGGGGAGATCCCTACGGAGAATAGCGTGGGGAAGGTGGAGCGCAAGCACCTTGAAGCCTACTACAAGCGGTTCTTCCGGCCGGAGAAGGCCTATCTGGTGTTGGTGGGCGACCTCACTGAACAGGAGGCCAGGCTGGCGGCGGAAAAGCGGTTCGGCCTGTGGCGTCCCGTCCCTTTGTCCGCCACCCTGGATGCCAACGGTCATGAGGTGATCGACGGGCTTGGCCCGGTCGTACGGCCGACTAAGACGCCGAAGCCGTCGCGCGTCCGGCGCGTGGCCATGGTGGACCGCCCCGGTGCACCCCAATCCGTGGTCCGGGTGGTGTTCCCGGTGGACCTGAAACCGAACGACCCCATGGCCCTGGCCGGGCAGGTGATGAACACCGTCCTTGGTGGAGGCGTGTTCAACGCCCGCCTGATGCAGAACCTGCGCGAGGATAAGGGGTACACGTACGGCGCCTACAGCAGCCTCGACGCCGACCGCTACTGCGGCCATTTCAGCGCCGGGGCCAGCGTCCGCACCGAGGTCACCGATAGCGCGGCGAACGAGATGGTGTTCGAACTGGAGCACATGCGTCTGAACGGGGTGAAGCCGGATGAACTGGCGCTCGCAAAGAGCTTCATGGCCGGCAGCTTCGCCCGGTCCTTGGAGGACCCCCGGACCGTGGCCCGCTTCGCCCTCAACACCTACCTGTACGACCTGCCCAAGGACCACTACGCCACCTACCTCAAGCGGCTCGATACCGTGAGCGCCGCCAGCGTCATGGCCGCCGCCGAACGGTTCCTGCACCCCGACCATGCAGCGATCCTGGTCGTGGGCGACATGGAGCGGGTGGGCAACAAGCTGGTCCCGCTCAGCTTCGAACGCGGGGTGCTGCAGCTGGACGAGAACGGTGATCCGTACCGGGAGGAACTTGGGCCCGTGCCGGCCGGGGTCACCCCGCAGACCGTGCTGGAGGCGTACTTCAAGGCCATCGGCGGTCGCGAGGCCGTGGAGGGGGTCCGCAGCGTCAAACGGAGCATGAGCTCCACCATGATGGGCATGCCCGTCACCGTCACCGAGTGGAACGCCGAGCCCGATCGGTACGCGTTGGAGGTGCGCAGCGGGACCATGCTCCTGCAACAGGTGCGTTGCGACGGTACACGGGCCAAGCGCTACGGTCCCGAAGGCGCGGAGGAGATCATCGAGATGGAACTGGAGGAGATGGAGATGAACGCCCCTCCCTTCCCGGAGCTCCACTACGCCAAGATGGGCCGCTTGGTCCTGCCCGGGACCGTGCAGATCAACGGGGAACAAGCGTACAAGCTGATGGTGATGACCGACATGGGCTCGACCTTCTCCGAGTACTACAGTGTGGCCTCGGGCCTGAAGCTGCGTCGGGAGGAGATGAAGGCCACCCCGGAAGGCACCATGAAGGTCTCCTCCGACTGGAAGGACTACCGGGCCGTGAAGGGAGTGCTGTTCCCGCACCTGATCGTCCAGAAAGGACCGGTCGACATGTCCCTGTCGGTGACGGAGGTCCTGGTGAACGGGGCTTCGGACGCCAAGTACTTCGCCGTGGACTAGAAGGAGGGGGGGCTGGACGGACGGGCGTTCCGCTGAGGCGGCGAGAGCGTCAGTGCATGCCCGGGCACCGGTCCCGATACCCGTTGAAGGGTCAACCCGGTGCGTGGGCCCGATCAAGCAGGCTATCCAGCATGCGCACCTGACCAAGAGGTCACGTGGGGACGCGGACAACTCGGAGCGGCCCGGGAGCGGGAACGGGACCGGCCGCACTTTTCGCCACCTTCACCGCATCCATCCCCCCATGCGTCACCTGTTCGCCCTTTCCATCCTGTGCGTGGCCGTCCCCGTTCTGGCCCAACGCAGCTACACCTACCGGTCCGTGCCCGGCGACCTCACGGACACACGCATCTACACCCTGGACAACGGGCTGGAGGTGTGGCTGAGCCGGAATCCGGATGCACCACGTGTGCAGACCAACATCGCCGTGCGGGCCGGGAGCAAGAACGACCCCGCTGACGCCACCGGGCTGGCCCACTACCTGGAGCACATGCTCTTCAAGGGAACCTCCCGGATCGGAACCTCCAACTGGCCCGAGGAGCAGCGGCTGCTGAAGGCGATCAGCGACCAATACGAACGGCGCCGCGACACGAGGGACGAGGCCGGGCGGGACGCCATCTATCGGACCATCGACAGCCTCAGCCAGCTGGCGGCGGCGCTTGCCGTGCCCAACGAGTATGACAAGATGGTGAAGAGCATCGGCGCCCGTGGGACCAACGCCTACACGAGCACCGAACGCACGGTCTACATCAACGATGTGCCCAGCGATGAACTGGAGAAGTGGATGATGATCGAGAGCGAGCGCATGCAGGAGTGCGTGCTCCGGTTGTTCCATACCGAACTCGAGACCGTCTATGAGGAGTTCAACCGCAACCAGGACAACGACGGCCGGCTCGCCTACCAGAAGAAGAACGAACTGTTGTACCCGCATCACCCGTACGGGACACAAACGACCATCGGCAGGGGAGAGCACCTGAAGGACCCGAGCATGGAGAAGATCCACGCCTTCTTCAAGGCCTGGTACGTGCC
>JAEUSW010000006.1 GCA_016788285.1 Flavobacteriales bacterium
CCGTCGATGCCGTACATGCTGCCGCTGTTGTACAGCTGCACCTGCAGGATGTCCAAGCGGTTCCGCAACGCATCGATCAGCGGCAGGTAGGCGCCCCAGATGCCGCCGTACGCGCTCATGCCCCCCTGCACGTAGGCCGTCTCCGGTGCCATGGTGAGCATCATGGGCACGCCGTTCGCGGACTCGTATTGGTCTGCGATGCTGTTCACCGCGTCGATCAGGCGGATGATGCGGGCATCGGTGGGGTTGGCGATGGTGCCGCCGCTGATGGCCACCGACGCGCCCTCCAGGTCGATGTCGATGCCGTCGAAGCCGTAGGTATCGAGGATGTCCAGCATGCTGATCACGAACTGATCGCGCTCGGCGTCGCTGTCCAGGTGCACGGTGGCGTTGGCCCCGCCGATGCTGATGAGCACCTTCTTCCCCTGGGCCTGCAATGCCGCCACATCGGCGATGAAGGTGGCGGGCGCGGTCTCGGCCGGCGCGAACACCATGTCGTACGTGCTGCCCGCCGCCGGAACGGCGAAGCTCACCTCGATCACCGTATAGCGCGGGTCCACCTGGCTCAGCTCCAGGTAGGGCGCGTTGCCGTCGTTCCAGTTGTGCCAGTAGCCCACCAGATCAGGGCCTTGGGCATGGCCCAGGAGCGCGGCCAGCAGCGTGGGGAATACGAGGATCGGTCGCAGCACCCGTGGCGTAGACCCTGTCATCCCGGCCTTGAGCCGGGAGGGTCGACCTACGCTGCGAGGGAAAATGGGGAGTGGGCACATGGCGATCGGTTCTGCCCCAAGATGCACGTTCACGGCGGAATGATGGGCGCAAGCTTCGCCGATCCTTGGAGGCTAAGGGCGTCGTGCGTACGATCCTTCGGCAGGTCCTGTGGGGTTCAACTTACCGGAGCTTCTTGGTGATGTCATCGATGTCCTGCTCCTTGGTCATGTCCAGCGGATAACGCACGATCTGCAGGGCATTGAAGTCGACCTCGTTCAAGTTGAGCTGGCGTACCCTGCGATTGTGCATGGTGTGGTAGTACATCACCTTGTTCTTCGTGTCGTATGCGGTGGTCCAGTTGGTCGCGCTCCGGAGCGAGGCATTGTCGATCGCACCTCCACCCTCGGCCGCAGAGCCGACCGGGAGGTTGAAGTTGTCCAGGATCCGGAAGGCTTCGTACATGGTCTCCTTGCCATCGGGCGTGGCCCTGGCCGTGCTGGCGTTGGCTGCCACGCGCAAGAGGCGGCTGGGCGAGGTGAGGTCGCCCGGCAGACCGAAGAACCGGCTTCCACCGCCGAAGGTCACGTCCGACAACCGGTCGATCCTCCGCTTCGCCAACGACGTTTCCAGCTCGACATAGTTGAGCAGGTTCTCCATGTGCCAGTCATAGGTCGGTCCATTGGTGATCACACCCAACGGTGCGTTGTGGATGACCGTGGTGCCGTTGATGAACTCGATGACGATGGTGTTCCCGAGCGCATCCGTAACGCCCAGATGCAGCGGTGGTGCCATGCCGATGGAGGGTTCCACGATGCCCACCACGTTCACACGGGACATGACCGCCTTCACCTCGTCCGTGGTGGCACACGTGGTGAGCAGGTAGGGGGGCAGCGCAAGGATGGACAAGGTGCTGTCCGCCTTGTCCGGTCGGTACGGCGCGTAGGCCGCATAGCCTTCGTGGTAGAACGCGTTCACGGTGAGGCCCCTTTCGTTCATGCCGTCGACCAGCACGTCCTTGTTAGGGCATCGATGCCCACCGCACCGTACTTCGTCCTCCAGCCCATGCCCTTGTTCCCGTCGGGCATCTTATCCTGCAAGGTGAAGTTCCTGGGGACCACCACGACACGCGACTGAAGGTCGAAGGTTCCCCATTCCATCGTCCGGGCGAAGATCACGGCCCCATCCTTGGCGATCAACCTGATCCCGGTGCAGGGGTAAGCCGGATATTGGAAAACGATGGAAAGGAACGCAAGGCCTGCCAGGGTGGTGCGTATCATGTGTCGTTGAATGAGGTGGTTTCCCGAAGGTAGCCCATTACGCCTGAAGTGTGCCCCGGTGGTTTCCGGGCGTGATCTTCATCCACCGTCCCTTGGGCCTTTCGGGTGTGTCCTCAGCCCCGGACCCGGTGCGCCGAGACCTTCCTGGTCGCATCCTTCAACCCCGCCCGGCCAAGCTGCTTGCGCGCACGGGCTGACAGGATGGTGAGGGCGACAAAGAGGAAGCTTGCGAGTGGTCCTTGGGGGCCTGCCTTGTTCGCCCACGCCAGCTTCAGCCGTTCCGTCATCTTCCGGAACCGGTCCTCCGATCGCGCCTGGAGCACCGTGCTGTCTTACGCGACGGCATCACCGGATCCCCATCGGTGCTACCACCGACCTTTGGGCGGATGATCGGTTCGCTCCATCTCAAGCTCGCCTTGTTCGGGCTGCTGCTCACGATCACGCCCCCGGTCAAGGGGGATGGCGGGCCGGACAGCCTTCGCCTGCGCTGGGAGGCCCGGAACTGGAAGCCGGGCAGTGTGGCGGACACAACACTGGTCCGTCTCGCCAACGAGCTGTCACGCGTGTACCAGTACCAAGGCGATGCGGACAGTGCGTTGTGGTTCGCTCGTATGGCGACCGGGATGGCGAGCGACGGTGCTTCGCGTGCTGACGCCGCGCAACGCGAGGTGTGGCTTCCGCTCCTGATGGCCGCGCAGCGTGCATCAGCTGCGCAGCTGTTCTTTCTTGGCCGCTATCCGGAGAGCATCGAAGCGGTCAAGGCCTACCTGGCCACGGCCGAGGAACTTCAACTGCCTGAGGAGATCGGTGCCGGATACAACTACCTGGGCTATTGCTACACGGCGATGGAGGACCTGCCCAGCGCCTTGCATTGGTCGCGAAAGGCGATGGAGGTCATGCGGGGCATCGGCGATGGGCCGGACCTCGCCAATGCCTACACCGGGATGGGCAACATCCTGGATGAGCTCGGGCAACGCGACAGTGCGATGATCTACATGCGCAAGGCCCTTGCACTGCATCGTTCCATGGACCACCCCAACAACCATGCGGCCACCCTGTTCTCAGCCATCGAGACCCTACTTCGATCGGGTATGCGGGATAGTGTGGATGCCTACCTGGGCAGGGCCAAGGTGCTGGTGGACCGCCTGGGCGAGCCCCGGCCGACCATGAACTACCTCAACCTGCTCGGTCAGCAGGAGCTGGATAAAGGGAGTCCCCACATGGCCATCGGACATCTGCTGCGTGCGGATTCGTTTGCCATCGCCTTGGATGATCACCGTTCAAGGCACTACATCAACCGGGCCCTGGCGCTGGCCTACGCGGCGGGTGGCATGAGCAAGGATGCCAGGGAGCGCGCGGATGTGGCCGATGCGGAGCTCAAGACGGATCTGGGCCTGGAGAAAGTGCGCGCGGTCAGCGCCGCGCAAGCGAAAGCGGAACAGGAGAAGGAGCTGGCCACGGCTGAAGCCAATGCGGAAACCTTGCGCAAGGGTCGGTGGCTCGCATGGTCGATGGCGGGTGGCGGGGTATCGGTGGCCGTGCTGCTGGCCGTCCTCTACCGCCAGGGAAGGCGGAGCACGAGGCGCCTCGCAGCCGCGCAGGATGAACTGCTGCGCCTTGAGAAACAACGTGAGGCTGAACGCATCCGGATGAACATCGCTCGGGACATCCACGATGAACTGGGCGGCTCGCTCTCGAAGATGGCGCTATTGAGCGATCTGGTCCAGCAGGATGCGTCTGCGCCGGTAAGTGCCGAAAGGCTCCGTTCCATCGCCGACCATGCGCGCCAGGTGCGCGGTTCGCTGAACGACGTGGTCTGGGCCGCCGACCCATCCAGCGATCATGCGGGCGCGTTGCTGCAGTATCTGGCCCATCGTGCGCACCGACTGCTGGATGGGACGGGCGTTGAACTGGGACTGGACCTCCATGCCGACCGACCTGAGATGCCACTTGGTCCGTCCTTCAAGCGGGACATGGCCTTGGTGGTGAAGGAAGCGCTGAACAACGCACTGAAGCATGCACGGCCCAGCAAGGTCCAGTTGCGTTTCCACATCGGCGCCGGTCGCTTCGAACTGGCCGTGGCGGATGACGGGCAGGGAATGGGTCTTGGTGCATCGGATGGCGGCAATGGCCTGGAGAATATGCGCGAAAGGGTGTCGGGCCATGGCGGCAGCTTCACCGTACGGCCGGGGAGCGGTGGTGCAGGAACCGTCGTGGAGGCGAGCGGACCGCTGTCGCTATAGCTTGGTGGCATGAGGAGGATCAAAGTGGCCATCGTGGAGGATGACCGGGATTTCCGGGATCTGCTCCTTGCGGGAATGGTCCGGAACGACGGCATCCAGGTGATCGATACGTTCCCGACCGGCGACCGGTTCCTGAAAGCATTGGAGGAACTGGATGCCGATGTGGTGGTGATGGACATCAACATGCCTGGTACTAGTGGGATCGATTGTGTGGCCAGGGCCAAACCGCGGAAGCCTGCGATGCAGTTCCTGATGAGCACCGTGTTCGAGAACCCGGCCTACATCTTTCAAGCGTTGTGCGCAGGGGCGACCGGCTACATCGTGAAGAGCGCGCCCTCGAGGGACCTCATTGCAGCGGTGTATGACATCCACACCGGTGGGTCCCCGATGAGCCCGGCGATCGCACGCGCCGTGGTGGGGTCCTTCCAAGGCGGCGTATCCCCGGCGATCAGGGCGGAGCAGCTCACCACGAAGGAGCGCGAAGTGGTGGATGGTCTCGCCAATGGGCTCATGTACAAGGAGATCGCGGACAAGATGGGCGTGAACATCAGCACGGTCCGCACCCACATCCGGAGCATCTACGACAAACTCCAGGTCCACTCGCGTTCGGAGGCCGTGAAGCGCATATACCCCGGCCGGTGAGTCGCCGTATCCCATCTTGATGGGAGGCGATGAGGGTGGGGGCACCGGTACTTCGCACAAATCCTTTTCGCATGGCCCGTTCTTCCTCGGTTCTCGCATTCCTGCTGTGCAGCTGTGGCACTTTCGCCCAGCAGTACGCCATCAGCACCATCGCCGGCACGGGCGCACCCGGAAGTTCTGGCAACGGAGGGTCGGCCCTTGCCGCAGATCTGCTGTATCCATCGGGGTTGGCGCTGGATGTCGATGGATCCCTCTATTTCACCCAGGGGAGTGATCATGTGGTGCGCGTGGTCGACACACAGGGCGGCACCATTGCCCACGTGGCCGGCACAGGAACGCTCGGTTTTGGAGGTAATGGTGGTCCTGCTTCCGATGCGGGTCTGGCCGCACCGTATGACCTTGCCTTCGATGCCGCCGGTAACCTCTACATCTCCGAAGGGGATGCATACCGCATCCGCAAGATCAATGTCGTGGATGGCATCATCGGGACGTTCGCGGGGACGACGAGCCCCGGCAACAACACGGAGGTTCCGGCGCTGGCCGCAGATCTGAACGGACCGCGCGGCATCGCGTTCAATGCCCAAGGTGAGCTCTTCATCAGCATGGTGGGCAACGACTGCGTGCGGTACATCGATGCGGACAGCAGCCACCTGCATGCGTTCGCGGGTACGGGCAACAACGGGTCCGCGGGTTTCTCTGGCGATGGAGGCGCCGCGCTTGTCGCCCAGCTCTACTCACCCTACGGTATTGCGGTCGCTCCGAACGGCAACGTGCACATCGCGGACCTGAACAACCGCCGCATACGCATGGTGGATGTCTCGACGGGCATCATCACGACCATCGCCGGCTCGGGCTTGATCCCCTACGACGGGGACGGGATACCCGCGACAGCAGCGGCGATCGGCCGACCCCAGTGGATGGCCTTCGATGCCGAAGGCCACCTGTTCTTCACGAGCCCGGAACAGCATCGGATCCGCAGGGTGGATGCGGTCACCGGCCTGATCAGCACAATCGCGGGCACGGGCATGGCGGGTTTTGGGGGCGACAATGGTCCGGCCACCGATGCGGATATCAACAGCCCTGCTGATCTGGTCATCGCAGCGGACGGTAGGATCTTCTTCGCTGACAGCTACAACCATCGTATCCGCATGCTTACTCCGGTGGACGTTAGTTCCGTGAACGAGGTGCCGACCGTTGACCTTACCGTGCATCCATCACCCGCAACGGGGTCTCTCCACGTGAGCTCCAAGGCACGCGGCATGGTGGAGTTGCGCGACCTGCACGGTCGTCTGGTGCGCCGCACGACCAAGACGAGCGATGTGGTGCGCCTTCCGGTGGACGGTGTGGGAGCAGGCCTCTATCTGGTGACGTTGGAGGGCACCGCACCGGTCAGGGTGGTGGTTGAGTAGCCGCTCACGCCTTCTCCAACCGCTCCGTCATCTTCCTGATCCGGTCCTCCAGCTGCTCGCTGGTGAGCTTCTCGCGAAGCCGGTCCACCAGGATGGGGAAGGCGAAGGGCGTGAAGCGCCCCGGGTCCTTCAGCACGATGCGCTGGCGGCCGATGCGCTCCAGGGCCTCGCGCATCCGCGGCAGTTCCAGTTGCACATTGAAGGCCTCGTCGTAGGCCTGGCGCAGCAGCAGGTGGTCCGGCTCGTGCTCCCGGAACACGTCGAAGAAGAGGCCGCTGTTGGCGCGCATGTGCCGCTCCTTCAGCGGTCGCCCGGGCATGCCCTTGAACACCAGACCCGCGATGCTGGCGATGTCGCGGAACTTGCGCTTCGCCATCTCGGTGGCGTTCAGGCTGCGCTGCAGGTCGCTCAGCAGGTCCTGCGGACTGAACAGGTCGTTGTCCAGCGTCTCCTCGATGGGGATGGGCTGGTCGCTGAGCAGTTCGAAGCCGTAGTCGTTCATGGCGATGCTGAAGGTGATGGGCCTCAGCAGGCTCATGCGGAAGGCGAGCAGCGAACCCATGGCCTCGTGCACCAGCCGCCCCTCGAAGGGGTAGATGACCACGTGGTGCCCTTCGCGGCTCTCGAAGCGCTCGATGAGCAGCTCGTCCTCCGTGGGCACGATGCTCGTTTCGCGCTGGCGGGCCAGGATGGGCTGCACCGCGGCCATCTCCGCGTTCCCGTCCCCCGCGTTGAGCTGGGCGCGCAGCACCTTGGCCATGTAGCCGGTCAGCGGCATGCGCCCGCCCTGCCAGCTGGGGATCTTGCCCTTCTGCTCGCGGCTCTTGCGCACCTGCGCCACCAGCCCCTGCACGCGAACGAACTCCAGGCTGCGCCCAGCGAACCAGAAGACATCACCGGGCTTCAGTTGGTTGATGAACCATTCCTCCACCGTGCCGATGCGCCCGCCGCCGATGAGCTTCACGGCGTAGCTCTCGCTGCCCACGATGGTGCCGATGCTCAGCTTGTGCCGCAGGGCGATGCGCCGGTCGTACACGCGGACCATGCCGTCCGGATCCACCACGGCCTTGCGGAACTCCTCGTAAGCGGTGAGGCTCTTCCCCCCCGTGGTGATGAAGGTGAGCAGCCAGTCCCATTCCTCGGGCGTGATGTCCTGGAAGCACCAGGTGGAGCGCACCTCATCGTACAGGGTGGCAGGGGAGAAGCCGTCGCTCACGGCCAGCGTCACCAGGTATTGCGCCAGCACATCGAAGCAGCGGAACAGCGGCTGCCGGGCCTCGATGCTGCCTTCCTCGGCGGCCTGGCGCAGCGCGGCGGCCTCCACCAGTTCCAGCGCGTGGGTGGGCAGGAACCAGATGCGGCTGGTGGCATCCGGGCGATGACCACTGCGTCCAGCGCGTTGCACGAAGCGCGCCACGCCCTTCGGCCCGCCCACCTGCACCACGGACTCCACCGGACGGAAGTCCACGCCCAGGTCGAGGCTGCTGGTGCACACCACGGCCTTCAGGCGGCCTTCGTCCAGCGCCTTTTCGACCCATTCGCGCACGTCGCGGTCGAGGCTGCCGTGGTGCAACGCGATGGTGCCGGCCAGCTCCGGCGCGATGTCCAGCAGGTGGTGGTACCAGATCTCGCTCTGTGCGCGGGTGTTGGTGAAGATGAGCGTGCTCGTGCTCTGCTCGATTATGGGCAGCAGCCGGTGTGCCAGCTTCAGCCCCAGGTGCCCGGCCCACGGGTAGCGTTCCACTGCCTCGGGGATGATGCTGCGGATCTCGATGGGCTTGCGGATGGTGCTGCGCACTAAAACCGGGGTAGGTCGACCCGGCCCGCCTTCGCCAAGGCTTCGGCGGGCGATGGGGTCGACGCTACGAGTGCCACCGACGATGTCGGCGCCATGCACGACCGTCATTGCCTCTTCCAGATTGCCGATCGTCGCGCTGATGCCCCAGATGCCCAGCTGCGGGCGAAGGGCCTTCAGCCGGCTCAGGGCCAGTTCCACCTGCACGCCGCGCTTGCTGCCCAGCAGCTCGTGCCATTCGTCCGCGATGAACCAGTCCAGGTGCTTGAAGAGGTCCGCGTAGCCCTTGGTGGCCAGCAGCACGTGCAGGCTTTCGGGGGTGGTGACGAGCAGCTGGGGCAGGGCTTTCTTCTGTGCGGCGCGTTCCTTGGTGGACGTGTCGCCGGTGCGCGCGCCCACCTTCCAGCCCAGCCCCACGCCGTCGCACATCCGTTGCGCGCTCTCAGCGATCTCACCGGCCAGCGCGCGCAGCGGGGTGATCCAGATGGCTTTCAAGCCTTGGGCCTTGGAAGGATGCAGCAGTGCATGGTTCACCACGCCCCCCCAGACCGCATAGGTCTTGCCGGTGCCGGTGGGCGCGTTCAGCAGGCCGCTGCGGCCCGCGGCCATGTGCGCCCACACCTCACGTTGGAAGGGCTGCGCGCTCCAGCCTTGGTCCTCGAACCAGGCGGTCAGGGGTGGGGCCACCTTGGTCACGTGCGGCGTTCGATGCGGAAGATGCTGCTGGTCTCGATCGTGCTGTCCGCCTCGGTGGTGGCCTCCATCCAGCCCAACGGCGTGAAGGGCGCCCGGGCCATGAACTCCTTCAGGTTCGTGAAGTGCTCGGTGCCGTAGCGCTGGGTGCCCTTGTAGAAGACCAGGTTGTGGATGAAGTACTTGCCGGGGTAGTGCGTGAGCATCAGCTTGAAGAGCGCATCCAATTGGTCGAGCACGTACCACGTGACCTCCGCGAAGAGGATGGCATCGGGCTGGAAGTCGGTGTACTGCGCGAGGTTCTTCACCTCGTCCACGCGGAAGTCCAGGTGGGGGAAGTGGGCCTTCGCCTTGGCCACGGCGGTGGGCGCCACATCGATGCCCACGTAACGCGCGCCGGTGGCCTTGTGGATGCGGTCGGCGTAGTACCCCAGGCCGCAGCCCACCTCCACCAACGAGCGGATGCCGAAGCGCTGCATGTGCAGGATGCCGCTGGCCCGCGAATAGGGGTTGGGTTGCTTGTCCTGCATCCACGGCTGGTCGAAGTGTTGGTACATCTCCTCGAACCTGCCGATGAAGCGTCCATCCTTGATGACCAGGTCGTGGTAGCTGGCAGGGCGTTCGTTCTCTTTCCTGCCCATGGCATGTCGCTTTGGCATGGTGGGCACCGCACGCTCAGGTAACGACCATCACCCGATCATTGATCGCCGGGATCAGCGCTTCACGACCTGAACGGAGCGGCCGGTGCCATCCAGGGGGCGAAGCACGTACACCCCGTTGCCGTGAGCATGAAGATCAAGGGTGAAGGCTCCGCCGGGGGAACGCCCTGCGTGCACGGTCCTGCCCATCGCATCCAGCAGCACGTACGGCACTGCGGCGGCCATCCCGTTCACCACCACGGCATCCGCAGTGGGATTGGGCCCTACGCTGAAGGGTTCCGCCGCCCGCTCCGGCTCACCCGTGCTGATGTTGCCGCAGCTGAAGTCCTGGAAGAAGTCCCAGATGATGTTGGTGGCGTTGAACGCGGCGCCGCTGGGCCAGCTGTGCCCGCCGCCATCGACCTTGTAGTGGACCACGCTGGCACCACCGTTGCACGGTGTGTACACCTGCTGCTCCACACTGGCGGTGAACGGGGTGATGGTGGGCGGCGTGGCGCAGGCGAGGTTGTCCGTCCAAAGGTCGAGCACGGCCTGTACGCCCAGTCCGCTGAAGATGCTGCCGTTGTAGCTCACGATGAAGTCGGAGGTGCCGTGGATCTGCAGCACGCCGGGCGTATGCTGCGGTGCGCAGGCCCCCACGGCACCGGTATTGATCGTGCCCGACACCGAGGCGATGGCCGCGAAGCACTTGGGGCTTTCGCAGCCCAGCTTGTGGCTCATGTAGCCGCCGGCCGAGAAGCCGCAGGCGTAGATGCGCGTGGTGTCGATGCTGAACTGGGCGATGAGCGTATCGCGCAGGGCACCGATGTAGCCCACGTCATCAGCGGTGCTGCCGCCGGGGAACGGAGAATTGGTGTTCCACCCGTTGTTCACGCCGTTGGGGTAGGCCACGATGAAGCCTTCCTGCTCGGCCAGGTCGTTGAAGCCGGTGGCGTTCATGATGGCCGAGGCGCTCTGGGTGAAGCCGTGCATCACGAACACCAGCGGCACCGGGGTGCCCGGATCATAGCTCGAAGGAACATAGGTGATGTGGTCACGGGTGAGGCCATCATGCCAGATGGTGCCGTTCACCTGGGCGATGGCGGTCGTGGCCAGCAGGGCCAGGGCGGGGAGGAGGACGCGTGGGGTCATGGGAAGGGAACGATCGGTGCGGTTCAGGGTTCGGTCGTGCTGGAAAGGGTGGCACCGGCCAGGCGTTTCAGGGACTCCAAGGTATCGGCATCCTGAGGCTTCTTGTCCTTGCGCCAACGCGCGATGCGCGGGAAGCGCACGGCCACACCGCTCTTGTGCCGTGTGCTGGGGCTGATGCCCTCGAAGGCGATCTCGAACACGAGTTCCGCCTTCACCTGCCGCACGGGTCCGAAACGCTCCAACGTGTTCTTCTTGACGAAGGCGTCCACCTCCAGCATCTCCGCATCGGTAAGGCCGCTGTACGCTTTCGCGAAGGTGACCAGCTGCCCCTCGTGCCACAGCCCGAAGGTGTGGTCGGTGTAGAGGTCGGCGCGGCGGCCGTGGCCCTGCATGCTGAAGGTGAGCACGGCATCGATGCTCAACGGGTCCACCTTCCACTTCCACCAGTCGCCGCGGCGGCGGCCCACCTCGTAGGTGCTGCTGAGCCGCTTCAGCATAAGGCCCTCGATGCTGGCGGTACGTGCGTGCTCGCGGTGGGCGACGATGTCCTCCCAGGTAGTGAATGACAAGGTGGGCGAGAGGGTGAGCATCGGGTGCTGCGCATCGGCCACGATCCGCTCCAGCAGTTCCCGCCGTTCGGTCAAGGGCCGATGGCGGATGTCCACGCCGGCATGCTCCATCAGGTCGTAGGCCATGAAGACCACCGGCACATCGGCCAGCAGCTTCCTCCCCACGCTCTTGCGACCGATCCGCTTCTGCAACTCGGCGAAAGGCAGGGGCGCGCCGTCCTTCCAAGCCAGCAGTTCGCCATCGAGCACGGTGCCATCGGGCAGGGCCTTCCGCAAGGCTTCCAGCTCCGGGTACTTGTCGGTGACGAGCTCCTCGCCGCGGCTCCACACGTAATGCTGACCGCCGCGCACGATCAACTGCCCACGGATGCCGTCCCACTTGTGCTCGGCCTGCCATTCCCGCGGATCACCCAGCGGCAACAGGTCCTGCACCCCCGCTCCGGCAGCAGTGCCTTCGGGTCCTTCGATGCCGTAGGCCAGGTAGAAGGGGTAGGGGCGGCTGTGGTCGTCGCCTTCGTTGGCACCGAGCACGAGGTCGTGGAAGGTGGTGTGGTGCGGGCTCCAGTCGCCCATGAGGCGGTGGGCCAGGGTGTCCTCGTCCACACCGGTGGCCTTGCTTAGGCCCTTCACCATCACCTTCTGGCTCACGCCGATGCGGAAGCCGCCGGTGATGATCTTGTTGAACACGAACAGCTCCATGCCCTCCAGCCCGGCCCACGCGGCCTTCACGCGGGCGGCCTTCTCCACTTCGGGCAGGTCCTTCAGGTCCTCCACATACCGAACCCATTCCGCCAGCGAACGCTCCATGCGCTGCTCCAGCTTCGCGATGTGCGTCACGGTCTCCGCGAAGTCGCCCACCACGTGGTAGCTGGCCTCGAACAGCCAGTCGGGAATACCGCTCACCTCCGCGGCCCATTGGCGCAATTGCGTGCTCGTCACCGGACGCTTCGGCCGCCGCCCGCTCAGCAGCGCGATCACCCACAGCTTGTCGGCATCCGCGGCCTCGCGGAAATACGCGACCAGCGCGTCCACTTTGGCGTTCGTGGCCGTGGTGGCGTCCAACGCGTCGAACAACTGGGCCTCCCGGTTCATGACGCGTCTGTTTCGGGTCGACCCGATGGGTCGACGCTACGGGTGCCTTCGGTACCGTCGGCACCCGCCTCACCTGCGAACTCCGTGGATTCCGCTGTTGCATCATACCCCACGCTGCGCAGGTACTGGCTGAACAGGTCCGTGTACCCGTGGGTGGCGATGACACGTTCGGCACCGCTCTCCTTCACCGCCAGCAGCAGCGCGTCCCAGTCGGCGTGGTCGCTCAGCACGAAGCCCCGGTCGATGTTGCTGCGGCGCCGCCATCCCCGCAACTGCATCCAACCGCTGGCCATGGCGCTGCGGTAGGGCTTCATCCGGTTCATCCACGGGGTGTCCAGGGCTGGACCGGGGGTGATGACCAACGCGTTGCGGAAGCGCTCCTTGGGCGTGTCCTTGGTGATGTGCTCCCAGGGCGGCAATTCCAGCCCGCAGTCCATCAGCACCGTGTTCATTTTGGCCACCGCGCCATGCACCAGGATGGGACCGATGCTCCGGTCCACGCCGGTCATTACGCGTTGCGCCTTGCCCAGGCTGTAAGCGCTGATCACGGAGCACACGCCGTTGGCCGCATTGCCGCGCCACCACGCATCGATCTCGGCGAACACGTCCGCGGGGGCCTTCCAGCGGTAGATGGGCAGCCCGAAGGTGCATTCGGTGATGAGGGTGTGGCAGCTCACGGGTTCGAAGGCATCGCTGATGCCGTCCGCGTGGCGCTTGTGGTCGCCTGTGACCACCCAAACCTCGCCCTTGTATTCCACCCGCACCTGCATGCTGCCGGGGATGTGGCCGGCCGGGTGGAGGGAGAATTTCACCCCGTTGATGGTGCCGGTCTGGCCGGCCTGCAACGTATCGATGCGCAGGTCATCGCCCAGGCGGGCGTGCATCAGCGCCTTGGTGGTGGGGGAGGCGAGGTAGTGGCGGCTGCCGCGGCGGGCGTGGTCGCTGTGGGCGTGGGTGATGATGGCCCGGTCCACCGGCCGCCAGGGGTCGATGTACACATCGGCCTGGTCGCACCGGATGCCGGAAGCAGAGAAGGACAACAATGGCGTCGATCCCATGGTCACAAGGTATCGGGCAGCACCGCGGCTTCAGTGACACGAACGCCGGCGATCATGTACTTTTCGCATCATGCCCGCCGCGAACGAACGTGTTTGCTTGGAATGTGGTGAGCGCATCGTCGGGCGCCTGGACAAGCGCTTCTGCTCCGATGCCTGCCGGAATCAGTACCACTACCAGGCGAACAACGCCCCCATCAATTATGTGCGCAACGTGGTGAACGCGTTGAAACGGAACCGGCGTGTGCTGAGCGAACTGAACACGGGACCTGAAGGGAAGACCCGCGTGCACCGCGACAAGCTCATCGAGCGCGGCTTCAACTTCATGTACCACACCAACGTGCACCGCACGAAGGCGGGGAACACCTACGTGTTCTGCTTTGAGCAGGGCTACCTCGACCTTGGGGAGAACTGGTTCATGCTCGTCCGGAGGGACGAGTACCTGGCACGCTCCGGGGACCTGGGCTCCTAGCTCGCCGCCCAGATCATCAGCACGATCCCGGCCAGGATCATCAAGGCCAGTACGACAGGCCCGCCGATCTCGTTCTGCTCCGCCTCTTCAGGGAAATGCCCTTCGTGATGATGGTCGCTCATGGTGTGGCTGATGCCGCAAATATAGTTTCGTGGGACCGCACGACCAGGACCCACGATGCATACCCGATCGACCGCCGCGGCCTTGATCCTGCTTCCTCTTGTCATGGCCGCGCAGGGTTCCTTGCGGTTCTTCGGGAACGGATCGGGAGCGCCCGACCTGGACCGGGTGAAGATACCGGTGGACGACCCCGCCACGAACCTGCCGGGTCCTGCAGCGGACATCGGCGCGGCGGACCTCACGATCGAATGCTGGGTGCGCGGGGACCTGACCTCCAATGCGGCCGGCCCGATCACGTGTGGGAACAACGTGGATTGGATCAATGGCAACATCCTGATCGATCGGGACCGGTTCAACCAGGACCGGAAGTTCGGCCTGTCGTTCGGTGCTGGCAGTCCCGTGTTCGGGGTGAGCGGCCAAGGCACGGGGGACAGGACCATCTGCGGCTCCACGCTCGTCCTCGATGGTCAGTGGCATCATCTGGCGGTAGCCCGTCGCCGTTCGGACGGCTTCCTGTGGCTTTGGGTGGACGGGATCCTCGAGGCCAGCGTGGACGGTCCTGACGGAGACATCAGCTATCCGGACAACGGGATCCCAGGCCCCTATTGTGGAGGTCCCTGCACGAACAGCGACCCCTACCTGGTGCTGGGTGCCGAGAAGCATGACGCGGGCCCGGCGTATCCATCCTTCACCGGTTGGATGGACGAGCTGCGGCTCAGCGCGGTGCTGCGCTACCCGAACGGGGACTTCGTCCCTCCGTCGGCCCCCTTCACACCGGATGCGGCGACCGCTGCCTTGTATCACTTCGATGAAGGCACCGGGACGACGGCGTTCGATGCCGCGAGCGCCCCAGGAGGACCCGGTCATGGAATCCTTAGGGTCGGGGGCAGCCCGGTGGGTCCGGCGTGGTCGATCGAAACGCCATTCCCCGGGATGCTGGATGTTCGGGCCTGGCTGGCCGGACCGTTCGATGCGCTGGCCGGTCGCATGCGGGACGACCTCCGTGCGCAAGCCTTGGTGCCCACTGCCGAGACCTGCACCGCGTCCGGTTTCGCGCCCGTGGGGCACCCAGGCGGAGAGATGTGCGCACCTCCCGTGCTGTCGGTCACTGGTGAACACGCGGTGGTGGACTGGGTGCACGTGGCCCTGATCGACCCGATCACCACCGCTACGGTGGCGACCCGCAATGGACTCCTGCTGCGTTCAGGACGACTGGTGGCTCCGGATGGAACCGGAGCCCTTCACTTCGGGGTCAGCGGCAGCTTCCGGGTCCGGATCCGGCATCGGAACCACCTCGATGTGACCACGGCCGGTGCCGTTCCCCTTGGTGCGGTCCCGGTGCTCGTCGACCTTCGGGACCCGTCCACGGCCGTGACCGGTGCTGCGGCCAGACAGGTGATCGGCGGGCAGGCCCTGCTGTGGCCGGGCGATGCCAGCGGTGATCGAAGCCTGCGATATACCGGACCGAGCAACGACCGGGACCTCATGCTCCTGCGCGTTGGAGGGGCGATCCCCACGGCCACCGCGAGCGGGTATTGGCCGGAGGACGTCAACATGGACGGCGTGGTGAAGTACACCGGCAGTGGCAACGACCGTGACGCGCTGTTACAAGCGATCGGCGGCGCCGTGCCCACCGCGACCCGCAGTGCCCAAGGCCCTTGACCTCAGTTGAGGCTGAAGGTGGGCTGGCGCAGGACCATCCGGGCGATGACGGCGCTTTCGTTGCGGCGCATGCGGGAGACCAACGCCAGCACCTGTTCATCCAGCTCACGGTCGGTGAGCTTGGTGAGGTCCTTATAGACCGGCAGGCTGCTGCGGCTCTTGAGGATCAACGCTATTTTGTAAGCGCGTGACATGGTTCCTCTCGCTAGACGCAGGCCTGGTCACAAGGGATGCCTCTCCGAGGTCCGAAAATCGCATTGTTCGACGAACGGTGGCGGACACCCAGCCACCGGCACGGTTCAAACCCGCTGCGCGCGAGGAGGTTGTCCGTGGAGTGGAGCTGGCATGGAAGCCCGGCCACCGCCCGACCTCGTCCGCAGGGGGTCCGCTTTCCACCACCCGGACCGCTCCGGGGCGATCGACGCGGGCTGGGGTCGATCACCCGATCCGGGCGGGCCAGGAGAGCAGCAGGCCTGCGCTCGATGCCGCTTCGCGAGGTCAGCCCCCCCGCCGGACCTGCTCCTGCGCTGCGTGGCGTGGCCGTGAATGAAAAAGCCCCGGTGACATCGTCACCAGGGCTTGGTCGGGTCGGGGTGAGTGGATTCGAACCACCGGCCTCTACGTCCCGAACGTAGCGCTCTAACCGGGCTGAGCTACACCCCGTAGCTCCATGTTCCGGGAGGGGTCCCGGTCGATGAGGGCGGCAAATATAGGCGGTGGCGGGTCAGGCGTCGAACTTGTAGCCGATGCCTTTGATCGTTCGGATGCGATCCTCGCCGATCTTCTCACGCAGCTTCCGGATGTGCACGTCGATCGTGCGGTCCCCGACGAACAGCTCGGTACCCCAGATGTGCGCGTAGATCTCCTCCCGCTTGAACACCTTGCCGGGCTTGCTCATCAGCAGCACCAGCAGCTCGAACTCCTTCTTGGGCAGCTGCAGCTCTTCGGTGCCTTTGAAGACGAGCACCTTCTCCAGGTCCACCCGGATGCCGTTGGCCTCGAGCATCTGCCCCTCGTTGCGATCGCCCGGGCTGCGCTTCAGCAGGGCCTTCACCTTGCTGACGAACACCTTCGGGCGCACCGGCTTGGTGATGTAGTCGTCCGCCCCGGCCTCGAACCCTGCGATCTGGCTGTAATCCTCGCCACGGGCGGTGAGGAACGTGATCAGCGCATGCTTCATGTCCGGCATCTGGCGCAATTGATTGCACACCTCGACGCCGTCCATGCCGGGCATCATGATGTCCAGCACCACCAGGTCCGGCCGCTCGGCCTTGGCGATGCGCAGGGCGTCCTTGCCGTTCTGGGCGGTGGCCACCCGATACCCTTCCCGTTCCAAGTTGTACCGGAGCAGCTCCAGGATGTCCGGTTCATCGTCCACCAGAAGCACCTTGGGTGCAAGGGTTCCCGCCATGTTCACGTTGGTCGGCTGCAAAGCAAGGTGGGCTATGGGGGTGTGACGTTAAGGACCTGTCAAAATTAGGTTAAGGTCCACCAGCAGGGAGGAGGTCCCCATGGACACCATCGTTCTATCTTCGCGGCCCGGTCGCGTCGCTGTCGGCAGTGGCGCACGGCACGAAAGCGGGAGTAGCTCAGTTGGTAGAGCATCAGCTTCCCAAGCTGAGGGTCGCGGGTTCGAATCCCGTTTCCCGCTCGAAAGGAGGTCCGGCCAGGTGCCGGACCTTCTCGTTGCGGCCAACGCGCCGAGGCCGATATTTGGCACCCCATGACCCGCGGCCGTCCACGCTCGACCCCCACCCTGCGTGTGGCCGAGCTCTTCGCCGGGGTGGGCGGGTTCCGACTGGGACTGGAGCGGGCCGGTGGATACCAGGTCGTCTACAGCAACCAATGGGAGCCCGGGCGCCGTAAGCAGCACGCATCGACCATCTATGTGGAGCGGTTCGGCGCGGACCATCACGACAACCGCGACATCGCCTCCGTGCCGGTGGAGGACGTTCCCGACCATGACGTGCTCGTGGGCGGGTTCCCCTGCCAGGACTACTCGGTGGCCAGCACCCTTCGGAACGCCCGCGGCCTCGTGGGGCGCAAGGGGGTGCTGTGGTGGCAGATCCATCGCCTGCTACGGGATCACCCGCATCCACCGGCCCATCTCGTCCTGGAGAACGTGGACCGCCTGTTGAGCTCTCCGGCCGGTCAACGCGGCCGTGACCTTGCTGTGATGTTGAGCTCCCTCTGGGGCCTTGGCTACGCGGTGGAGTGGCGGGTGATCAATGCGGCGGACTACGGCATGCCCCAGCGGCGGCGGCGGGTCTTCCTGGTGGGCCACCGCATCGATCGGATGCGCGGCATGACCGCCGAGCTGCTTCAGGACCACGGTGTGTTGTCCCAGGCGTTCCCGTTCGCGCTGAAGCATCAAGGCCCTTCCATTCAGCTGGAGGCCGACCTTCGGAAACTGTCCGAACGGTTCAACCGCGACGGCCGCCGATCGCCGTTCGGGAACGCCGGAGTGATGGTGAACGGGCTGGTGCTGACGAGGGATGTGAGCCCCGTGCATGGAGGCCCGGCCACCACGTTGGGGGACATCCTCCAAGCCGAGGCGGAGGTGCCGGCGACCTTCCGGATCCCGCGGAGCGAGCTGAAGCGCTGGCGCTACCTCAAAGGAGCCAAACGCGAGGCCCGGAAGGTGTCGCGGAGCGGGTTCGCCTACCACTACAGCGAAGGCGCGATGGCCTTCCCCGATCCGTTGGACAAGCCCGGTCGCACCGTGGTGACCGGTGAGGGGGGGAAAGCGCCTTCCCGGTTCAAGCATGTGGTGAACGTGGGGGGGGATCGCTACCGCCGGCTGACCCCGATCGAGCTGGAACGGCTGAACATGTTCCCCGACGACCATACGGCCGGGGTTCCGGACACCTGGCGGGCCTTCTTCATGGGCAACGCGCTGGTGGTGGGCATCGTCGAACGCATCGGACGAGCATTAACGGTATTTCACACCGGCCGCGAACGATGAGCCCCCGGACCACGTTGTTCCGGACGATGCGCACCTCCATCACACTGGCATTCGCCCTGGTCGGCATCTGTGCCTGCCAGGGAGGTGCACGACCCACGGACCACAGCACGATCACCACGAACATGAACGCTTCATCGACCATGCCCGCCACGAACACGGACACGGCCATCTTCGGTGCCGGTTGCTTCTGGTGCGTGGAGGCCGTCTTCTCCGAACTGGACGGCGTGCTTGAAGTGACCAGCGGCTACGCTGGAGGGCACGTCAAGAACCCGAGCTACAAGGAGGTGTGCGCCGGCACCACCGGTCACGCCGAGGTCGCCCGCATCGTGTATGACCCGGGGCGGGTGACGTTCGACGAACTGCTCGAGGTCTTCTGGCAGACCCATGATCCGACGACCCTGAACCGACAGGGCGCCGACATCGGCACCCAGTACCGGTCCGCCGTGTTCGCCACCTCGGCCGCACAACGTGAGCTGGCCGCTGCGTACAAGGCCAGGCTGGACGCCAGCGGAGCCTTCCCAGCCCCCATCGTCACGGAGATCACGGACCTCACGACCTTCTACCCGGCCGAGGACTACCATCAGAATTACTACGCCCAGAACGGCGAGCAGGGCTATTGCCAGCTGGTGATCCGCCCCAAGCTGGAGAAGTTCCGCAAGGTGTTCGCGGAAAAGCTCAAGCCCTGAGGGGCTACCTTGGGGCCATGCGCCGTCCGCTACCCCTGGCCTTACTCAGTTGGCTGTTGATCGGCGAGGTGGGCCTGGCCCAGAACCTCGTCCCGAACGGTGGTTTTGAGTCTGTGCGCGGCAAGTTGTCGGCCTTGGACCAGATCGGTCGGGCGGAGGGGTGGAGCCCGGTCACCTTGGGTTCCGCCGATCTCTTTGCACGCGATGCGGGGCATCCGGACGTGGGGGTGCCGGGAAACCTCTACGGCAGCCTCGAGCCGGTGGAAGGCGACCGGTACGCCGGTCTGTTCGCCTGGAAGGACGACGGCCGCTTCAATGCCTATGAGGAAGGGCGGCAGGACCCCTTCGCGCCGGGGTGGAACGTGTATGCCGAGTACATCCGGATCGAGCTGACCCGCCCCTTGGTGGAAGGGGAACAGGTGCGTGTGCGGTTCAAGGCGGCGCTGGCCCCGATGAGCGACCGGGCGGTGAGCGGCCTGGGGGCCTACTGTTCACCGGTGGCCCTGCATGGCGATCATCGTCGCTTTCTGCAGGAAAAGGCCCAGGTGGCCTCGTCCGTCATTCTGGACCAGTGGGGCGTATGGGTGGAGGTGAGCGGGACGTTCGAGGCCGACGGCGGGGAGCGCCACCTGGTGATCGGCACCTTCCCCTACGTGGGCTTCGAAGCGGCCCGGGTGGTGGAAGGCCCGGACAACAAGTTCGCGTACTACTATATCGACGCTGTGAGCGTGGAAGCGGTCATTAACTGACCGTTGTTGATCCCCATTCGTACCGTCCGGTTACATTTGCGACGCTGCAACGCCCCACCAGGGGCATTGCCTAGCGCACCAATCTGAACACCATGAAGTTGCACTACTCCATGTTCCTGGCCCCGGCCCTGCTGTCGTTGCAGGCGGTGGCCCAGACCGGCCCGAACCTGGTGAAGAACCCGGGCTTCGAAGAAACGACCGGGACGGTGAAGACCTGGGACCAGCTCCATCTGGCCGCCGGCTGGACGAACGCCAACGCCGGTTCCGCCGACCTCTTCAACAAGGACGCCTGCTACGTGGGCGTTCCTGACAACGACCTGGGGAGCACCGGGGCGTTCGAGGGCGAGCGCTATGCCGGTTTCGTGGCCTACAAGGACGATCAGCGCCGCAATTGGAAGCGCGTGATGGACCACAACGAGGGTCCGTTCCGTCCGGCCTACCAGAACTACAGCGAGTACCTGCAGCAGGAGCTCAGCAGCCCGCTGACGGCCGGGCAGGAGTACGACGTGGTGCTGCGCGTGAAACTGGCGAGCAACAGCGACCGGGCGGTGAGCCATGTCGGTGCGTACTTCTCGCCGACCCAACTGGCGTACAACCACCGTCACTTCCTCACCGAGAAAGCCCAGGTGTCCAGCGCCGACATGGTGGCGGACAAGCAGAACTGGACCGAGGTGAAGGGCAGCTTCGTGGCCGATGGCACCGAGAAGTTCATCATCATCGGCGCGTTCCCGGCCGCCGGCATGGACAAGACCAAGGCCGTGGAAGGTGGGGACAGCCAGCGCGCCTACTACTACATCGACGGGGTCAGCCTGACGGTGCATCCGGAGCCCGACACCGACGGTGACGGCGTGATCGACAAGGAGGACAAGTGCCCGCAGGAGCCCGGTCTGGCCACCCTCGGTGGATGCCCGGATCGCGACGGCGACGGCATCACCGATAAACTGGATGCCTGCCCGGACGCTGCCGGTCCCGCGGACAAGCAGGGTTGCCCGGACCGCGATGGGGATGGCATCACGGACAACGTCGACCGTTGCCCCGATGTGGCCGGCGTGGCCAGCATGAAGGGCTGCCCGGAGATCAAGGAAGAGACCAAGAAGCTCTTCGAGAAAGCGCTCACCGGTATCCAGTTCGAGACCGGGAAGAGCACGATCAAGAAGACGAGCTTCGGGATCCTGGACCAGGTGGTGGCCGTGATGAAGGAGAATCCGTCGTACAACCTCGAGATCCATGGCCACACGGACAGCCAGGGCGATGACGCGGCCAACCTGAAACTATCGGAATCGCGCGCAGCGGCCGTCGAGAAGTACCTCGAGGACAAAGGCGTGAAGGCCGAGCACGTGCGTTCCTTCGGACATGGTGAGACCGAACCGGTGGCGGACAACAAGACCGCTGCAGGCCGGGCCAAGAACCGCCGGGTGGAGTTCAAGGTGGTGTTCTGGGAGTGACCCACGGACCGATCGAGATAAAGAAGGGAGAGGCTGCGCCTCTCCCTTCTTCGTTCGTGGTGATCGGTGTCACTGATGGGAGGGTGGGACGCCCCGATCTTTGTCCCGCATGAAAAAGGGTCAGAAGCTCTACAGCATCTTCCGGTTCAAGTGCCCGCATTGCCATGAAGGCGCCTTCTTCGAGAGTGATAACCCGTTCGTCTTCAGCAAGCTTGGCGAGGTGCGCAAGAGCTGCCCGGTCTGCGGGAGGGGCTATCACCGCGAGGTGGGCTTCTACTACGGGGCGATGTATGTGAGCTATGCCCTGGCGGTGGCCACGTTCGTTACGGTGTACGTGGCGGTGAGCGTGCTCTTCCCTTCAGCCAGCGCCGGGGTGCTGGTGGCGGCCGTGCTCGGTAGCTTGGTGGTGCTCGGTCCCGTGCTCTATGCGCTGAGCAAGATCATCTGGGCCAACCTGTTCTACAGCTACCAAGGGCCGGTCACTGCGGCGCCGGAGGTCAAGGCCAAGTGACCACCGCTTACAGTGCGGGTTCCGACTCGTTCGGGTCGGCCACGAAATCCATGGCGATCACGACCCATTGGTACGGCAGCTTTTTGCCATAGGCACCGATGTCGGTGCAGCCCAACAATTCCATCTCGTCCATCACCGCCTGGTCCGAGATCCGGTCCTGCATCGGCGGTCCGACCGGGGTCTCGGCGGCCATGAAGTCCACCAGGATCAACGGAGCCGGGGTCTTCAGGGCCGATCGCACTTCCCGCAGGTAGTTGAGGCGATCCGGGATGGTCACGTAGGACTTTGCGCAGAAGGCCATATCCGCCTCGCCCGGTTTCAACCCGGTCCCTTGCTCGACCAGACGCACCTCCAGCACGTCGGGGCTTATTCCTTGGGCTTTGGCGCGTTGCTTGATCTGCTCCGCCAGGCCCGCATCCTGCTCAATGGCGATCACCCGGGCTCCCGCCTTCACCAGTTCGAACGCGTAGTAGCCGTCTCCCGCGAACAGGTTGGCCACCGTGGTTCCAGCGACGTTCGGGATGAGCGTCCACAGCAGCTCCGGTTGGCGCCACGCCGCCTCCTTGACCCATTGATCGTTGGCGCTGGCCTGTGTGGTCGGCGAGGAGGGTGTCTCCGCTCCCGCGCCCGTGGAGGTGGCGGAAGGCTCGCAGGCGGCCAGCAGGAACAGGGGAACGATGAGGGCGATGGCGGGACGGTGGCTCATGAGCGGTGAGAGGATCCGCAAAAGTAGGGCAGTCAGCGGGCCCGGGTCATTTTCCATGGAACGGGCATACCCGGTTACTTTTGCAGCATGCCCGCGCTGGAGGAGGAGCTGAAGAGCCGGTTCGAGAGCGAGCAGCAAAAGGCCCTGCTCAACGTCCTCTTCACGGCGAACTGGTTCAAGGGCGGTCATGCTCCGCTCCTCGCGGCGCACGACCTCAGCCTGCAGCAGTACAACATCCTGCGGATCCTGCGTGGCGCGAAAGGCCGGATGAACATGCATCAGGTGAAGTGCAGGATGCTGGACCGTGCGCCCAACGCCACCCGCCTCACGGACAAGCTGATCACCAAGGGCCTGGTGGAGCGGGTGCGGTGCGAGGAGGACCGGCGGGTGGTGTACGTGAGCATCACCCCCAAGGGCCTGGCCTTGCTGGAGGAGGTGGACCAGGCCTTGCGCCCCGCGCTGGCCGAGAAGCACGCACGGCTGTCCAAGGAGGACGCGCGCACCCTGAACCGGATCCTCGACGACCTCCGCGGATGAACCCTTCGCGCACCGGCGCGTTCCTTGGTGCCTGAGCCCGTTCCCCATGGACCAGCCCCGATCCTCCCTTGGCGTGCTTCCGGCCATCAGCGCACGGTACAGCCCGCGTGCCTTCAGCCCCCGACCCGTCACCGCGGACGAGCTCACCTTGGTATTGGAGGCCGCGCGCTGGGCGCCCAGCAGCATGAACGAGCAACCGTGGCGCTTCCTGGTGACCCGCAAGGGCGGGGAGGGCCATGACCTTCTGCTCGACTGCCTGAACCCGAGCAACCGGCTCTGGGCGGACAAGGCGCCGGTGCTGATGCTGGCCATGGCGCACCGCATCCTGCATCGCATCAGTGCGGAGAACCATCACGCGCGGCACGACCTGGGCGTGGCCGTGGGCCAGCTGGGCGTGCAGGCGACCTCCATGGGGCTGGGCATGCACCAGCTTGGCGGGTTCGATCCGGCCAAGGCCCGCCAGGCCTTCGGGATCCCCGACGAACTGGACCTTGTGACGGTGATCGTCCTGGGCTGGCCGGGCGCGCCGGACGACCTGCCGGAGCACCTTCAGCAGCGCGAGCGGGCACGCTCGCCGCGACGCGAGCTCAGCGAGCTCGTGCACCACGGCCGGTTCGTTCCCTGAGCTACTTCCTGACCGGTGGCTGCGGGATGGACCGCGACCACTTCTCCGCACCCTGGGCGTCGAAGGCCCGGATGCTGAGGACGCGTTGTCCCTTCGGTCCGGACACGTTGAGCGTGCAGAAGCCCCGTTCCTGCAACAGGGTGCCTTCCACATGCAGGGCATTGGACGACTTGGGACCGTAGGTGCCTGACGTGAGCGGGGAGGCGGTCAGGTCCAGGATCCATCGTCCGTCGGGCAGGTCCATACGGCTCAGTTCAGTGAAATGGCGATCACCGGTGAGGAACACCACGCCCGTGATCCCCTCTCTGTCAATGCGGTCAAGCAGCTCCCGCCGCTCGCGGGGGAAGGTGGCGTAGTTCTCGAAGTCGGCGGCCGTGCTCAGCACCTGCCCGCCCACGGCCACGAACTTGAAGGTGGCGTCGCTGTATTTCAGCGCCCGGACCAGCCAGTTGAGCTGCCCGCGACCGAGCAGGGTGGCGCTGTCCGTGCGCAGGTCGGGCGGCACCCGGTAGGTGCGGTCGTCCATCAGGAAGAAGTCGGCGTCGGCATGGCTGAAGGCGGTGGTGATGCCATCCGGAGCGCCGGGCACACCGCTTCCCGGATTCGGCCAGAACAGGTCGAAGGCCGAGCGCGCCATACCCGCGTTCACGAAGCTGCCGTCCGCGTCGTTCGGACCGAAGTCGTGGTCGTCCCAGGTGGCATAGTGATGCGTGGAGCGAAGGAGGCGCTGCAGGGCCGGTTCGCTGCGGCTGTGCGTGTAACGGTGCAGGAAGCCCGTCCACGTGCCCCAGTCCGGCTCGCGCAGATACACGTTGTCGCCGAGCCAGAGCATGAGGTCGGGGCGCCGTGCGGCGATGGCGTCGAACACGGGATAGCCGTCCCCGTATGGCTTGCCAGGGCGATCGTACGCGGGTTCGTTGAGGTAGGCGCAGCTGCCCACGGCCAGGGTGAAGGGCGGCGGATCCGTGCGCCATTTCCACAGCGGCTGCGTGCGGAACCGGAGGTCGGTGCCCTCATCCACCACGCGCCCGTCCACCACCACCCGATAGCCATAGGTGGTGCCCGGCGTCACGCGGTCCATGCGGAACTCCAGGGCATGGGCCCGGTCGGGGTCGCTGACCAGCTCACGCGTCAGCAGTACGCTGTCCGGCCGGTCGATCGGCCAGTAGGCCAGTTGGGCGCGGCAGGCTTGCCGGCATTGCAACCAGATGGTGGCTTCCAGATGATCGCTGTGGCCGGGCATGGGCCCGTTGATCAGCGGCTGGGCCGCCGAGGTGAGGGCCAGTGCGGCCAGGGCGCAGCAGGGAAGGAGGCGCATGGGGCAAAGATGGGAACGGACCTTGCGCAAGCCTGACCCAGGTGCGTTCGACCGGAGGGGTCAGCGGTTAGCTTTGGCCGGAACCTGAACCGCATAGGATGGAATTCAATCTGATCGAGGCGTGGCTTGACATGAAGCGCCAGCTCCCCGAACTGCCCATCGAGGGCGTGGGGGCCAAGTACATCTATCCCCTGTTCATCCTGCTGATGATCGGCGAGTACGTGCAGGCCAGGCACCTCTTCGACCTCAAGGAGAGCTGGGCCGGGGTGGTGATGGGCCTGGTGGCGACCCTGATCAAGGTGATCGCCAACGTGTTCGAGATCAGCATCATGCTCTTCCTGTTCCACTGGGCCGAACCCTTCCGCGAGCAGGTCCTGGGCTACGCCACACTGGGCACCGCGTGGTACGTGTGGATCATCTGCATGCTCTTCGACGACCACAACTTCTACTGGCACCATCGGATCGCGCATAACGTGCGCTTCCTCTGGGCCGCCCATTTGCCGCACCACTCGGGCAAGATGTTCAACCTGACGGTGAGCATCCGCAACGGCTGGTTCATCGAGTTCTTCAAGCCCATCTACTGGATGTGGATGCCGCTGGTGGGCTTCGAACCGATCATGATCGCCACCTGCCTCATCATCAACTCCTTCTACCAGTTCTTCCTGCACACCCAGCTGGTGCCCTCCCTGGGCTGGTATGAGAAGATCTTCAACACGCCTTGGGTGCACGTGGTGCACCACAGCAGCAACACCGAGTACCTGGACCGCAACCACGGTGGCATCCTGGTGATCTGGGACAAGCTGTACGGCACCTGGCAGGAGCCCATCAAAGGCGTGGTGCCCAAGTATGGCATCAGCCACAACCCGGATTCCTACAGCCCCCTGACGCACAACCTGTTCGAGTTCCAGGAGATCTGGAAGGACGTCAAGCGTGCACCCACGCTGAAGGCCAAGCTCATGTACATCTTCGGGCCGCCCGGCTGGAGCCACGATGGCAGCAGCAAGACGAGCCGCCAATTGCAGGCCGAGCTGAAGAGGGACCACGGCGACCGGCCCGCCGCGGCCTGACCGCACTTCCGCGAACGGAAAAGCCGGGCCTGAGCCCGGCTTTTCCCTGTTCATTGGATCCGTTCAGCGCTTGAACCAGCGCAGGATGCCGCCTTTCTTCTCCTCCTGCGGGGTCCGGGTGCCGTTCTCGCGGCGCTCCTCCTCCGCGAAGAGCTCGCGGGTGAGCTTGTCGTAGTCGGGCCTCATGGGCTGCTCGCCGCGTTCACCGGGGCGCTGGTCGCGTGGGCGGGGCTGTTGCGGACGGTCGTTGCGCTGGCCCTGTTGCGGCGGCCGGGGACCGCGCTGGCCCTGCTGCTGCGGACGACCATCGGTGCGGCGCTGGCCTTCCTGCCGCGGACGGTCGTCGCGGCGCGGCTGGCGATCGGTGCGCTGCCGTTGGGGCGTGCGGTCGCCCTGCGCCGGACGGCCTTCACGGCGCTGCTGGCCCTGCGGGCGGTCGCCGCGCTGGCCCTCACGGGGCTGGCGCTGGCCACGACCTGGTCCGCGCGGCTGACGCGGCTCCCGCACCTCGGGTTCGGCCTTCTTCGGGCCGCCCACCATCAGGTAGGGATGCTCGGCGACGACAGGGATGTCACGCTTGATCAGGCGGGTGATGTCGCGCAGGTACTCCTTCTCCTCATGGTCGCAGAAGCTGAGGGCCTTGCCCGAAGCGCCGGCCCGACCCGTACGGCCGATGCGGTGCACATAGGTCTCGGGCACGTTGGGCAGATCGAAGTTGATGACGTGCGTGAGCCCGTCGATGTCGATGCCGCGGGCGGCGATGTCGGTCGCCACCAGGGCACGGAGCTTGCCTTCCTTGAAGTTCTTCAGCGCGCTCTGGCGGGCGGTCTGGCTCTTGTTGCCATGGATGGCCTCCGCGCCGATGCCGGCCTGGTTGAGCACCTTGGCCACCTTGTTCGCGCCGTGCTTGGTGCGCGTGAAGATGAGGGCCTCCCGGATGGCCGGGCCCTCCAGCAGGTGCAGGAGCAGCTTGTTCTTGTCCGTGCGGTCCACGAAGAACACGCTCTGGTCGATGGTCTCCGCCGTGCTGCTCACGGGAGCCACTTCCACCTTCACCGGCTCGGTGAGGATGCTGTTGGCCAGCTTGGCGATCTCCGGCGGCATGGTGGCACTGAAGAAGAGCGTCTGGCGCTTCTGCGGAAGCTTGGCGATCACCTTTTTCACGTCGTGGATGAAGCCCATGTCGAGCATGCGATCGGCCTCGTCCAGGACGAAGATGTCGAGGTCGTTGAGGTGCACGTAGCCCTGTCCCATGAGGTCGAGCAGGCGGCCCGGGGTGGCGATCACGGTGTCAACCCCGCGTTGCAGCGCGTCGGTCTGCGGCTTCTGGCCCACGCCACCGAAGATCACGGTGTGCCGCTGCTTCAGGTGGCGGCCATAGGCGGCGAAGCTCTCGCCGATCTGGATCGCCAGTTCGCGGGTGGGGGTGAGGATGAGCACCTTGATGGGGCGTTTGCCGCCCTGCGCGCCGATGCCACGCTCGTGCAGCTCCTGCAGGATGGGGATGGCGAAGGCGGCGGTCTTGCCGGTGCCGGTCTGCGCGCAACCGAGCAGGTCGCGACCCTTCACTAAGTGCGGGATGGCCTGCGCCTGGATGGGGGTGGGATGGGTGTAGCCTTCCTCCTGAAGGGCTTTGAGGATGGGCTCGATGAGCCCGAGGTCATTGAACGAGGTCCGTTCCATGTGCGTGTCGCCTGGTCCCGGGCGATGCGGGTGTAGGTTCGGCGTGCACAGGCCATTGTCCCTGTGCCCACCTTGTTCAGGTGTTGTGATCGCCCCTTCGATCCGGTCCGGCGTGCAATGATCCGCTGGGAGATGGCGCCTGGACAATTCGGACGTCGACCTGGGCCGACACGGAGAGCTGGGCGCTCGGGGCATGTCCACCTTGCGGTGAACGCGGACAAAGATACGCGAAAAGGGCGCGCATGGTTCGCAGCGGCCCGTCGATGCGCACGAACGCCCGACCATCGCAGGGATGATCGGGCGCTCGCGAAGAGGGGCGGATCAGCCCTTCAGCGCCTTGTTGGCATCGAGCATGTCCTTGATGCCGCCCACGCTGCTGAGCACGCCGGTGGCCTCGT
>JAEUSW010000012.1 GCA_016788285.1 Flavobacteriales bacterium
TCGAAGGGCCGCACCGGCGGCCCTTCGAGGGTTGGACAGCTATGGATCACTGCACAGGCAGATCCTGCTCGCCGCGCAGGCGCACGGGATCTTCCTGCGGGTCGCCGGGGCCGGTCCCTCCGGCGCCGCCTTGTTCCGGGGCGTGATCGGGCACCTGTTGGTTCGCCACGTTCGGCAGGCTGTTGGTGCTGTTCACCGGTGTGTCATTGCTCACGGCAACGTCCGTGCTCGAGAGGCCGGGGTTCGTGGCGGTCAGTTCGGCGCCCAGGCCCTGGGTATCGTTCACCAGCGCGGTAGGTGGGGCGCCTGCGGGGCGGTTGGGCTGCAGGGGTTCATCCTTGGTGCAGCTGGCCAGGGTGGCACAGAGGGTGAGGGCGACGAGGCTGCGGAGGGTGAGGGCGGTGTTCATGGTGGTGGTGTGTGTGGGTGTGTGTTCGTCGTGTTGACGGCACAAACGTTCACCGTCCGGGACCGCAGCCCATGCGGCGTTGCGCAGGTGGCGGGGGTGGGTGAGCAGGTGGCGGCGGTCGGGCCGTTGACACTGGGGCGCGCAGAGCGACCACGCGCCCGAAGCCTGCCAGGGCCGGAGTTCCCCGGTTAGCTTCACCGCGGATCATCCGCCCACCATGCGCCCACACCACGTGCTTCTGCTGATCGCCGCGCTTGCCGCCTGTGAACGCCCTGCCGGGCCGGACCGACCCTGGGAGGATCGTCTGGCCGAGGCCCGCACCCCCGACGCGCGGGTGCAGCTGCTGATCGCCACGGCGGAGCCGCTGTGGGCGGGCTCGCCCGACTCCGCCACCGCGTTGCTCCTCCTGGCGGATGCCGAACCCCGGAACCAGTTGAGCCGACCCGCCCTGCGTGCGCTGATCGCTGCACGGTCCACCTGGGTCCGGCGGACCAAGGACAGCTCCGCCGTGCGCTACGGGCACGCCTTCCTCGATGGTGTGGACGCCGGCGACACCCTGATCCGGGCCCTGGCGCTGCGCATGCTGGCGCAGGCCTATGGCGTGCGGGGTCTGGAGCGGCCCGCGGACAGCTTGCTGGCCCTGGCGATCGACCTGGCCGAGGCGAGCGCGGACAGCGCGGCGATCGTGGACAGTTACGCCGACCGCATGCGCACGGCCACTGCGATCGGGCGACCGGACCTCTCCCTGGAGCTGTCGCGATGGATCACCCGGCCCTACCTGACCACCCCGGACAGCTCGGCGCGCTGCACGTTCCTGGTGAACCGCGCGAACGCCTTTGCGCAATTGGCCAAGCTGGACAGCGCGCTGGCCGACCTGGAGGAGGCCCGGGACATCAGCGCCGCCATCGGTGATTCCACGGTCCTGGCGAGCAGCTGTGCCATGTTGGGCGCCTACCAGAACTACACGGGGCAGGTGGTGGACGCCGCCACGAACCTGCACGAGGCCTACCGCGTCGCGGAGGCCCAGGGCAACCCCCAGCTCATCGCGGCCAGCGCGTTCAACCTGGCCCTGGTGTACAAACAGCTCAAGCAGTATCCGGCAGCCTACCCGCTGGTGCTGCGGGCCTGGCAGGTGGCCGATTCCATCGGCATGCATGATCTGGCCGCGATCGCCCATGGCGCCCGGGCCGTGCTTTGGGGCGAGGCCGACAGCGCGCAGGCGCTCGTCTTCGGCCTGCCCGAGCGGCGGCGCTACGACACGGCCCTGGTGGTGCTGAGGGACGCACTGCGGAAGGTGGAGGCCCTGGGCAACCTGCAGTGGGTGGGCATCTTCGAGGCCACCATCGGCGAAGTGCTCGTGTCGAAGCATCTGCCCGACGAGGCGGAGCCGCACGCGGTGCGGGCCCAGGAGGTCACTGCGGCCATCGGCGACCAGCACATGCTCGCCATCGCCGAGCACACCCTGGCCGACATCGCCTTTGAGCGCCGCCAGTGGAAGCAGGCCCTGGGGCACTACGAGCGCGCCCTGGGGATCGACCGCGCGTTGGGCATGAAGGAGAACGCCGTGCATGTGCTGGACCGCAAGAGCCGTGTGCTGGAGCAGCTCGGTCGCACCACCGAGGCGCTGGCGGACGGACGGGAAGCCATGGAGCTGCAGAAGAGCTATCTGAACGAGGGCAACATGATCGCGGTGGCACGGTTCGAAGAGCAGGCGGCGGCGGCCCGCCAGCAGCTTGCCGACAGCCTCCGGGCCCGGCAACGGCTGCTCGCCGAACGCGATCAGCGCACCATCGCCGAGCTGAGCGCGTCGCGCAACCGGACGGCCGCCTGGGGGGTCGGTGGCTTCGCCGTGCTCGCACTGGGCGGTGGCGCCTTCGCCTGGCGCACGGAGCGCAGGCGCAAGGACGCCGAGACCGCGTCGGCCCTTGCCCAGGCCAACGAGCGCACGGCCGAGGAGAAGCGCAAGGCCGCCGAATTCCAGAACGCCGCCTTGCGCGCCCAGATGGACGAGCACTTCATCAGCAACACACTGAACGCGGTGAACGCCCACCTGTACACCGACGACCCCGATGCCGCCAGCACGCTGCTGCAGCGCTTCGCCCAGTGGATCCGCACCATGCTGGAGACCAGCCAGCACGCCACCATTCCCCTGAAGGACGACCTGGAGGCCCTGCGCACCTACCTGGAGCTGCAGCGCTCGCGGCTGGACGGCCGGTTCGACTTCGCCGTGGAGGTGGACCCCGCGATCGACACCGCCCGGGTGAACGTGCCCCCGCTGGTGGTGCAGCCCCTGTTGGAGAACGCCATCGAGCACGGCGTGGGCCCGCTGAAGGAGGGCGGCCGCATCACCCTGAGCGCAGGCCTGCGCAACGGCTCGCTGCTGCTGAGCGTGGAGGACAACGGGGTGGGCCGTGGCCCCGCGGATGAACAGCCGGAGCGGTCGCACAGGAAGACCTCGCTGAGCACGCGCATCATCCGCGACCAGCTGGAGCTCCTGCGCCAGCGCACGGGCCGTGCGGCCGAGCTGCGCACCATCGACCTGCCGCGGGGCACGCGCGTGGAGGTGCTCTTGCCGGTCTAAGGCGGCGCACCGCCATCCTCACGATCGCCCCCGCCGCGTTCGCGCCGGAGCACGTTCCCGCCGTGAGCTCGGCGGAGCTTTGATCCGTTCGGCACCGGGCCGGACATCCGCACCGATGCCCTTCGCCGATCAGGCAGACCCTCACCGGATCCCAGGGGAACCACACCGAATTCATCGGAAAGGTGTCCGGATACACCGGTTCATGAGCTTCAGGTATCCGGTGTTGCTCACGAAAGTTCGGGAACCGAACGAGGAATAGTTTTCAAGGATCACCCGTCATTCCAACAACATGGATAGTTTTCCACCCATGACCGCCACCGCCTACATCGTGGAGGATGAACCCAAGGCCCGTGAGCTGCTGCGCACGTTGCTGGCGAAGCGGCATCCCCAGGTGCGGCTGGTGGGCGAGGCGCCCGATGTGCACGCTGCGGCCGAGGGGATCCGCGCCACGCGGCCGCAGATCCTTTTTCTGGACGTGGACCTGGGCGGGTTGGACGGCTTCGACCTGCTGAAGCGCATCGCGCCGGCGGACCCGTTGGTGATCTTCACCACCGGCCGTGCGGACCATGCCGTGGAGGCCTTTCGCGTGGAGGCACTGGACTTTCTGGTGAAGCCCATCACCGGTCCGCGCTTCGACGAGGCCGTGCTGCGGGCGCTGAAGGCCCTGGAGGCGCACGGCATGGTGGTGAGCGACCGGCAGATCGCGCTGCCCGACGCGCGCGGGCTCACGCTGGTACACCTGGATGAGCTGCTCTACTGCGAGAGCGACAACAACTACACGCACGTGCACCGGCGCAACGAGCCGAAGCCCTTCGTGGTGAGCAAGGGCATCGTGGCCTTCGACGAGGCGCTCACCGCGCAGGGCTTCATCCGCATCCACCAGCGCTACCTGGTGAACCGGAAGCACATCAAACGCTACATCAAGGGCGAGGGCGGCGAGGTGGTCCTGAGCAACGGCGTCAACCTGCCGGTGAGCCGGCGGCAGAAGCAGGAGCTGATGGACGCCCTGGAACGCCTGTGACGCCGCATTCACGATCCAAGCCGCCATGTTCACGTCCACGCTACGCCGCCAGACACGCCGGACGGATGTTCGCAGCACCAACACACCGGACATGAACTCAGCACGACCCCTGCCACGCGCCGCCCTGTTGATCGGGCTCGCCCTGCTGACCGCCTGCCAGAAGGAGGAAGAGGCCCCAAAGCGGTATGACGAGTGCGGCAACGAGATCTGCGAGACCTGCGGCGGCATCACCATCATGCCCAACGCGGCCATCGGCCACATCTGGGTGCAGAGCGCGGACTACACCGCGATGAGCGAGGCCGTACGTGTGTACAACGCGGACGACCCCGACCAGTACCAGGACATCGCCGCGGCCATGGACGACGACCTTCCGGCGGACCACTTCTGCGGCAACAGCACCAACGGCAACGTGGCCCGCTTCGTCATCCAACCCGGCACCACCCTGCGCTGGAAGGCCTACAACGCCAGCAACACCAAGCAGTGGGAGGGCGCCCTGCGCAACCCCGACTGCATGGACGGTACGGACTGCTACACGGCGCGGATCACGTACCCCTGGTGACACACCGACAACCCAACACCCAACATCAACATCATGAGGACATTCTCGACCATTCTTGCCGGAGCGCTGCTGAGCGCTGCGGTGTGCGCACAGGGCGTGATCACGCGGATGAACGGCGGACAGGCCACGTTCTACTACGATGGCGACCTGGCGGATGCGATCGCCGAGGCGGACCTTGCTCAAGGCACAGACACCATCATCCTGGGAGGAGGCACGTATGCGCTTCCGGCTGACATCCTGGTGAATAACCCGGTCGTAATCATCGGGAGCGGATTCCGGTCCGACAGCTCTGCGACCTACAATGGAGGAAGGACCTTAATCACCACGGCAGGCAGTTATAGGACCATTCGCTTCCTGGATGGTGCGGATGGGTCTGAGATCCACGGATTGACCATTCGCGGTAGCATTGCTGTCCTTCTGGGTCAGAATTTGGGCAACTCATCCGTGGATGGGTTCTATGTGAAGCGTTGCGACATGGATGTCCTCCGTCTGGGCTCCGGAAGTTTCGGGTCCAATGCAACGAACGCAATCATTGAGGAATCGGTGATCGATGGCATGGATGTCAATCAATCGGCAGATCCGATCATCCGGTCATGCTTCATCAAGGATCTTTTCGGTGCGGTGGCGGCTTCCGACGCGACAGTGGAGAACTGCGTGTTTTTGGGATGGGACGTTAGCGGCAATGCGAATGTCACCTACCGGAGCTGCATCTTCGCGCGTAACTCCAACTCTGCCATCTCCATTAATGAGGACAGCACGTTCGAGGAGTGCGTGTTCGCTGGGAATGGCACCTCTTTCAGTTACACCTTCGGCGCGAACGCGACCGACGCTGGAGGCAACCAGACCGCCGCGTATTTCTCAGGCAACGGTCCCAACGCCGTCCTGCCGAACATTCTGCCTGCGAACGTGGTCGCCAGTTTCAGCAACTACTCACCGACGTACGACTATCACGAAGGACCGAACTGGTCCACAGCCGGTCTCGGTGGAACAGCCGTCGGGGTCTATGGTGGCGCTGTGCCCTGGAAGGACGGTTCGATCCCCTTCAACCCGCACTGGATCGAGCTGATCCAGTCCGGGTCCACGAACAACGGCACCTTGCAGGGCGTCACCATCCGGGCCAGTGCGCAAACCCATTGAGCCATGCGATGCCTTTTCATGGCGCTGCTGCTCATCGCCACCGGCGGAGCACGCGCACAGGACATCGTGGGTTACGAGTACTGGTTCGACACCAACGATCTGAACGGTCAACGCGTATTCGAGCCAGCTGGCAATGCGCCCGTAGTAGACCTGCTGGAGGACATCCCCTTGGGAGCCCTCCCAGTAGGCCATCACAAGATCCACTACCGCCTTCAGGACAGCAACGGCCGCTGGAGCAGCGTGCTCAGCAGGTCGTTCACGCGGCTGGTCGGCGGACCCTACGAGCTTGTGGGTGGCGAGTACTGGTTCGATACCACCTACACCCCCACGCCGTTCACCCTCGGTCCGGGCCAGGTGGTCAGCGCCACGATCGCCCCTGATGCGAGCGGCTTGCAACAAGGTCCGCACAAAGTGCACTACCGGCTACGCGACAACCACGGCTTTTGGAGCGGCGTGCTCACCAAGCCCTTCGCTGTGCTGCCTGGCGGGCCTTACGAGCTGGTGCTCTTGCGCTATTGGAGCGATGAAGACGCCACCAGCCCCAGCGACATGACCGAGGTGCCCATCACCCCGGCGGTGCAGGTCCTCGACCTCATCGACGATGTGCTCTTCTGCAACTGGAGCAGCACCGGGCAGACCGATGTGTACTTCCAGCTGCAGGACAACCACGGGCAATGGAGCTCGGTGATCACGCGGGGCATCGATGTGGATGCGGTCAGCGCCCCGCCGGGAGCCACGGCGGTCTCGGGCCCGACACTGGTGCTGGACAACAGCGCACAGACCTACGCGACCACCACCGTGCCCGGCGCCTCGTATTACGCGTGGACCCTGCCCACGGGCTGGACGGGCACCGGTGCGGGCAACGCCATCAACGTGACGACCGGCGGTCCGGGCGAAGATGGATGGGTGGTGGTGGCGGCCGGCAACGGCTGCGGCGTGGGTGAACCGGATAGTCTGTTCGTGATGATCACAGGCACGGGCATCCTCGGCCATAGCGCTTCCGGCATCCAGCTCTTCCCGAACCCCTCCACCGGTCTCTTCACCATCGCCCTGCCCGATGCACAGGGTGTTGAGTGGCTGCGGGTGCTGAATGCTCAAGGGCAGCTGATCCGGGACGAGCGTCCTGCGTCTGCCGATCGCATCGCACTGGACCTCACCGGCGAGGCCGAGGGCCTTTATACCGTGCGGGTCTTTCGCCACGGGGCCCCCACCGACCTGCGGTTGATGCTGCGGCGGTGACCGCTCGGCCCGCGACCACGAGCGATCCATATCTCCATCGACCCCACACCAACCACGTTCCCCGGAACCCGCACCATGCTTCGACCTGTCCTGCTGTCCCTAACGCTGCTCGCGGTGATGAGCGCCAGCGCCCAACGCAAAAAGACCCCCACGGTCTACACACCGATCACCGGCGTGAACACCGAGGAGGTGCTGCCCGTGGCCGCGTACATGATCAAGTCCTACTACAAAGGCGACATCGACTACCTGGCCTGGGGCGACCGTCACCTGCGTTCCTACTGGATCAACTACTACTGGGGGTTGGGTACGCAGTGCCACCTGAAGGCGAACTTCAAAGTGGACGCGTCCAACGGACTGGAGATCATCATGGACCCCGTGGAGATGTACGACGCGGACAACCACCGCTGGGTGGGCGCGCGGGAGGACAAGCGCGAGCTGAACATCAAGATCGAGATGGTGGAGAACATCCGCGCCCGGCTGGCCGTGCCGGACAGCGTGCAGAAGGCCAAGGACTGGTTCTACACCAACCTGCGGGTGAACGCCTGCTTCTTCGAGACGGCGACCGAGCTGGCCGGCCAGCGCTGGTTCGAGGCCTACCTGCGCGACAAGGCCGTGCAGTGGACCCTGCCCTTCGATGATGTGAAGGCCAATGCCGTGGAGGGCTACAAATACACCGAGCATTACAGCGGCGACATCTCCAACACGGCGCTCGACCCCAACGCGGATGTCACCAAGCGCTTCCAGATCGTGAAGTACACCAACTCGGACAAGAACGTCATGAGCAGCAAGGGCTCGAACCTTCCGGTGTCGGGGTTCTTCCGGTCGCTGACCTTCTCGAACGACCAGTTCCTGATCACCATCACCGACGCGCTGAACGACCCGCTGCCGAAGACCTCCGCACAGGCCACCGAGAGCAAGGGCGGCAGCGCGCTGGAGAACGCCGACAAGTTGAAGAAGCTGAAGGAGCTGTTGGACGCCGGCATCCTGACGAAGGCCGAGTACGACGCCGAGAAGAAGAAGCTGCTCGGCACCCCCTGACCGCATCCTGTCGATCCCCACCCCGTGACCCGCTTCCTACCACCGCTCTTCTTCGCCGCCGCCCTGGCCTGCCTGTTCCTGGGCTTCGCGGAGCTGCGCACGGCCGAAGGCCCCGTGGGCCAACAGAGCGGCTGGGACCGTCTGCTGGGCCGGGTGCCCGACCTCAGCGTCTGGGCCACCGGTGAGGCCGCGGAGGACTCGGAGCCCGCCTCGGTGGCAGCGCCCCCTGCGGCGGCCGATGAAAGCCCTGCGGACCGGGCGCGCCGCTTGCTGCGCGAACAGGCGGACCAAGCTCCCGGTCCGGCGCCACCACCGGCCGAGGAACCCGGCGTGCCGATGGACCTCTGGCTCGTGTTGGCGCTGATCAGTGCCCTGGCCGGAGCGTTCGTCGCGGTGCTGCGGAGCGGATGGGGGCCGGTGGCCTCGGCGGCCTGCGGCATCGTGGGCGCCGGAGCCTTGGCCATCGGGCATTGGCAATGGGCTGCACGCCTGGCGGAGGAGGGCCTGCCCGCGTTGCGCATCGATGCCGGCGTGTTGGAGGCGGTGCCGGCCACCGGGCTCTGGGCGGCCGTGGCTTTTCTGGTGGCGGCGGCCGTGGCGGGCCTGCTGCCGATGATCATGCCACAGCTCGCCATGCCGTCGGTGGCCGCGTCCCCCTCGGACAGGCCCCGTCCGGTGCCCCATGCCGCACCCGTGGCCCGGTCCGTTCCTGCCCCTGCCCCTACCACCGTCCCCACTTCAGAAGAACCCCCTCGCTCTGCGTCCTCTGAACCTCTGCGTGAGGCTCGGCCCGAAAGCTCGTCTCCCGCCCGTGTTCCCGATCCTACTACCGCCCGTACCGCGGTCCTCACTTCAGAAGAACCCCCTCGCCCTGCGTCCGCTGCACCTCTGCGTGAGGCCCGGCCCGAAAGCTCGTCTCCTCCCCCCTCCTCCTCTGCCTTCAATCCATCCCGCATGGACCACCCGCACGCCCCCCACAGCGCACCGCCGCCGCCGGCCGCCTCGGCGCTCGACCTGTTCACCGGCTTCGCGCGGCCCTACTTCGCGCTCATCGACGGCGGGGCGCTGTTCCGCAAGCCCTTCCGCATCCTCTACATGGTGCTGGCGGCGCTCAACCTGCTCAGCATCCTGGGGGTGTTGGCGGTGATGTTCAAGGGCGGCGTGGCGGGCATTCTCATTGGTCTGTTCGGCCTCTTCGGGCTGTGGATCGGCTTTCAGCTCTGGTGGGACCGCAAGGACCGCATCAACCAGTACGTGAGCCCGGGGTCGGAGTTCGTGGCGCTGCCGGTGTTCGCCCACTTCTTCCAGACCTGCGGCGAGTGGTTCGGCACCCTGATGGCCATCGTGGGCACCGGCGCCTCGCTGGTGATGGCGCTGCTGGGGCGCAGCGGCGGGCATGGCCGCAGCCCGCTGGACCTGTTCACGGCGATGGCCGGAGATGCGCCCCTGGTGGGCCTCATCGCCAGTCCGTTGCTGGGCTTCCTGATCATCATCCTCACGCGCGCCATCGCCGAGCAGATCCGGGCGCTGGTGGCCGTGGCCAACAACACCAAGGCCATCGAGGTGAACACGCGCAAGGGCTGAGCCGCCGCTTTCCCGATCGGGGCCGCCGGGCTCACAACGGAGCGTGCCCAGGCCTGACGATCGGCGGTGCTTTGGGGCATCAACACGCACGCCATGAAGCCCCAGCACCTCCTCTCCGCCCTGTTCTGCGCCACCCTGCTGCACAGCACCGCCCAGGTGACCATCGCGCCCCTGCCGCCGCATGCGCCCCGGATCCTCGCGGCGCAGCTGCACGCGGCGCTGACCCCGCACGGGCCGTCCACGACACCATGCACGGTGACGGTGACGGACTATGCCGAAGGCCGCCACGGCAGCGGCGCCGCCCTGGTGATGGGACAGTCGCCGCCCTGCTGGTTGGTGCTGGTGGTGGAGCGGCACGATGGTCAGGGGCATGCGGAGCGCACCGAACTGCACGTGCAGGGCGAGGATGCCGAGGAGCTGCTGGAAGCGGTCGCCGAGCGCGTGGGCGCGTGGGCCGTGCGTTCCGGGCCGTGGAGCATCGAAGAGAGCGCACCGGCGCAGGCCCGGCGCGATCGTTGATCCACCGTGAACTGTGGATCAAGACACGGCAACGCCCTCTGCATGTGGAAAGATCCCGCGAACTTTGACCGGATGGATCGTTCAGGCAGTTGGTGCATGCGAGCCGCCCTGGCCGCGCTGCTGATCGGCGCGGGGGGCGGTGTGGTGGGGCAGTGCACGGCCACGGCCCCGTGGGATGGGGATAGCTATTGTCCCGGTTCCATCCTCCTGAATACGAATTATGGAGGCGGCACGGATTCCGTGCACTGGACCTCGGTACCGGCGCTCGTGTTCAACAACCCTTCGCTCCTGGACCCCACGGTGACCGCTCCGCCGAGCACCAGCACCATCAACTACACGCTCACCGTGTCGCTGTTCGACAATGGCGCGCCGTGCGGTAGCGCGCAGTTCACCATCACGATCGGAGAGATCACCAATGCGGGCCTTTCGGCCACGTACAACGGGTCGCCGTTGTTGCAGGTGCTGGATTATGGGAGCGCACTGCCCACCTTCGTCATCTGCGAGGATCCCCCGCCGGCC
>JAEUSW010000022.1 GCA_016788285.1 Flavobacteriales bacterium
ATGGGACGAAGTTCCCCTCGGGACCGGCGTTGATCCCGGCGCCAATATAGCAAAGATCCGGACCGGCCAAATTTCCCCAAGCCCAGCAGGGGCGGGCGAAGGCGGTCAGGCCAGCTTCTGGAAGGTGCGCCACCAGCGGTCGGGCACCTCTTCGCGGCAGGCCATCTGGTAATCGGCGTAGCTGCAGGGCACCAGATGGTGGCGCTCGAAGCGGGCCTCCTGTTCGGCCCGGTAGGGCACATCCATCCACCAACGGTCGCTCACCGCGCTCTTATAGAACACGAGCTCCTGCTCGTTCCCACGGATGGGGATCCTGAACCGGGTGAAGCGTTTGCGGTCGAGCCAGGGCAGGTCGTTGGTGCGCGATCGGAAGCCATCGAGGAAACACCAGATCATCTGGGCGGCCAGCTGGGCGGTGACCCCGTGCTCATCACGACCGGGATCCAGTTCGTAGAGCCCCACCGAAGAGATCTTCTCACTGATGCCGGCGTAGCGCATCAGCTGGCAGACCTCCTCGGCGTGGAATCCGTTCGGGCCGGGGCGGGTGGTGCCGGGGGCATCACTGCGACGCACGGCGGAGAGGTCCACGCTCAGGGTATCACCGTTGCGGAGCACCGGTTCGGCATCGGCCAGGTGGTCACGCAGTTCGCCCAACCGGTGCGCATCGAAGAAGAGCTTGTCCATCAGCTCGATCCCGGGCTGGTCCACCAGGTAGGTCTGGTAGCCGAGATTGCTGTAGTTGAAGAGGTAGTTGGGCTGCCGAAGCACGATGTGGCTCAGGTAGCTGCTGTCCGCCAGCCCTTGGCCGGGCTCGCCCAGGTCGAAGCGCGCGTCGATGCTGACCAGGTTGGCCGTGCGCTCCAACTTCTCATAGGCCAGGTACTGGGTGAAGGTGTGGCCCTGCCCGCCGCCCAGGATGATGGGCACGATGCCGCGCCGCACCAGTTCGGCGATGGACTCCGAGAGGGCGTGCTGGGTATCCTGCGCGCTCGCACCGGGGTGGATGTCGCCCAGATCCACCAACTGCAGCCGACCCTGGGGACGAAAGAGCGGGTACAGCTGCTCGCGGATGGCGTCGGGGGCCTCCACACAGCGTCTTGGGCGGGCGTGGCCGGGGTCGTCGAGCACGCCGAGCAGTGCAACTTGGGCGCCTTCCAGCACCGGAAAACCAGCCGGCCCGTGGAACTGCGCCCCATCGCCCAAGGTGTGGGCCGCATGGTCCGGACGCTGTGCGCCGAAGCGGGGACTGGGACGGAAATAGAGACTGATGTCCATGCGTGGCCCTGACCAGCAGGCGGTCACGGCGAAGGTCCAACGCACGGGGGCGACCGCCGCACCGCGTGGCGTCGAGCTACCCACAAGCCGCTGTTGGCAACCCGGTGAACGAGGCGCTGTCCCGGCGTCAGGCCTTCTTGGAGGCTGCCTTCTTCGCGGGAGCCTTCTTGGCGGCGGTCTTCTTCGCGGGTGCTTTTTTCGTTGGCGCCTTCTGCGCGGGAGCGCTGCGTCCGCGTCCTTTCCGGCCACCCTTCTTCTCGGGGGCTGCGGCGAGCAGCTCGGTGGCCTGCTCCAGGGTCACGTCCTCGGGCTTGGTCCCCTTGGGCACGTTGGCGTTCTTGCCACCATCGGTGATGTAGGGGCCGTAGCGCCCGTCGAGGATCTGGATGGCCGAGTTCGCGAACTCCTTCAGCACGTTCTGGCGGGCGCCGGCGAGCTTGGCCTCCACCAGTTCGATGGCGCGCTCGAGCGTCACGGCCGCCGGGTCCTCCGACTTGGGGATGTTGGCGTAGGTCTTGCCGAACTTCACGTAGGGGCCGAAGCGGCCTCGCCCGGCCACGATCATCTCACCCTTGTACTCGCCCAGATCGCGGGTGGCGCTGGCGGCCTTCTTCAGGTCGATGAGCTCAATGGCCCGGGCCAGGTCGATGCTGAGCGGATCGTCCTCCGCGGTGAGGCTGGCGAAGGTGCCGCCAAGGCGCACGTAGGGTCCGAAGCGGCCGATGGCCACGGAGACCACCTCGCCATCGCGCTCGCCGAGGGTGCGCGGCAGCTTGAAGAGGTCGAGGGCCTCCTCCAGGGTGATGGTGCCGATGCTCTGGTCCTTGCGCAGGCTGGCGAACCTGGGCTTCTCCTCGTCCTCGGCGTCGCCGATCTGGATCATGGGACCGAAACGCCCGATGCGGGCCACCAGCTTGCGACCACTGGCGGGGTCCACGCCCAGTTCGCGCGATCCGGTGGCCCGCTCGGCCGTCTCGCTCACCGTGCCGATGGTCTTGTGGAAGGGCGCGTAGAACTCCTTGAGCATGGCGCGCCAGTTCATGGTGCCCTCGGCGATCTGGTCGAACTCGCCCTCCACGTAGGCGGTGAAGTGGAGGTCGACG
>JAEUSW010000030.1 GCA_016788285.1 Flavobacteriales bacterium
TAAGAAGGACGTGTTCGCCTTGCTCGTTGTCGAGGATCCGACCCCTTCTCGTGAACGATCATCCATTCACCTTGCCCTTCCCTTCAACATCCCCAACGCCACCGTCCGCATCGGCATCGGCGATACCTGCGTGACGCCCGAAAGCGGCCGCATCCCCGGCAGCAACAACGACTTCTTCTGCGCCCAGCGCTGGATCGATGTGAGCAACGACAGCATGGGCGTCACCATCGTGTGTCCGCAAGGCGCGATCTGGGAGGTGGGCGAGATGGTGGACGAGCGCAAGGTGAACCCCGGCAAGGGCACGAACCCCGAGTACTACAAAGCCTGGAAGACCGAGGCGAAGAGCAGCAGCACCATCTACCTCTACGCCCTCAACAACACCTGGCACACCAACTTCAAGGCCGACCAGGAAGGGCCGATCACCTTCGACATCTATCTGAAGATGCACGGGCCATTCAACCTGGAGGAGGCGCGGAGGTTCGGGTTGGAGATGACAAGGCCGTTGATCACGTGGTGGAAGTGAGTGCGGTGAATGGCGAATGGACGTTGGTGAATGGGAAGCTCACTTCGGCTTTATTGCCCCATTCACCATTGACCATTCACCCCGGGAGCAGTGGACGCTGATACACCCGATACCGCTTCCATATAACCGCCCCAAGCCGCTCCAACTCGGCGCGCATGCGGGTGTTGCGCTCCATCACCAGGTGGCTGTCCAGGTGGGTGAAGCCCCGCTGACGCGCCACCTCCAGCAACGCCACGCCCAAGGCCGCCGTCAGGCCCCTGCCTTGCAGGTCCGGACGCACGGCGCCGAGCAGGAGATCCATCTGCTTGGAACGTTTCATGGCGCGCAGGATGTGCCACCAGCCCAAGGGCAGGAGCTTGCCGTTCGCACGCACGAAGCCCTCGCTCATGTCCGGGCTGGCGATCACGAAGGCGGCGGGTTCGTTGTTCGCATCGGCGATCAGCTGAACCAGCTGCGGGTCGAGGATGAACATGTACTTCGCGGCCAAGGCCTGCATCTCCGCCTCGCTCATGGGCGCGAAGCCGAGCAGGTCGCCGTAGGTGGCGTTCACCAAGCGCAACACCGGCACCACCCAGGGCCTCAGCGCGCGCTTGGTGCGCAACGGCACCCTGTGCAACCCGTGGTTACGCAGGCAGCGATCGCCGATGGCGTGGTATACCGCGGGCAGCTCGGCCGGGATGTCCATGCGGTAGCTCACCATGTCCTCGAATTTGCCGTAGCCACAGGCCTCCACCATCGGCGGCAACCAATCAGGGTTGGTGGGCGTGGCGATCACGGGGAGGTGCTCGAAGCCTTCGATCTGCAGGCCCTGCGGATCCTTGTCGCTGAAGCCGAAGGGACCGATCACCCGGTCCATCCCGTTCTCCTTCGCCCACACCTCCACCTGACGGATCAATGCACCGACCACCGCAGGGTCTCGGATGGCATCGAGCTGGTAGAACCGCGCGGTACGCTCGCTGTGGGCTGTGTTGTAGTGCTGATGGATGATGCCCATGATGCGCCCCACAGCAACACCATCCTTCCAGGCGAGCCAACGCTCCACCAGGCAGTGTGTAAGCTGGGGGTTCTTCGCGGGATCATGGAACTCGCGCTCATCCATGAGCAGGGGCGGCACACGGTCGGGCCGCTGGTGGGGCAGGTGGAAGGGCAGCCGGATGAAGCGGTCCAGGTCCCCGCTCCCTTCCAGCGCACGCACCGCGACGGCCCGTCCCATCCCGCCAAGGTCGCAAGCTGCCCGCACATGCTACTTTTCGCGGCCCGCTGGGCCAGCCGGCGGCCCCTCCCGCATGAAGAAGCGCACCCTCAACTCGTTCGGCGGCCTGGTGTACTCCAGCGGCCCGAAGGGTTCCGGTCAGCCCACGGCCCCGCCCGGACAGCAGGACCTCCGCATCCACCTGGACCGCCTGGGCGGCAACAAGGTGGTGACGCGCATCGTGGGCTTCACGGGCAAGGAGGCCGATCTGGACGACCTCGGCCGCACGCTCAAGAGCAAATGCGGCGTGGGCGGCAACACCAAGGACGGCGTCATCCTCTTGCAGGGCGACCACCGCGACAAGGTGCTGGCCTACCTGACGGAGAAGGGGTACAAGGCCAAGAAGGCCGGGGGGTAGGTCAGGTGACCATGCGACCCACCCGCTACCTCTCGCTCCATGTGCTCATGTGCCGATGCACAAGGCAAGTCGGACGGGCATTCATGGGCACATGGTCGCATGAACACAGGGACACATGAAGAAGCCCAAGACCTACCGCTTCACCGCTCCGCTGGAGAAGATGAACGCGCAGATGGCCTTCATGTACGTGGAGGTGCCCTTCGATGTGGAGCAGGAGTTCGGCACCCGGGGGCGCGTGCGAGTGCTGGGCACGGTGAACGGCGTGGCGGTGGACCGCGCCCTGATGCCCCAGAAGAGCGGCGTGCACATCATCATCCTCGGTGGCGACATCCGCCGTGCGGCCAAGCTCAAGCGTGTGGGCGACACCGTACAGGTGGAGTTCTGGAAGCACCCCACCCCGGATGAGCTCGAACTGCCCGAGGCCCTTGCGGAAACGCTCGACTTCCTGCCCGAGATGAAGGCCGCCTGGGATGCGCTGACGCCCGGCATGCGGCGCAGCATGTGCTATTGGGTGGGCAGCGCCAAGACCGAGGCCACGCAGGCCAAGCGGGTGGCGGAACTGCTGCGCCGCTTCGAGGCCGGCGACCTCCAGGTGGGCAAAGGCCCCGGTGACCAGCCGCCTCGTCGGTGAACGGGGCAACTCCGTCGGGTCGATCGCAGGGCCGGTCAGGGGATGGCGGGACGGATGGTTGCCCGGCTTACCTTGGGCACCCTTGTTGACCCACCCCATGCTTCGCATCTTCTCCCTTGGCGGCCTTGCGCTGTCCGCCCTTCCCCTCCTCGCCCAGGTCCCGAACGCGCTGCCCGGTGATCGCACCTGGGTGAACGCCCTCGGGCAGCACATCGCCATCAGCGCGCCGGTGCCCGCCCGGAAGGTGGGTCCGCTCCGCGACCTTCCCACGCTCTCCGAGCACGACCTGAGCGCGGCCGAGCGCAAGCTCACGCGCAACATCCAGGTGCAGCGCGAGTCCGTGAACCCCGAGGCACTACCGAAGGGCGAGGACCCGGTCCTGCAGAAGAGCGCGGCCTCGCGGCTGGCGCGACAGCCGATCCTCGACTTCGCCGGACAGAACGGCTCGGGCATCCCGCCGGACCCCACCGGTTCGGCCGGCCCGAACCACTACCTGCAGTGCGTGAACACCTCGTGCCGGCCCTTCACCAAGACCGGCGGCAGCGCAGGCGGCTCCTTCAGCCTGGCCAGCCTGTGGCCGGGCAGCACCAACGATGGCGACCCCATCGTGCTCTACGACCGCCACGCCGACCGATGGTTCGTCAGCCAGTTCCAGGTAAGCGGCAACGAGATCCTGATCGCCATCAGCCAGACGAACGACCCCACCGGGGACTACTACACCTACTCGTGGTCCTTCTCCCAATTCCCTGACTACCCGAAGTTCTCGATCTGGTGGGACGGCTACTATATGACCTCGAACAGCACGCACACGGCGGTGGTGTTCGAGCGGGAGAAGATGCTGCAGGGCCTTCCGGCACAGCGCATCCAGCTGTCGGCCCCCAGCGCCTCCAACGCCGGGTTCCGTTCGGTGCTGCCCGCCGATGCCGACGGGGACCTTCCGCCCAACGGCACGCCCTGCTACTTCTTCAACCTTGAGGATGACGCCTGGGGCGGTGTGCCGGACGATCGGATCAAGATCTACGAGATGACCACCGACTGGGTGACACCGGGCAACACCCAGGTGGTGCAAAGCCAGACGCTGAACACCCAGCCCTTCGACACCAACTTCGGCTTCGGCTTCAGCAACATCAGCCAGCCCGGCACCACCGACAAGCTCGACGCGGTGTCGCAGATCTTCTATTTCCGCGCCCAGCATGTGCGCTTCGTGGGCCACAGCAGCGTGATGCTCTGCCATGTGGTGGACGTGAACGGGGCCAACCGCGCCGGCATCCGCTGGTACGAACTGCGGGACGCCAACGACGGCAACTTCAGCATTCACCAGCAGGGCACCTGGGCCCCCGACAATGGCAACCGCTGGATGGCCAGCATCGCCATGGACAACCAGGGCAACATCGGGATGGGCTACTGCCACACGGACCCCGGCGCGAACGTGTTCCCGGGCCTGCGCTACACGGGCCGCTACGCCAACGACCCCGCCGGCGTGATGACCGTGCCCGAGCAGATCATCATCAACGGCGGTGGTTCGCAGACGGGGTTCAACCGGTATGGCGACTACTCGCACACCGCTCTGGACCCCAACGGCACCACCTTCTGGTTCACCGGCGAATACCTGAGCGCCACCGGCCAGCCCCGCACGCGGATCGCATCCTTCGACCTGGCGGCCACCGTGGGCCTGGACGGGGATGCGGTGATCCCGCAGGGCACGCTGAACGCCTGGCTCGACGGGGCCGACCTGCGGGTGCAGTACGTCGGCGCGCCGGGCGACGACCTGGTGGCCGACCTCATGGGCATGGATGGGCGCATCGTCCGCGCCCAGCAGGTGACCGCTCCGGCAGGCAGCTGGCAGGGTCGCTTCAGCACCGAGGGCCTCGCCGGCGGCGTGTACTTCGTGCGCGTGGGCCATACCGCGGGTCAGAAGGTCCAACGCATCGTGCTGCCATGAGGCGGTGTGTGAACGGGCTGCTGGCCGCGATGGCGGTGCTGGTCGGCTGCGCGGGCGGGAAGAGCACCCCGTCCGGCGGCCCGGGCGGACCTCCTCCGGGGCACACGCTGGGCACCGTGACGCTCGCGCACGCCGCGGAGGGCTGTGCGGTGCTGATCGCGCTGGAGCCGCCCGGTGAACTTGGCCACCTGATGCCCGTCGGTCTGGACGAGCGCTTCCGGAAGGAGGGGCTGAAGCTGAGCTTCACCTACACCCTGTCCCGCATCCATTCAGGCGGATGCAACAAGGGCACGCCGGCGGTGCTCGACAGCATCGCGGTGCGGTGAGCCGTCATTGTTTGCGGAAGTACCCGTTGGAGTATTCGTTCGCATAGAGCACGTGCACCTTTTCCGGCTTGTCGGCGAAGAACTCGT
>JAEUSW010000031.1 GCA_016788285.1 Flavobacteriales bacterium
TGGGCCGCGATCACGATCGCATTGGCGACCATGACCCCGGCCTCCCCCACATCCAATTGGGCTCCGCAAGCGACCCCCTCCGCAGCGATGAACGCTTCATCCAGCGCCGACATGGTGTTGAACCAGATGTAGTCGAAGCTGTTCCGCAGCTCGTTCAGGGTCTGCCCCTGCACGCTTCCGCGGATGAAACTGTTGTCCGAGAAGTAGAGGAAGTTGTTCCCGGAGTTCACCGCGGACGTGTTCAACTTCACAGCGATCCCCTGCTGGGCGCCTTTGACGTACAGCGGATAGGATCCGGTGTTGTTGGTCGCCCCACCGCTCGCTTCACCGTCGATCCGGACTTGTCGTGACCCTGGGAACAGTTCGATCAGGCCGTCATCCCATACAGTGGTGCGATAGGTTCCGTCGGCGCTTTCTGCGCCAAGGATCGACGCGTCCCCCTGTCGCGATTTCAGGGTCGTCGTTTCGTTGGAGTAGCCGTTCGTGTTCACGTGAAGCTGCCCTAGGTCAGCCGTGCGGCCCAGGCGGAGGCTCTCACCGATCTCCGCGGTGCCCTCCACGAACAGATCGTTCTGGAGCGTGGTGTTCCCGGCCACGGTCAGCGTGTTGTTGATGGTGGTGGCACCCGCCACGTTCAACGTGTTGTTCAGGGTGGTGGCCCCGTCCACCTCGAGCGTGCTGTTCAGGGTGGTGCTGCCGTCCACGTCCAGGGTGCTGTTCAACGTGGTGGCCCCGTCCACATCGAGCGTGAGGTTCAGTGTGGTGGCCCCATCCACGTCCAGGCTGCTGTTCATCGTGGTGGCCCCATCCACGTTCAGCGTGCCGCTCAGGTCCGTGGGGGTGTTGTAGTTCACGTCCAATCCGTTGTTCAGGTCGGTGGTGCCGTCCACTTCCAGGCAATCGTTCAGGTACACGCAGCCGTCCACGGTCAACGTGCCGGTCAGCACCGTCGGGCTCCCGTTGTTGACGTTCAACGAGCTGTTGAGGTTCGTGGCGCCATCGATGTCCATCGTGCCCGTGGCCGTGATGTTCCGATGGTAGGCGTAGGGCGCGAACACCAGCTTCTGGCGGCTGAACTCCACGAACATGCCGTATCCGAACGGCTCGGGGATGTTCACCTCCACGACGAGCTCCTTGGGCGTGCCGTCCCAGCTGATCTCCTTGAAGACATCGGGGCTCTCGGCCGTCATGGTGCCGTCGCCGATGATCACGGAGATCAGGCCATACCGGTCGGTGGTGGTCGTTTGCTCCTCCTGGTAGTCCACATCCCCGTTCTCGTTGTTGATGGTGAACCGGATGTCCAGCTGCTGGTCGGAGAGGTAGCTGCCCCCGGGCACGTCCACGCCGGGGATCTCCGTGTTGTTGTCCGGCCGGTTCAGGATCACCGCTTGGAAGGTGAGGCCGTGGGATTGGCCCAAGGTGATGCCGGTGATCCCCAGCATCAGGAACAGGAGAAGCGAACGGAGCAGGTCGCGGCGCATGGTCACTTGGCGAATTGGGTAAGGCAATAGCGGCAGTTGTTCAGGGCGATCACCACACCGGTGGTGAAGACATGTGCACGGTAGCCGAGCTTCTCCTCATCGTCGCCCACATTGATCGGCATGCGGAGGCCTTGGGCGAAGCTGTACTCGCCGATGATGGCCACCCGGTTGGACACACAGTAGTTCGCCCCGAAGGTGGCGCGGCCGAAGAGGTAGGGGGCGTTGAACTGCTCGGTCCCGCGCAGGTCGTACACATCGTTGTTCAGGGTCTGCGATCCCTTGATCAGGAACGCAGGGTTCACGGCAAGGCGCGTGAAGAACGTCGTGCCCTTGTTGTTCTTCCTCCGGCTGCGGATGGTGAACAGGTCGCGTTCGACCCCGGCGGACACACCGAGATACGTGGCTTTCCACTCGTAGTAGTTCCGGTAGGCGTCCTGACTCGTCCCGCGGGTGGCGTACACCTCGTAGGTCGCACCCAGCAGGTAGAACCACTTCGAATCGAACTTCTTGAACGGTTTGCGGATACCCGCGGCCATCGCGAAGTTCTTCAGGGGCACCAGCCCTTCGATCCGTTCACCCTTGCTGTTCTTGTACAGGAACTCGCTGCGGAGCATGCCGCCTTGGACGAAGATCTGCTGGCCGCGGACCAGTGGGCCCAGCAGCACGGTGAAGGCGACGATGATGAGGATGCGCATGGTCAATGGATGCTTTGCAGGTGGCCGAGGTAGCGCCGATCGCCCACGTCCACACGGATGATGTACGAGCCCGATGCCAGTTCACCGGTGTTCACGGAGAGCGACCGGTCGGGGGCCATGTCGCGGTCGAGCAGCAGTTGTCCGGTGGCGCTGAACAGGCGGATCCGCACGGTGGATGCCGGTACCTCGGTCAGGGTCACCGTGAACCGGTCGGAAAAGGGGTTGGGGAACACCCGGGCCTCCAGGTCGTTGGTGGTGGACACCCGCGCCGCCCGGATGGGCTGAACGAAGCCCTGGTTGAAGTAGCGACCGTCGGACAGGTGCGAGCCCGCCACACTGGCCTGGCCGACCGCCTGCTGCATGTAGTTCGAGCCGGAGGATCCGTGCACCACGGCGGAACCGCCGCCGGCCCCCAGGGTCGATCGCATCAGCACGGCCTGGGCGTTCGAACCCGTCCAGGTGAGCAGGCTGAGGAGGACTACGATGAGCCGGTGGGGATGGCTTGCGAGCGGCCTACCATGCCGGGCCGTCCGTCGAACGCCCTTCACGAGGGTTGATGCGTGTTCCGGGATCTTCATGACGGGGCTGGGCCTCAACGGCCTCCAGGTTGGATCAACAAGGGCAGGGTGTGGCTGCCGCTCGGGCGTACGACCTGCACGAAGTAGGTGCCCGGAACGGCTCCGGGCATGCTGATGTGCGTGGTCCCGAGGTCCGCCATGAACGGCGCGATGATGGTCCGACCCGCGACGTCCATGATCGTGATGCGCATCTCCTCATCATCCACGCGGACCAGATCGAACGCACCGGTCGACGGGTTCGGACGGATCGAGATCGGGGCCGACGGTCCCGCCCCGACGTCCGCGATGCCGATCGAAAGGCTGACCTCCACATCGAGGCACGAGGTGACGAGGCAGGAACCCATGTCCACACCGGCGCACACCTGGACCGTGCCGGCCTCGTTGTAAGTCGTGGCGTACAGCACCTCATCGGCGACCTGGTCATCGCTCGACCAATCGTCGGGGATGTCCCAGAGGTATGCCAACGCGCCGGCGATCGTTGGGACCGAGTAGGTGACGGGCTCCCATCCCGAAACGGCCGTGGGGCCGCTGACCTGACCCTGAAGAAGGGGTTCGCCCGCACATTCGCAGAACGGGCTCCAGACATCCCCCGTGGTGCAAGCATCCTGGTCGTCGCAGGCGGTCCCAGGCAGGACAGCACCTCCCGGATCGCCCAGGCAATCGATCAGCTGGCCCTCGCAGATGCAGTCGGCCTGCCAGACATCATCGCCCGTGGTGGGGTCCCCGTCGTTGCACGGTGCACCGGATACCGCGCTGCCGCCAGGCACACCCAGGCAGTCGACCAGTTGGCCGGCACAGACGCAGTACGGGTCGTAGACATCCAGCTGGGTGTTCGGGTCGCCATCGTCGCACGGAGTTCCCGGTCCGGATACGCCACCGGGCACGCCCAGGCAGTCGTTCAACGATCCGACACAGGCGCAGTTGGCGTCGTACACATCGCTTCCTGTGCCCGGGTCGCCATCGTCACAGGCCGTGCCCGGCAAGGCGGAACCACCCGGTGTGCCCATGCAGTCCACCAAAGCTCCGCCACAGGTGCAGTCCGTGGCGTAAACGTCATTGCCCGTGTTGGCGTTCCCGTCATCACAGGGTGTGCCGGGGAGGGCTGCACCGCCGAGCACGCCCATGCAGTCGATCGCGACACCGCTGCAGACGCAGCCTGCCGCGAACGTGTCGTTCCCGGTGTCCGGGTCCCCATCGTCGCACGGGTCGCCTACACCGCGGGGTGCGAACACTTGGAGCGTGTTGTTCAGGTTGCTCGTGACGAAGACATGGGCGTTGCCGAATCCGACGGACCAAGGACTGCTCAGCGTACCCGTCGAACCGATGGAGGTCGGATCGGCCGGGTCCGTGATGTCGAACACCTCCAGGGCGTTGCCGCTGCGGTGGGCGATGAAGCAACGGCCGCCCGTGATCGCCAGTGCACCCGGGTTGTTCCCGGTGGTGGCCGCGCCGGCCAGGACCGGGTTGCCCGGCGTGGTCAGGTTGAACACCTGAAGGCTGTCCCCGGTGGAGAGCGTCACGTACGCGTAGGCACCCGTGATGGCCACGGCGGAGGGTTGCAGGCCGGTATTGATGGAGCCCACCAGGGTGGGTGAGGAGGGGTTGCCGATGGCGAAGACCTCGAGCGTGTTCCCCAGCGTGTTCACCACCACCGCATGGCTGCCGAGCAGGGCGATCCCCTTGGGGCCCGCCGACGTGGCGACCGAACCGAGCTGAACGATCGCGCCGGGAGCGCTCACGTCCAGTACCTGCAGTTTCTGCGTGCCCTGACAGATCACATAGGCGGTGCTGCTATTGACCTGCAGCCCTGTCGGCTGGGCTTCCGTGGTGAACTGTCCAAGAAGGCCCGGGTTGGCCGGGTCGCTGATGTCGAACACCTGAAGCTTGGCGCTGGTCTGCGCAAGGACATACGCTTTCGTTCCGGCACCGTCGATGTGCACGGAGGAGGCTCCCGATGCGGTCGGGGCTTGACCGGAAAGCACCGGCGAACCAGGGTTGCTGATGTCGAACACCTGGAGCATGTTCCCTCCATGGGCCACCAGGCAAAGGATGTTCCCCTGGATGGCGAGCTGCCTGGGGGCGTTGGCCGTGCCGGCCGCGCCGATCTCCGCCAGGCACACCTCGGACGCGCCAGCACGCTGCTGTGAGAAGACCGGGTGGGCCATGGCGATCGCCATCACCATCATCGATGACCAGAGCATCGCGTTCGCTGCCTGTGGGATCGGTGTTCGGGACATGGATTCTGGAGCTTGGAGGTCGTGGTCGG
>JAEUSW010000035.1 GCA_016788285.1 Flavobacteriales bacterium
GTGGGCGCTGAACGGGTTCTGGCTGTACAGCTGCCTGATCGGCGCGGACTTCGGCCTGGGCCGCGACGAAGTGATGGACCGCATGGCGCGCAACGGCATCGAGACGCGTCCGCTCTTCCACCCGCTCCACGTGATGCCGCCTTACGGGCGTTACGTGAGGCCAGGGCAGAGCTTCCCGGTGAGCACGCGCCTGTCGCAGGCCGGCCTGAGCCTGCCGAGCAGCGTCACCATCACCCGGGCGGAGCAGGACCATGTGCTGGAGGTCCTGCACGCCATCAAGCACACGCGTCAGCTGCACGCGCAGGCATGAGGGTCCTCTACCTGATCCCCGCACGCGGTGGCAGCAAGGGCCTGCCCGGCAAGAACGTGCGCCCGCTCTTGGGCCGGCCGTTGATCGCCTGGTCGGTGGCGGCCGCGCTCGAGGCGGCCCGCACCCGTCCGGGGCGGGTGGTGGTGAGCACCGATGACGCCGCCATCGCGGACGCCGCCCGCAGTGCCGGTGCCGAGCTGCCCTTCATCCGTCCCGCCGAACTCGCCACCGACACGGCCTCGTCGATGGACGTCGTGCTCCATGCGCTCGACCACCTGGAACAGGCGGGTGAGGCCATGGACCTGGTGTGCATGCTGGAACCCACCTCGCCCCAACGCACCGCCGCCGACGTGCTGGCCGCCATCGACCTGCTGCTGGCCACACCCGGTGCGGAGAGCGTCGTGGGCGTGTGCCGCACCGAGGGCGGGCATCCGGCCTTCCTCGCCCGGATGGACGACGGCTGCTTCATCCGACCCTATGCGGGGGAGCGCTTCGTGTTCAAGCGCCGCCAGGAGATCGACGACGTCTACTTCTTCGAAGGAAGCCTGTACATCGCCCGGTCGTCCTCGCTGCGCGAACGGCGGAGCTTTTACCACGAGCGCACGCTGGGGCACGTGATGCCCAAGTGGAAATCCTTCGAGGTGGACGACCCGGTGGACCTCATCGTCATCGAGGCGCTGATGAAGGCCCGGCTGGAAGGAACGATCGACGACCGATGAACTGGAGCGACCGACTGCATGCGGCGATCCCCGGAGGTGCCCACACCTACAGCCGGGGCGACGACCAATACCCGTCCAACGCGCCGCCCATCCTGAGCCATGGCAAGGGCGCGTACGTGTGGGACGCGGAGGGGAACCGCTACCTGGACTATGGCATGGGCCTGCGGGCCGTGACGCTCGGTTATGCGGACGAGCGGGTGAACGCCGCGGCCATCGCGGAGATCGGCAAGGGCAACAACCTCACGCGGCCCTCCCTCACCGAGCTGGAGGCGGCCGAGCGCATGCTGTCGCTCTTCCCCTGGGCGGGCATGGTGAAGTTCGCCAAGAACGGCAGCATCGTCACCACCGCCGCGGTGAAGCTCGCCCGTGCCTTCACGGGCCGCACGCACGTGGCCATCCCGGCCGAACAGCCCTTCTTCACCTACGACGACTGGTTCATCGGCAGCACGCCCATGGACCGCGGCATCCCGGAGGAGCACAAGCGGCTGACGTTGAAGTTCAACTACAACGACATCGCC
>JAEUSW010000135.1 GCA_016788285.1 Flavobacteriales bacterium
GGTATTGGCGCCGTGGCAGAGCACGTCCGTGATCACGGAGGCGGACAGTGCGAGCGGTGCGGCGGGCCCGCCGATGGGCACGGACGAGGACGCGGTGCATCCGTTCGCATCCGTCGCGGTCACCGACCAGTTGCCCTGGGCGAGGCCGTTGGCCGTGGCGCCGAACTGGATCGGCGCGGTGTTCCAGGCATAGGTGTACGGTGCGGTGCCTCCCGTGGCGCTCACCGTGGCCTGTCCGTTCGCACTGCCGAAACAGCTCTGATCGGTGATGGACACCGTGGCGAGGCTCAGTGCGGCAGCCGGTGCGGTGATCACGACCTGCGCCGTGGCGGTGCATCCGTTCCCATCCGTTGCGGTCACCACATAGGTGCCGGGGCCCACGTTGTTCAGCTGCGCGCCGGTCTGAGCGGGTGCGCTGTTCCAGCTGTAGCTTACGGTCCCTGTGCCGCCCGCGGAGGTGGCCATGGCCCCACCATCGGTCAGTCCAAAGCAGCTCACGCCTTCAGTGCTGACGATCGAAGCGGTCAACGATGCGGCCGGTGCGCCGATGGTGGCGCTGACAAGCGTGCTGCAACCGTTGGCGTCGACCACCGTGCACAGGTAGTTCCCCGCGGCGAGCCCGGTGGCCTGCGGCGTGTTCTGTGCCGGTGTGGTGTTCCAGGTGTACGCGTAAGGCGCGGTGCCGAGGGAGGCGACCACTTCCGCGCTGCCCGTGGACTGGCCGAAGCATCCCACGTCGGTGGTCGCGATCAGCGCGGCCGCCAGTGCGCCCGGAGGTGCGGCGATCGACGCGCTCACCGATGTGGTGCAACCGTTGGCATCGGTGATCGTGCAGGTCCATGTGCCGGCACCGAGGCCGCTCGCGGTGGCGCCGGTCTGCACGGGCGATGTGTCCCAGCTGTACGTGTAGGGTGCCGTTCCGCCGCTGGCGGCTGCGCTGGCGCTGCCGGTGTTGCCCGCGCACGCCACGTCGGTGGTCCCTGTCACTGCGGCCGTCAGCGGCGAGGCGGGTTGGCCCACCAGGACGTTGGCGGTCGTGCTGCACCCGTTCGCATCGGTCACCGTGCAGGTCCAGGTCCCTGCGGTGAGGGCCAGGGCCGTCTGCGTGTTCTGGACCGGTGTCGTGTTCCAGCTGTAGGTGTAGGGCCCGGTGCCGCCGGTGACGTTCACCGTAGCGCTACCGGTGTTGCCGCCGTGACAGGACACAGCGTTCACCTGGGAGGCGATGGCGTTCAAGGCAGCGGCCGGTTCGTCGATCGGGGCGGCCACGCTGAAGGTGCAGCCGTGGTCATCGGTCACCGTGCACGTCCACGTGCCGGCGGCGAGGCCGGTCGCCGTGGCGGTCGTCTGGGCCGGGGTCGTGTTCCAGGAATACGTGTAAGGCGCCGTACCACCGATGGCGCTCACGGTGGCACTGCCCGTGCTGCCGCCTGTGCAGCCCACATCGGACGAGCCGGCGATCGTGGCGCTCAGGTCGATGGTGGGTTCATCGATCGTGGCGTCGACCTGGGTCGTGCATCCGTTCGCATCGGTCACGGTCACGGTCCAGGTCCCGGTGGCGAGCCCACTGGCGGCCGGGGTGAGCTGCGCAGGTGTGGTGTTCCACATGAACTGATGCGGTGCAACACCGCCGGAGACCGTGGCGGTGGCGGCGCCGGTCACGCCACCGTGGCACAGCACGTCCACCGTGGTGGGCACGGTGGCCACCAGCGCGGAAGGGCTGGTGATCGTGATGGAGGCGTTCGTGGAACAGCCGTTCGCATCCGTCACGGTCAGCGTGTGGGACCCCGCGGAAAGCCCGTTGATGTCCTCATTGTTCGACGAGAAGCCGTTCGGACCGGCCCAGACACGGGCCAAGGGCGCCACACCCCCGGTGATGGTGGCGTCGATGGTGCCATCCGCCGCAGCGAAGCACGATACCCCGAAGCCGTGGCCCTGGTCGCCCGCGGTCAACTGGACCTGCAGCGGTTGAGGGGTGTTCAAGGTGATCATCTCGGAGCTGGAGCATCCATTGTCGTCCGTCACGACGAACGTGTAGGTTCCCGCAGCAAGCCCGCTGATGTCCTCGGCCCCGCTGGTGAAGCCGTTGGGTCCGCTCCAGGAGAACGTGTACGGCGGCGTGGCGCCGCTCACGGTCATCGCGATGCTGCCGTCGCTCGCCCCGGGGCAGCTCACATGCGCGCCACCCGCGTAGGTGGGCACGGTGGCGCTGATGCTGAAGAGCCCGGGTTGGTTCACGTTCCAGCTGCTGGTGTGCGTGCATCCGTTGGCGTCGGTCACGGTGACCTGGTACACGCCGGCGGCGAGGTTGCTGATGTCGGCCGTGGAGGCGGTGAAACCACCGGGCCCGGTCCAGGCATGCCCATAGGGCGCCGTGCCGCCGGTGGTGGTGAGGTCCACAGCGCCGTTGCTGGCACCCTGGCACGCCGCGGCCGTGATGGAGGCCGTGGTACCGATGGCCGCTGAAGGCTGACCCACGATCGCTTGCACGCTGGTGGTGCAGCCTTGTGCGTCCGTCACCGTGCAGGTCCAGGTACCGGCCGCAAGGTTCGTGGCGGTGCCACCGGACTGCGCCGGGTTCGTGTTCCAGCTGTAGCTGTAAGGTGCCGTTCCGCCGTTGGCGGAGGTCGTCGCGCTACCGGTCGCCTCGCCGAAGCAGGCGGCCGGCGTGGTGGCCGTGATGGAGGCCGAGAGGGCTGCCGCGGGTTGCGTGATCGTCACGGTGTGCTGCGTGGAGCATCCGTTCGCGTCGGTCACCGTGCAGGTCCAGGTGCCTGCGGGCAGGTTGTTGGCCGTGGCCCCGTTCTGCACGGGTGTCGTGTTCCATTGGAAGGTGTAGGGAGCAGTGCCACCGGAGGCGTTCACCGTCGCGCTGCCGTTCGAACCACCGAAGCAGTTCACCGACAGGTTGGCGCTGGTGCTCGTGCTCAGCGGTGCGGCGGGCTGGCCGATGGTGGCGGTCGTGGTGACGGTGCATCCGTGCGCATCGGTCACGGTGCAGGTCCATGTGCCGGCCGCGAGGTTGGTCGCCGACGCCGTGTTCTGCACCGGGGCCGTGTTCCACTGATAGGAGTAGGGAGCGGTTCCTCCGCTGGCGACGGCCGTGGCACTGCCGCTGGCGCCACCGTGGCAGGTCGCCGCCGTTTGCGCGGTGATCGAGGCGTTCAGCAGGGCCGGTTCGGACACGGTCCAGCCGGCGGTGAACGCGCAGCCGTTGGCGTCGCTCAGCGTGAGGGTGTAGACCCCGGCGGCAAGTCCGCTCAGGTCCTCCGCGGTGCTGGAGAACCCGTTGGGCCCGCTCCAGGCGTAGCTGTACGCACCGGTCCCCCCCGTGGCATCGACCGCGATCGAGCCCGATGCATCACCGCGGCAGCCGAGGTCGCTCACGTTCGCGGTGGCGTTCAAGGCAGCCGGTTGGCCCAGGGTCCAGCTCGCGGTGGCCGTGCAACCGTGCGCGTCGGTGACGACCACGGTGTAGGTGCCCGCGGTCAGTCCGCCGGAGAGGTCGGCACTGGTGCTGCTGAAGCCGCCCGGACCCGTCCAGGCGAAGGCGTAAGGCGACACGCCACCGGACACCGAAAGGTCGATGCTGCCGGTGTTGCCGGCGGCACAAGCGGGATCGATGGGGGTGGCGTTCACGCTCAGGGCTGCGATGGGGCCGCCGATCGCGGCGTTCACCGTGGCGGCGAGGGGGCATCCGTTCTGGTCGGTGATCGTGGCCGTGTAGGTGCCGGCCACCAGGCCCGTGGCCATGAGCCCGGTCTGCGGCGGTGCGGTGTTCCAGTTCACCGAGTAGGCACCACTGCCTCCGGTGATGCTGAGCACGGCGGTGCCGGCCTCATCACCGAAGCAGTCCTCCGGCGTCGTGCTGAGCAGGTTCGCCTGGATCGGCGCGGCCGGCTGGATGATGGTCGATTGCACATCGATGGTGCAGCCGTTCGCGTCGGTCACGGTGCAGGTCCATGTGCCGGCCGGCAGGTTCGTGGCGATCGCCCCGGTCTGCACCGGGATCGTGTTCCACGCGTACGTGTATGGGCCGGTGCCGCCGGAAGCGGACACCGAAGCGCCGCCGGTGCTCTGTCCATGGCACAGCACGGGCGTGGTGGACGCGATGGAAGCGGTCAGGGCGGCGGTCGGTTGACCGATCGTCACGTTCACCGCCGTGGTGCACAGGTTCACGTCCGTCACCGTGCAGGTCCAGGTGCCTGCGGGCAGGTTGCTGGCGGTGGCCCCGTTCTGCGCAGGGGTGGTGTTCCAGCTGTAGGCGTAAGGGCCGGTGCCTCCGGTCGCACCCACCGTGGCGCTGCCGCTGGTGCTGCCATGGCACAGGACATCGGTCTGCGCCTGCACGCCGGCGCTCAGCGCGGCGGCCGGTTGGTCGATGGTCACGGCGTGCTGGGCCGTGCATCCGTTGCCGTCCGTCACGGTGGCGGTCCATGTGCCGGCGGCCAGGTTGACGGCGGTGGCACCGGTCTGCACCGGCATGGTGTTCCAAGAGATGGCGTGGGGGGCGGTACCGCCGCTCACCGCCACGGTGGCGCTGCCCATGCTGTTGCCGAAGCAGCGCACGTGCGTCACGAGGTTCGTGGAGATGCTGATCGGGGCCGTGGGGCCGCCGATGCTGGCCGTGGCCGATCCGATGCAGCCGTAGCCATCGCTCACCGTCACCGTCCAGATGCCGGGGGTGAGGGCCGTGGCCGTGGCCGCGGCTTGTGCCGGTGCCGTGTTCCAGCTGTAGCTGTACGGCGGGATGCCACCGACCGCGGAGGCCGTGGCGCTGCCCGCTCCATCGCCGAAGCAGCTCACCGGCGTGGTCTGGTCGATCGAGACCACCACGGGGGTCGCTTCCACCAGGGTCACCGTGGAGGAGGCCGTGCAGCCGTTCGCATCGGTCACGTTGAGCGTGTATGCGCCGGCGGCCAGTCCACTGATGTCGGCCGAGCTGCTGGTGTAGCCGTTCGGCCCGGTCCAGGTCAGCGCGTACGGGCCGGAGCCTCCGGTGATCGTGCCGTCGATGGAGCCGTCGCTTCCACCGTGGCAGCTGATGTTCTGACCGAATGCGAGCACGGCGGGTTCAAGGTCCACGACCAGGACACCGGGATCGATCACGTTGAAGCTCTGGGTGCGCGTGCACGCGGCATCCGTCACGGTCACCGTGTAGGTGCCCGCGGCCAGGCCGGTGAGGTCCTGCGTGCTGGCGGTGAACCCGTTGGGGCCGGTCCAGCTGTAGGTGTAGGGCGCCGCACCACCGGTCGTGCTCAGGTTGATGGCGCCGTTCGATTGACCGTTGCAGAGGGGGGCGGTGATGACGGCGCTGAGCGCGAGGTTGCTCACGCGCACCTGGCGGCCCACGCTTCGCGTGCAGCTGCCGTCCGTGATGGTCACCACGTAGGTGGTGGTGCTCGTGGGCGAGGCCACGGGGTTCGGGCAGTTGGTGCAGCTCAGGCCGGTGGCGGGGCTCCAGCTGTACGTGGCGCCGCCGGTGACCTGCAGCGGCCATGAACCGCCCGCGCAGATGGTGCCTCCCGGGGAGACCGTCGCGAACAGGGTGTCGATGAGCGGGAAGCTCAACGAGTCCAGGTTCTGTGCAGGGCAGAAGGGGTTGCCGAGGATGAAGAGCAGGTCCTCGGTGTTCTCATTGAGGCCATCGATCAGCGGGTTCACCGTGCGGTCGACGAACGTCTGGTTCGCGGGGATCACGATGGACTTCGGCAGCAACGGGTTCACCGGCGTGATGGCCGTGTAGTCCGCACCGTTGGTCGCGCTGCCCTGGATGTAGTACTGGATGGTGAGCGGCGTCGGCCGGGCGAACGGCCGTTCGAAACGCACCCAGCCGGGGTTGCAGCCTTCCACGAGCTCGGGCGTCCCGTTGGCCGTGAAGGCCTGCATGGTCACGTTGTTGCTCTCGATCTTCTCGATGAAGACCCCCGAGTCGTACTTGCGGTCCGAGGCATCGGCGATGATCAGCTTCAGGTGGTAGCTCTGGCATGGGGTCACCGCACTTTTGGCCACCAGGTTCCGCGTGTACCCGTCGTACTGGATGGTGGGTCCTCCGGCGTTGTCGAAGTAGTACGCGGAGTTGCTGCCGTTGTTGACGGTGTTGATCGTCACCGGCTGGTTGCTTCCGGGGATCAAGGCGATGTTCTTCTCGCTGCCGGCGTTGGGGTCGCCCAGGATGCCGGGCCCGCTGATGTAGAAGCCGAAGACGTCGTTGTACTGCGACCCCACCCACTCGTTGTACTCCTCACTGGCGAACACGAAGTTGAAGGAGAGGCTGTCGCCGGTGGGGATGATGTCGAACTCGAACTTGCACGCATCCATCGTGGTGCGCCCCGTGACGGCATTGAGGACGGGATCGCCCGGTGTGCCCTGCGCGAACCAGTTGCCGCCACCCCCGTTGTTGTTGGGCCCGATGGCATCGGTGATGCGACCGGTGGTGAGGATCACGCCCTCCTCCGCGGAAAGGGCGGTGCCGGTGTAGGTGAACTCGCCGTAGCCCAGGCCATGGCAGGTGATCACCGGGTTGCTGATGGTGACGCCCGGGCCGGTGATGCTGGCCGCGAGCTGTTGCAGGTCGGCCTGCGGGGACACCACCAACTGCGCCTGTGCGGCGGATGGGAGGACGAACAAGGCCGCGATGAGGGTCATCGCGGCGATGGAGCGGAAGCGGTAGGGGCGCATCGGGCTCATTGGTTCCGGGCGTTGGTGCAGCGGGCCTCGACCTGCTGCAGGGTCAGGTTCTCCTCATGGGCACGGGCGCTGGTGACGGTCCGCCCGATGCTGGCGGCGGCGGCGCTGCGAGGATCGATGCCGCTCAACGGGTCCGCAGGAGCGATCACGAGCAGTCCGGCGGGCACACAGGCGTACGCCAGCTGGAGGCCGGTTCCGTTCCGCAGGTCCTCGGTGAGCGCGTCGCGTTCCTGGGCGGTGAGGCCGTCCACGCGCAGCGTCAGGGTCGACGCCGGGTTGGTCTGTGCGTGGAGGCCGATGGCGCTGATCAGCAGAAAGGTGCTGACGATCAGGCCTTTGAAAAAGGCGTTCCGTTCCATGGTCCGTTCGTTCTCGCGCCCCCTCGGGATGAGTGGTCCCGGGGTTCGCGGCCCTTTTTACCGGACCATGGGCCGAAAGGTTATCGACCGGTCGATGCGGATGGTCGACGAGCGGGTGGAAGTGACCGGTGGAGCCGGTTCAGGACGGGGTGCCGCGACGGGCCATGAGGGCGGCGTAGAGCGCGATGCCGGCCGCCACACTGACGTTCAAGGATCCCACATGGCCCGCCATGGGAATACGCACAAGGGTATCGGCCATGCGGAGCACACGATCGCTGACCCCGGTGTCCTCGGCGCCCAGCACGAGGACGAGCGGCCCGGTGAGCTCGGACCCCTGGAGGTCACCGGCGGCCTTTTCCGTGCAGGCCACGATGCGAAGGCCGTGGGCCCGGGCCAGATGCAGGCCGTCCACCAGCATCCGGGTGCGGCATACGGGCAACCGCATCAGGGCTCCGGCCGAGCTTTTCACCGCATCGGGCCCCAGGCGCGCGGAGCCGCTGGAAGGCACCAGAAGACCATGGGCGCCAAGGCATTCCGCGCTTCGGGCCACCGCGCCCACGTTGCGCACATCCGTCACCCCATCGAGGGCGACGATGAGGGGCTGCTCGCCGCGCTCGTAGGCCATGCTGATGACCTCATCCAGGTCCTGCCGGCCCACGGGGCTGACGAAGGCCACCACGCCCTGATGTTCGCCGCGCACCAGGCGGTCCAGCTTCTCGGCCGGTACCATCTGCACCGGCACCCCCTGCCCCTGGGCGGCCTGCCGCACGGTGCGCGGCCCTTCGCCGGTGGCATCCCGCTTCAGGAGCACCCGTTCCACCGTGGCACCGGACCGCAGGGCCTCCAGCACCGGGTGCACACCGTAGAGGATGCCGTCCTTGCCCGCCATCAGTTCTGAAGCACGCGGCCGTTGCGCCAGCTTTCCACATTGCGGTACCAGGCACCCTTCAACAGCGGGTCGCGCTCCAGCACCAGGTCGTTCTCCGAGAACGGTGAACTGCGCCGCACGAAGGTGAAGGTGGTGCTCATGAGGTTGCTCTCCTCGCCGTAGATCCAGGTCTCTCCCCGCGCGCTGCGGTAGATGGTGGTCGGGGTGCCGAAAATGATGTGGACCAGGCCCCGATCGGTGCGCCAGCCTTCCACGTGGGCGGTGAAGAACCGGTTGGCGCTTTCCACTCGCTGGTAGTAGGCGCGGATGGCGGCACGGGCCCGCTCGCGGTCCCCGGCGGCATCCTGCCAGAACCGCTCCACGGCCAGCCGGGTGTTCCCGGCCTGGCTGATGCGGTCGAACTCCTGCATGGAGGTGATGTAGCGCAAGGGAGGCACCATGCCGGCCGCATCGGCCACGTAGGGATGGCCCGGACCGAGCACGAACAGGCTGTAGCCCTCGCTGCGGGTGCTGTCCGGGCGCAGGTGATAGCAGCCGGGGCGGCCCAGGTCAAGGAGGAGGTCCCCGTTGCCGTCGACGACGGCGGAGAAGGTCGTGTCCGGGTCGAGGTCCAGTTCGGACGCGCCCTGCTCGGTGAAGACAGGGGATGGGAGCCGATGGTCCTGATGGTAGTGCGCGACGAGGAGGGTGCGACCGGCGTAACGGGGGCAGTGGACGCGGACGGCCGTGGGCCCGCCGAAGTGATCGTCGAAGTAGGGCAGGTCGCGATCGCGCTCCATGGGCAGGAAGTCCTGCCGAACGCTGCCGTTGGCACGGTCCACATCGATCAGCACGGTGCTGCGCGTGTTGCGGTTGAGGTCGTGGGCGGTGATGCGCAGCACGAAACTGCTTCGTTCGTTGCGCCGCAGGTCCATCCGGCCGATCAGTTCCTGGTCGCCCCCCTGTCCGTCGGCCGCGTCCCGCACCACGGTGCTGGCGCTGTCCAACAGGGTGCGGGCGTTCCAGTCGGAGAGGGCCTCGTACGTGACGCGCACGACGGCGCGGTAGGGGGGGCCATCACCGTCACCCTTGTAGAGCAGGTCGCGCGTGCGGAGGCTGAAGAAGATGACCGAGGCCTCGTCCGGCAGGTGGTGGACCCGGGCCTTGAACTCAAGGCTCGACGATTCCTGTCCATAGAGGTAGGCCAGGTTGTCCGCCGAGCCCGTCCGGGCGGGAGGCCGGCTGCCGCAGGCCGCGAGCAGGGTGGCGGTCAACGCGACGATCGGTGCGAGACGGATGATCATGGCTCGAGCAGGTCCGGTGCCCCTTCGGCCCGCGTGAGCAGCGCCGTGTTCTGCACCTTGTTGGTCTTCGCGCCGAGCTGCTTCAGCAGTTCCACCTGGCGCACCAGGTTCCCGGAACCCTCGCTCAGCTTGCCCATCGCCTCATCGTAGCTGCCCTTGGCCAGCTTCAGTTGGTTGCCCACCTTGATCAGGTCGTCGGTGAAGCCCACGAACTTCTCGTAGAGCTTCCCGGCGCGGTCCGCGATCTCCAGATGGTTGCGGGCGATGCGCTCATGCTTCCAGATGCCGTGGATGGTGCGCAGGGTGGCCATCAGCGTGCTGTGGGTCACCATCACCACCTGGCGGTCATAGGCCTCCTGGAAGATCTCCGGCCGTTCGCGCAAGGCCAGCAGGAAGGCGGGTTCGATGGGGACGAACATGAGCACGAAATCGACGCTGCGCACGCCGTAGAGCTTGCTGTAGTCCTTCTCGGCCAGGCCCTTGGCATGGGCGCGCAGGCTTTCCACATGCTGCTTGAGCAGCCGCTCGCGGTCGGCCCCCTCGGTGGTGGCGGCAAAGCGTTCATAGTGGAGCAGGCTCACTTTGCTGTCGATCACAAGATGCTTGTCATCCGGCAGCATCACCACCGCATCGGGCCGCAGGCGGCTGCCGTCCGCCAGGGTGGTGCTCTCCTGCATGGAATACTCCTGGCCCTTCACCAGGCCCGAGCTGCTCAGGAGCTTCTCCAGGATCATCTCGCCCCACGCGCCCTGGGCCTGTGCATCGCCTTTCAGGGCGCGCGTCAGGTCATTCGCTTCCTGGCTGAGGCGTTGGTTCTGTTCCACCAGGCGCATCACCTCGCTCTTGAGCGCGAACCGCTGGCGACCCTCCTCGTCGTACGCCTTCTGCACCTTGTCCTCGAACTCCCTGATGCGCTCCTGCAGGGGCTTGAGGAGGGTGCCCAGCCGCTCCTGCTGTTGGTCGTTGAGGGCCTTCCCACGGTCCGCCAGCAGCTTGTTGGCGATGTTCTCGAACTCGGTGGTCAGGCGGGCATGGAGCTGGTCCAGCTCGGCCTTCTGCTCCTGCAGCTTGGCCTGGAGACCGTTGCCGCGCTGCTGCTCACGGGCGAGCTCGGCGCTGACGCGCAGCAGTTCCGCGCTGGTGGACGCCTGTTCCGCCACCTTGGCATCGAGCGCGGCCTTGTGTTCGGCGCGCAATTGCGCGTTCTGCTCGGTCCGTTGCTTCAGGGCCTCGTCCAACCCGGCCAGCCGCTGTTCCAGCTGCCCGCGTTGCTGCTCCGCCTCCAGGGCTTGTCGTGCGGCCAGCGCCTGGAGCTTGCCCCGCCACCAGGCCCACGCGACGGCCGCCCCGGCCAGTGCACCGAGCAGGATCCCCGGAAGGAGGGCGCTCCATCCCATGCGCACGAAGGTACTGCCTCGGCCCACCTCAATTGTCCAGGATCACAACGAGCGCGCCGATGGGCACTTGGTCGAACAGGGCCACGATATCGACGTTCCGCATGCGCACACAGCCCATCGAGGTCGGCCGCCCGAGCGACGATTCATCCCCGGTGCCGTGCAGGTAGATGTATCGCTCGTGGCTGTCCACCGTGCCACCGCGGTTGGCGCCCTCCTCCAGGCCTTCGAGCCAGAGGATGCGGGAGGTGATGACGTCGCGGGCACTATCGGCACGGGCCAGGTCGGCCACCTCCCCGGTGGGCAGGCGGTCCTTCAGCACGGCGCCGAGGGGCAGGCCGTCGCCGATCTTCTCGGCCACGCGGTGCAGGCCTGGTGGAGTGCAATGACTGTCCACGGTGCAGCCGAGCCCGGCCTTGGCGGTGGCGATGAGGTAGCTGCCCTGCATCCGCCCGTCCACCACATGGAACAGGCGCTGACGTTGAGCGGAGACGTAGAGGATGTGTCCATCGAGCGCGGTGCCCGGATACCGGGCGGCCATGTACTCCAGGAGCATGTCCGCCAGCCCTTGTTTCGGCGGGTCGGTGGCCCGCACGCACGGTCGCACGGCCAGTGCCAGGGTGAGCATGAGCACCACCGCGCGCGGAACCGGCGCCAGGCGCGGATCAGAACAGGCTGGTGAAACCGAAGTGCACCTTGCCATCGCGCAGGTCGAAGGGGTTGTTGAACTGGCTCCCCAGGGCGTAGGTGAGGCTGAAGATACCGGCCTTGGTCTCGAAGTTGGTGCCGACGCCGAAGCCGATGGGATCGTCCGCGAGCACCTCCTCCCGGCTTCGGTCCTCCCACCAGGCTTGGTCCACGAACACGAAGGCGTTGCTGTTCTCCTCCAGCAACAGGCGGTACTCCAAGGTGCCGATCGCGAAGCTGCTCGCATAGATCGAGGCCTCATCCACTCCGCGCAGGTTCCGGATGCCGCCCAGGCGGTAGAGCTCGTTCAGGTACAACCGGTCGTTGATCATCGCCCCGCCCTGAGCGGCCAGCCGCACCGTACCCCGGCGGCCCAGCGCCCAGTGCACCACCACCTGCCCGTCCACCTGGACCTGCAAGGACTTTGTGGTCACGGTGAGCGTGTTGTCGTTCGGGTCGGGGGTGCGGCTTTCCTTGTTGCCGGCCGATCCTTCCAGGGAGACGGCATGCCCACGTTGCGGGTTCAGGCGGTAGTCGAAGCGCTGGCGGTCGATGCCCAGGCCGTAGGTCAGCAACTTCACATTGCCCAGCCCGGGCAGCAGCGCGGTGCTCCGCCCGAGGGTGCGGGATGACTTGCTGTTGACGAACACGCTCACCACATCGCCCTGGCGCAGGGCGAGCTGCACCGCTCCACGTCCGTTCACTTCCAGGAACGAGGTGTCCCGGCGGAAGAGCTTCAGCGACAGGTCGATGCCGAAGGGGGTCTGGAACAGGAAGGGCACCGCGGTGCGCACCTTCAGGTCCTGGGTACGGTCCTTCAGGCTCCGCCAATTGAGGTCGATGGACTCGCCGCGGCGCAGCGCGTTGCGGAGTCGGAGGTCCACATCACCGGTGAAGGCCACGCGCCCGGTGGCGGCATCGGGCAGCACACCGAGGATGCCGTTGATGGAGCTGGCGCGACGCGGGTCCAGGAAGAGGTAGAGCTTGGTGCGTTCCGGGGCGAACAGCACATAGGGTCTCTGGCGTTGGGTCACGAAGGGCAGCTCGCGGATGCGCCGGTCGAGGGCCACGATGAGCGACTCGTCGTACACATCCCCGGGCCGGATGCCGATGTGCTGATGCAGGTAGCGCGGCGAGATGCGGGCGGTGCCCTTCACCACCACACTGTCGATGCGCACCAGCGGACCCAGGTCCACGCGCACGGCGGCCATCAGGCCGTCGCCCGAGGGATGCAGGCTGTCCAACCGCACCGTGGCGAACGGGTGCCCGTGGTCCTCCGCATCGCGGAGCAGGTCGTCCAGCAGCTTCACGGTGCGGCGTGGCGCGATCGGCTTGCCTGCGTGGGCGCGTTCCCTGAACCTCGTGCGGCCGGCCATGTCGAGCGGAATGCCGGACCCGGAGAGGGCGGCCCATCGATGGTCCGGGCCGCGGTGCAGGGTGCAGCGCAGGGTGTCGTCGATCAGCACGCAGGTGTCGAGCGAGGCCTCCAACGCGCCTTGGGCCCGAAGGGCATCCGCCCACGCCAGGGCCCTGGCCTCGGCCTCCAGGGGCGAATCGAACCGCTCGGATCGGAGGGCGGCCTTCGGCACAGGCCCATCCGCCTCGATCACCAGCACGGTACGCTGGGCCTCCGCGCACAGGAGGGCGAGCTGGCCGGTGGCCAGAAGGAGCGGACGAAGGCCCGGGCGCCAGGGACGATGGGTGGGGGCCGGCCTCATATGCGCCAATCGATGGGGGGCTGGCCTTGGGCTTGCAGGATCTCGTTGGTGGCCGAGAAGTGGCCGCAACCGATGAACCCCCGATGCGCGGATAGGGGACTGGGGTGCGGGGCCGTCAGGATGTAGTGCCGGTCCGGTGCGATGAGCGTGCCCTTCTGTTGGGCGTGCCGGCCCCACAGCAGGAACACAAGGCCGCTCCGCTCGGCGGCCAGGGCCCGGATGGCCGTGTCGGTGAAGGTCTCCCACCCTTTACCCTGATGCGATGCGGCCTGCTCGGCGCGCACGGTGAGGGTGGCGTTCAGCAGAAGCACCCCTTGATCGGCCCATCGGCCCAGGTCACCGTGGGCAGGCCGGTCGATGCCGAGGTCGCGCTTCAGTTCGGCGAAGATGTTCACCAGGGATGGGGGTGGCGGCACCCCCGTTGGCACGCTGAAGCAGAGCCCATGGGCCTGGCCCGGGCCATGATAGGGGTCCTGCCCCAGGATCACGACCCGTACCGCATCGAACGGCGTTCGCGCAAAGGCGTGGAAGATGTCGCGCCCGGCCGGGTACACCCGGTGCTCGGCACGCTCGGCCACCAGAAAGCTTTTCAGGGCCCGGAAGTAGGGCTTCTCGAACTCAGGTCCGAGCACACGCGTCCAGCCGGGGCCGAGCTCAGCGGTTCGAGGGGCGGCTGTGGCCATGGTCATCGGGTCCGCCAAGTTCGCCAACGGATCGTTGAAACTTTTTCCGGGCCTCTCCCGTTCCACGCGATAACTTTGGGCGACCTGGAACGTTCTACCTGCGTCCAAGGAACGTAGTAAACGAACGCACAACGATGAAAAAGGTGCTTCTGGTACTGGCGGTTGTGGTGGTGGGCGCAATGCTCTTCAGCTCCTGCGGTTCAAGCCACAGCTGTCCGGCCTACTCCAAGACGCATCAGGTGAAGGCCGAACGGCCCGCCTGATCCTTTCAGCACACGCTTCGAGCCCGGACCTGGTGGCCGGGCTTTCGTGTTCATGCCTCAACGGTAGGTGAACCGGAGGACCTGGACGAGGTCCTCCCGCAGGCTGAGCGCCACCGGGCAGGTGCGCGCCACCTCCTCCAGCTCCGCCCGCATGGCCGGGTCAAGCCCCGTGCCGTCCAGGCTGATGTCCACCTCGATCCTCGAGACCCGTCGCGGTCCAGCGACCATGTGCTTGGTCACGCTCGCGGAAAGGCCGTTCAGCGGATACCCCTTGTCGCGAGCCCGGATGCCCATCACGGTCATCAGGCAGCAGGCCAGCGCGGTGCTCAACAGGTCGGTGGGCGAGAAGGCCTCGCCGCGCCCATGGTTGTCCGGAGGGGCATCGGTGACGATGGTGGCCCCGCTCCGTGCATGGCGGGCCTCGGTGCGGAGCTCACCGAGATACAGGACGGTTGAGGTGCTCATGAACCAGGGTCGGCAAGGTAGCGTTGTCTTCGTAGCTTTGACAGCTTCCATGTGGCGCGCGATCCTTCTGCCGTTCCTGCTCCTGCCGGTCCTGCTGGCGGCGCAGCAGACGGTGTATGACGAGACGCGGATCCTGTACAAGAAGGAGCTGCACGGCGGGCTGATCGCCCATGGCGACGGCTGGGGTGCCAATTTCTTTCACGGCAAGCATCGCACCGCGCGTTCGCGCCGCATGATCGGCATCGAGATCGTGGGCATGAAGCACCCCAAGGAGATCAAGAGCTTCAACCCGTACTACGAGGATGCGCGTGGATACTTCTACGGGAAGCTGAACAGTGTCCTCCTCTTCCGTCCGACCTGGGGCCGAAAGGAGCTGATCACCGACAAGCTGCGCAAGAGCGGGGTGGAGGTGAACTACGTGTGGGGCATCGGCCCCTCGATCGCGCTGTTGAAGCCGGTGTACCTGCAGATCGGCAAGCCCAGTCTGCCGTACGAGACCATTGCCGTGGAGCGCTACGACCCGGAGGTCCATTATCCGGACGACATCTTCGGGCGGGCCTCCTGGTTCAAGGGCATCGAGGAGTCGAAGTTCAGGTTCGGTGGCTTCGCGCGCTTCGCGCTGAACTTCGAGCATTCGGGATCGGCGTCCGGCATCAAGGCCCTGGAGGTGGGCGGCACCATCGATGCCTTCCCGGAGCGCTTGCCCATCATGGCCGAGCTGGACGGGGTCGAGAACAAGCAGATCTTCCTGGAGCTGTACATCAGCATCCAGTTCGGTAAGAAGTTCGTGCGATGAGCATGGAGGAGGAACAGACGGCGGTGCGTCCCGCCCGAAGGCCGGAATGGCTGCGTGTGAAACTGCCGACGGGCGAGAGCTACCGCAAGGTCAGGTCCATCGTCAGCGAGCACAAGCTGCACACCATCTGCCAGAGCGGCAACTGCCCCAACATGGGCGAGTGCTGGGGGGAGGGCACGGCCACCTTCATGATCCTGGGGAACGTGTGCACGCGGAGCTGCGGTTTCTGCGCCGTGGCCACCGGCCGCCCGGAACCGGTGGACCCCTTTGAGCCGGCGCGCGTGGCGCGGAGCGTGGAGCTGATGGGGGTGAAGCACTGCGTGATCACGAGCGTGGACCGCGACGACCTGGAGGATGGCGGGGCGGATACCTGGGCGCGCACCATCCGGGCCGTCCGGCGGCGTTGCCCGGGCACCACCATGGAGACCCTGATCCCGGACTTCAAAGGGCGCTGGCAGGACCTGGCCGTGGTGCTCGAGGCCGCTCCGGACGTGCTCTCCCACAACCTGGAGACCGTGCGGCGCCTCACCAAGCAGGTGCGCGTCCAGGCCCGCTACGATCGCAGCCTCGAGGTGCTGATGCGGGCCAAGCGGGCCGGCCTTCGCACAAAGAGCGGCATCATGCTCGGTTTGGGCGAGACCGACCAGGAGGTGCTGGAGACGATGGACGATCTGCGTGCGGTGGGCACCGATGTGATGACCATCGGGCAGTACCTCCAGCCCACCAAGGCCCACCTGAACGTGCAGGAGTTCGTGCACCCCGACCGGTTCGCCCGGTTCAGGGAGATGGGGCTCGCCAAGGGCTTCCGCTTCGTGGAGAGCGGGCCGCTGGTGCGGTCCAGCTACCATGCCGAGCGCCACGTGGGGTAGCCCGGACCGGTATACGATCGACGGAATTGTGACCTGGACAGGGATGGGGTGGGAACCCTGCCGACTATCTTTGTGTTCCTTCGTCAACGAACCTTAACCGGCCATTCCGACCACTCCCATGACCCGAGCAGTACGCAACGGCCTTCTGGCCACCACCACCGCCGCCATCGCCGTCGGCGCCATCTGGATCGGCGAACAGGGCCTTCGCTATACGCCGCGCACGGAAGAAGGTCCCGCGGCTAGTGCCCGTGGCATGATGGAGTACATGGCGAAGGTCAGGGGCAACCTGGCCACCGGCCGCATCGAGCCCGCCGATCGCATTGCCATGGAGGCGGCGGTCAATGCCTTTGGCGGTCCCAAGAGCGTCGGACTGGAGTGGGTGGAGATGGGCCCCGATAACGTGGGAGGCCGCATCCGTTCCGTGCTCGTCGATCCGTCCAACCCCCAGGTCATCTGGTGCGGTGGCGTCTCCGGCGGTCTGTACAAGTCGACCAATGGCGCCAACACCTGGGAGAAGTTGGGCGCGTTCAACGAGAACCTCTGCATCAGCTCGATCGCCATCCTCGGCAATGGTCATTTGTACGTGGGTACCGGCGCAACGCCCGAGGGCCAGTCCGGTGCGGGGGGCAGCGGGTTCATCGGTGATGGCCTTTTCCTGAGCACCGACGGGGGGGCCAGCTTCACCCAGGTCTTCGGCACCACGTCCAACTGGAACACCGGGGATGATTGGTCCACGGTGGACAAGATCGTGGCACATCCCACCGAACCCACCAAGCTGTGGGTGGCCTATGGGAACGGCCTGGCGCTTTACGATGAGAGCAACAACAGCCTGACCCCGGCTCCCGGCCCACCTGCTTCGCTCTGCCGTGCCTTGGAGGTGAGCACGGACGGGTCGGTCATCGTCTGCCAGATCGGGAGTGTGTGCTGGCTCAGCCGTGATGGAGGGGCCTCGTTCCAACAGATGACGCTCGGCAACAACGGTTTCCCCAACAGCCAGATCGGCCGCATGGAGTTCGCCATCTCCCCGGACGACAACAACTACCTCTATTGCATGATCGCCACCGGGGGCGGCCAGATGAACGGCGTCTGGGCCACCACGGACAAGGGCTTCAATTGGTTCCGCATCTGGCCTCCGGGTTTCGGCACCAACGGGGTGCCCGAGCTGGACATCTTCGGCGACAACAGTCAGGGTGGGTGGGACAACGTGCTCGCTGTCGTGCCCGGCGAGCCGGACAGGATCTGGCTGGGCGGGGTGTCGCTGTGGACCACGAGCCTCAATGCGCAGCCCGTGCAGTTGGCCCTGGCCTTCGATTTCCCCGGTTGCTTCAATTGCGTGCATGCGGACGTGCACGACATCACCTTCGCGCCGGACGGGCAGACCGCCTATGTGGCCTGCGACGGAGGTATCTACGTGAGCCCGGACAAGGGCGGCGTGTTCTACGCGGCCAACCGCTTCCTGAACATCACCCAGTTCTACTCGCTGGCTTACTCGCCCCAGGGCAAGGTGATGGGTGGCACCCAGGACAATGGCACCCAGTACATCCGCCTGAGCGGCGGCACCACCGCCGAGGAAGCGATCGAGGTGAATGGTGGAGACGGCTTCGATGTGGAGATCTCCCAGATCGACCCCAACATCATGTTCTCCACGGTGTACTTCGGCTCGGTGTCCCGTTCCGCGGATGAGGGCACCAACTTCGGTGATTTCTATGATGCCCGGGTGCTGGCGCTGGGCACCCCCGGCGAGCTGGGCGGCAACGGCCTTGGCGATTTCTACACCAACATCCGCCTTTACGAGAACTGGAACGATGTGAACAGCCAGGACAGTGTGAACTGGCTGAACACCACGGGTGATACCCTGTTCTTCGGCGAGGTCATCACCTACAAGGGCCGGATGCCTCAGGTCGACCAGTACCACACCATCACCCAGAGCATGGTGCTCCCGAACGAGGAGCTTCGCCTGCAGGACCGTGTGCAGACCCTCTTCGCGGTCGGCTTCTCCGGGGCGCAGGGCGTTTGGGTGACCCGGGATGCCTGCCAGTTCATTGAGAACCCGCAGTGGTGGAAGGTGGCGAACAACGCCGGCGGCAGCGTCAACGTGCTGGAATGGTCCGCGGACGGCGACCGCCTGTTCTGGGGCACGCTCGATGGCGAGGTGTTCATGGTGGAAGGCTTCAACAACGCGTACTCCCTCGACCAGGCCGACGCGGAGCTCGGGACCGACCTCCAGCTTTCCGCCCCTGTGACGTTGCTGACGAGCGGTGCTCCGGTGACCGGCCTCAGCTCCGATCCGAACGACCCCGATCGCCTGCTGGTCACCCAAGGTGGTTACGGTGGCTCTCAGAAAGTGCGCTTGATCACCGGGATCGGTGGCACGCCCACGGTGACGAACAAGTGGAACATGCCGGCCGAGCTGGTGGGAATGCCCGTGTATGACGGGTTGATCCACTATGAGAACCCGGACATCTTCGTGGTGGGTACCGAGTTCGGCGTGATGGCCACGGATGACGGTGGCACGACCTGGACCTTCGAGAACACCGGGCTCGACAAGGTGCCGACCTTCCAGGTGCGGCAGCAGCGCTGGAAGTGGAACACCAACCCCTACGGACCGGGGTACCTCACCAACCAGGGCGTGATCTACGCCGGTACCCATGGCCGTGGTGCCTTCCGCAGCGAGACCTTCCTGTCCGTGGCGGATCGTCCGGGCATGTCCGGGGGCAGCTCGGTCATCGGCGACCTCAGCTTCTTCCCCAACCCGGCCCAGGTGCAGACCACCGTGGAGTTCGATCTCGCCGAACGGCGTGAGGTGGTCGTGACGGTGTTCGACCTCAACGGTCGAGCGGTGCGCACCCAGCGCGCCGCCAGCTTCGGCCAGGGCCGCAACCGGATCGAGATCGGAGTGAACGACCTCGCGACCGGCACCTATGTGGTCGAGCTGCGCTCCGGTTCCGTGAAGCGCACGGGACGCCTCGTGGTGTCCCGCTGATCCCGACCCGGACGATGCTGAAAGGCCCCGGACGGATCCGTCCGGGGCCTTTCATTTGTGCTCTGATCCGATCGTCCTGCACACCATGAAGCCAGTTCGCGTCGCCATCAATGGGTTCGGCCGCATCGGCCGCGTCACCGCTCGGCTGTTGTTGCAACGGACCGATGTGGAGCTCGTCGCCGTGAACGACCTCACGGATACCCGCACGCTGGCTCATTTGTACAAGTACGACTCGGTGCACGGCGTCAGTTCCGACCCGGTGGACCACGATGAGGACCACCTGCATCTGGGTGGGAGGGCCGTCAGGGCCTTCGCGGCCAAGGATCCTTCCGGCCTGCCCTGGCGCGACCTGGCGGTGGATGTGGTCATCGAGAGCACCGGTCATTTCCTGACGCGTGAACTGGCCGCGGCCCACCTGAAGGCCGGCGCAGGCCGGGTCATCCTGTCGGCCCCGGCCAAGGACGCGGACATTCCCAGCGTGGTGCTGGGCGTGAACGACCATGTCCTCACCGGTGCGGAGCCCATCATCAGCAACGCCAGTTGCACCACCAATTGCGCCGCACCGATGATCATGGGCATCCACGAGCTCTGCCACATCGAGGACGGGTTCATCACCACGGTGCACAGCTACACGGGCGATCAGCGCTTGCACGATGCGCCGCACAAGGACCTGCGGCGCGCGCGCGCGGCGGCCGTGAGCATGATCCCCACCACCACCGGGGCGGCCAAGGCCATCACCCGCATCTTCCCCGAGCTGGATGGACGCCTGGGAGGTGGGGGCATCCGGGTGCCTGTTCCGGACGGCTCGATCACGGACATCACCTGCATCGTGCGGGACCTGAAGCAGGCCGACGAGATCAACGCCTGCTTCAAACAGCTTGCCGCCGGCCGGCTCAAGGGGATCCTTCGCTACACCGAGGACCCGATCGTGAGCGTGGACATCGTGGGCGATCCGCACAGCTGCATCTTCGATGCCCAGCTCACCAGCGTGGTGGGCAACATGGTGAAGGTGATGGGCTGGTACGACAACGAGTACGGGTACAGCTCCCGGCTGGTGGACCTGGTGCTGCGGTGGGTCCGGCGTTGAGGGCCTTATTCCACGAAGTCCAGGTCCCTTCCGAAGGTCTCGGGCAGGGCCCAGGCGCTCCATAGGGCCAGCGCCCAGACGCCCGCCCCGGTGAGCAACAGCGATGTGGAGGTGTCCGCGCCATACCGCTGTTCGATCCAGAGGTGGAGCGGGATCAGCAGGGTCACCGACCCCCGCATGAAGTTGGTGACCGTGGCGGTGGCCAGGACGCGCAGGTTCGTTCCGAACAGTTCGGCGGTGGTGGTGGCGAACACCGACAGGTAGCCGCAACCGAGGCCCATGGCGAAGCAGGAGACCGAAGAGCCGACGCCGGAGTGCATGCTGCCGAAGAACCAGAGGGTGGCCAGGATGGCGAGCACCATGCCCGCCAGGATCACCCGCCGCCGGGTGCGAAGGGCTTGGCTGAGCAGGCCGGTGCCCAGGTCGCCGAAGGTGATGCCCAACTGGAACAGGATGAACGCGGTCGTGAGCTTCCAGGCCTGCACGCCATGCTCGTGGGCGATCTCCGGGGATAGGGTGATGACCAGCCCGACACTGAACCAGATGGGCACCCCCATGGCGATGCAGGCGAGGTATCGGACCGCGCGGCGCCGATCGGCGAACAGGTGCGACAGGGAGCCGCGCGGCCGCCCGCCGTCCCGTCCACTGCGGAACATGTCCGTCTCCATGGAGGTCAACCGGAAGAGCAACAGCAGCAGGCCGGCCGCGCCGGCCGTCGCGAACGCCCAACGCCAGGGAAGCAGATCGCCGGCGAGGCCGGCGCAGACCGCACCGGCGGCGCCCATGGTGGCCACCAGGATGGTGCCCAGGCCACGCCGCTCGGCGGTCATGCTCTCGCCGACGAGCGTGATGCCGGCCCCCAGTTCCCCGGCCAGACCGACCCCGGCCAGGAAGCGCACCACCGCATAGTGGTCCACGTCGTGGACGAACGCGTTGGCCAGGTTGGCCAGCGAATAGAGCACGATGGAGCCGAACAGCACGGACACCCGCCCACGACGGTCGCCGATCACCCCGCTGATGATCCCGCCGACCATCATGCCCAGCATTTGATAGGCGAGCAGGCGCTCGCCTTGGAGCTGCAGCCCCTCGCCCGTGAACCCAAGTTCCAGCAGGCTCGGAATGCGGTACACGTTGAAGAGGAAGAGGTCGAAGGCGTCCACGAAAAAGCCCAGGCCCGCGGCCAGCACGGCCCGGTTCAACGGATGGGTGTGGAGCGCCCGGCCGGCCATGATGCCCTACACCGCCGGACCGCCCGTGATCCGCACATCCCCGATCAGCGGCCCGTCGCCGGTCCGCTTCATCAGCTTCAGCTCATGGCCATCGAAGGTGGCGTAAGTGAACTGGCTGATCCAGTCGCCCAGGTTCACATAGCGGGCACCGGGGGCCACCTCCAGGTCGATCGGCAGGTGGCGGTGGCCGAAGACCAGGTGGTCGAAGTGCTCGGTCCGCAACCGTTCGCGGCAGTACTGCACGAGCCATTCCTTGTCCTCACCGAGCCAGCGCCGGTCGTTCTCGTAGCTCTTCTTCCGGCTCTGGCCGCTCAAGAGATCGCCCAGCCACAGGGCGAAGTCGGGGTGCAGCCGGGCGAAGAGCCACTGGCAGACCGGGTTGCGGAACACGCCCTTCAGGAACTTGTAGCCGTGGTCGCCCGGGCCGAGCCCGTCCCCGTGGCCGATGAGGAAGCGCTTGCCGTTCCAGGCGCGCACGATGGGTTCGCGATGGACGGTCACCCCCGTCTCACCGGGCACATAATCGAAGATCCACATGTCGTGGTTGCCCAGGTGCAGATGCACCGGGATGCCGCGGTCCGTCAGTTCGGCCATCTTCCCCAGCAGCCGCACATGCCCCCGCGGCACGGCCCGGCGCCATTCAAACCAGAAATCGAAGAGGTCGCCCAGGAGGTGGATCTCCGCCGCATCCTTCGCCGCTTCGTCCAGGAAGGCGCAGATGCGCTTCTCCCGGGCCAGGCTGGAGGCCGGGTCGGGCACACCGAGGTGGAAGTCGCTCAGGAAGTGGATCCGTTGGCCGGGCTTCATCCGTGTGCGAAGATCGCCGTGGGGGTGATCCGTTGGTGCGCGCGGATGCGCGTGGTCCCGGTCCGTCGCGGGCCAGGTGGAGCGTTCATGGCCGGATGGCCCGGATGAGCTCGAAGGGGTTGAGCTTCTCGAGGGCGAGCACGAAGCGGATGCGCTCCGCGAAGTCGACGTCGCGCAGCTCCAGCTCATCCGCGATCTCGCGCGTGAAGACCAGCGGCACCCAGATCTCGGCCACATCGCGCACGATGCGGATGCCGATGCCGGCCTCGGCGTGCATGCGCCATTTCTCCGTACGGCCCGATGCGGTCACTTCCGTGTAGGGTGCCGCACCGGCACTGGCGTACACGCTCAGGGGAAGGATGAAGGGCATGTCCGCCTCCAGGTTGAGCGCGGCGATCCAGCTGTCCGAGGTGCCCTGCGCCGTGGGCACGCGGAAGGCGCCCTGGTCCTTCGCCATCTGCTGCGCGGTGTTGCGTCCCACGTCCTGCCGGTCCATGAAGAGGTGGTCGAAGGTCATGTCGCTGGAGCCCCAGTGCAGGCGCCAGCCCATCTGCCGCTGCATCAGCCGGTCGTCGGTGCGCAGGAACTGGCCGACGAAGAGCCGGAAGGCCACGCGGTGCTTGCGGTCGTCGTACACGAAGGCCTGCCGCGCCTCCAGCGTCAGCCGGGTGAACGCAGCGTGGTGCTGCACATCGAGCCGGAGGGATCGGGGCAGGAGGGGAGCGCGGCCCTGCAGCCGGTAGCTCAGCTCGTGGTAGATGTCCTCGTTCGTGCGGTCGATCGTGAGCGTGTCGCCCTGGATGCCGCTCAGGGTCTCGCGGAGCACCACGGCCCTGTAGCCCACGCTGTGCGAGGTCCGTCGCCGGCCGGGATCGCTGCGCAGGTCCACGGTGAGCTGGGGTGACACCCGCAGATACCAGCGATCCAGCGGCGTTTCCGCGAGGAGCGAGGCGCTCTGCGCGGTGACGCCCACATGGATGTTGCCCACCGGTCCGTGCGCCATCCGGTCGTGGTGCCAGAAGAGCCGGGCTCCACCCACGGGCCGCCCGCTGCGGACGCCGTACAGCGGGGCAAGACCCCAGTCCACGCGCTGCATGGGGAAGGTGGCGTTGTGCAGGGCGATGCCGGCCATGAACCCGTCGTGGGCGTTCCAGGCCATCGCGGGGCTCAGCCAGGTGCTGCGTCGGTCCTCGCGCTCGAGGCCCACGAGGGGCGCCAACCGGGGAGCCGTCCATCGGCGAAGGAGCCCGTGCGCCCGAACGCCGTTGTTGCGGCGGTCCACGTCAAGCGTGCGTTCCACCGCGTCGATGCGTACGCGGTCCACATCGGGCCAGGGGAGCTTCACCTGTCGTGTGCTGTCCGGTTCCACCCAGAACGTCCTGCGCACCGGGTCGCCGGGGTCGCTCACCGGGAAGGGCATGTGCGATCCGCCCCGGATGGCGTAGCGGAGCACCCCGTCCTTGAGCCGGCGCGCCGTCACGTCCGCCTTGCGCGTCGACCCCAGCAGCTCATCGAAGGCCCAGCCCAGGTCCTTGCCGCTCACCCGCTCGAACACCGTGCGCAGGTCCTCCGGTCCCGGGTGCTTGAACCTCCACTCCTCGAAGTAGGCGTGCAGGCATCGGTCCATGAGGGCGGTGCCGAGGTAGGCCTCCAGCTGGTCCATCACCAACGCGGTCCGCATGTACACCATGGCGCCGTAGTTGGTGGGCGAGAAGCGCGTCGAAGGCAGGGATGCGGCCTGGTCCTGGTCGCGCCGGGTGTTCAGGCGCATCCCCAGTTCGTTCCCGGCCCGGTGCGGATCGGAGAAGTGCCGCATGAGCCGTGCCTCCCCGGGGATGCCGAACGCGCCTTCGGGGTTGGGATATCGGGCCCTCATGTAACGCAGCTCCAGGTAGCTGTTCAGGCCTTCGTCCAGCCAGGGGTGCTCGCGTTCGTTGCTGGCCAGCACGCCTTGGAACCAGTTGTGACCCACCTCGTGCGCGATCACGTTGTCCAGGCTTTCGGCGCTGCTCATGTTGCCGATGATGGTGATCATCGGGTATTCCATGCCACCACCTGCGCTGATGGTCCCGTCCACGGCGGTGCATGCGGCGTACGGGTAATCGCCCACGGCTTGGCCGTAGTGCAGCAGGGCCTCGTTGATGTACGTCACGGCGTTCTCCCAGAGCGCCGCGTTGCGGGGTGTGGAGAGCGCCCAGGTGGTGACCGTTCGGCCGCTTTCGGGCAGCACCACGGAGCCCTTGCGCACCACGAACCGCTTGTCCGCGAACCAGGCGAAGTCATGCACGCTGTCCTGCGCGAACCGGATCGTCTTCCAGGTGGTCGCCGAGGGTGGGAAGGGTGCGGCACCCTTCGGGCTCCTGCGCTCCGGCGCCGGACGTGTGGCCAGGGAGTCCATCCACTGCCGCTCCTCCTTCTCCTGCAGCACGCCTGTGGCGCCCACGATGTAGTTCGCGGGCAGGGTGATGGAGACCTCGTACCGGCCGAAGTCGGCGAAGAACTCGCCTTGGGTGAGGTAGGGCATGGCATGCCAGCCGTCCTGGTCGTACACCGCGGGTTTGGGATACCACTGGGTGATGTGATAGGACTGGCCGGTATGGCCCAGGCGCGAGAACCTGCCGTCGGGGACCTTCACCCGGAACGGGGTGTCCACGGTGATGGAGCGGCCGCCGGCCAGGGGCGTGGGCAGCTTGATCCAGCCGATGTCCGCATGCTGCGGATGATGGCCCCAGGCCAGCACCCGGCCCTCCGAGCGGAAGTCGAGGCTGTCGATGCCGCCGCGGTCCTCGGCGCGCGCGAAATGGAGGTCGAGCTCGCCGGCCGCGTCCAGTTGGTGGCACAGCGCCGTGTGCCGGTCGGCGTAGGCGTTCGGCCAGAGGTGCACCCACAGCGTGTCGAGGGCGCCGGGGCTGTTGTTGTGGTAGGTGAAGCGGGCCTCCCCGCGCAGCACATGCCCCTGGTCGTCCAAGCGCACCGTGATCACATGGTCGACCCGTTGTTGGAACGGCGACTGGCCGCACGCGCCGGAGGCCAGCGCGATCGCTGGGAGGAGAAGCGCGTGGCGCATGGAGGATGCGCGGGTGGCCTTGATCAGCTGCCGAAGAGCTCGGTGAGGCGGCGCTCGAGCATGGGCCCGCGCAGGTTCTTGTCGATCACCTTGCCGTCACGGTCCACAAGCACCGTGAAGGGGATGCTGCTGACGCCGTACTCCTGGGCCGCGGCGTTGTTCCAGAAGCCGAGGTCGCTCACGTGCTTCCACGGCAGACCGTCCTGTTGGATGGCGGCCACCCAGGCCTCCTTGGTCCGGTCGAGGCTCACGCCGAGGATCTCGAAGCCCTTGCCTTGGAAGCGGTCGTAGACCTTCTTCACGTTGGGGTTCTCCATGCGGCAGGGTTTGCACCAGCTGGCCCAGAAATCGATGAGGACCACCTTGCCGCGCAGGTCGCTCAGCTTCACGGTGCGGCCGTCCGGTGTCTGCTGGGCGATCTCCGGCGCCATGCTGCCCACGGGGATCAGGTTGCTCAGCCGCTGCATCTCGGCCTCCTGCTGCTTCATCGCCTGGGCCTGCTTCTCCATGCGGTCCACCTGATCGCGGAAGGCGGTGAAGAAGCCGGAGCGTCCCATCGTGCCGCGCAGCTGATCGCGCACCAGCTTGTAGGTGTCCATGTCCTGCTGCATGTTCAGCTTACTCACCGCGCTCAGCTGCAGGGGTGAGCCGGGGTGCCCGTTGATGGCGTCCTTGCAAAGGGTGTAGTAGGCCTCGTTCACCGCGTTCAGGGCGCTCACGGTGGTGCTGTCGCCGGCGCCCTGGGCCATGAGCTTGCGGAGCGAATCGATGCGCTGCTCATGCACGGTGGCCTCGCGGTAGAAGGCATGCAGGTCCTGGGTGTGCTTCGAGCCGTCCAGCATGGAGGGGCGGGCGAGCTCGCCGGCCTTGGCCTCCACGCTCAGCGTCTCGGCGCTGTCGAGGGCCACGATCAGCGCGTCGCGATCGTCGAGCGCGATGCGGTAGAAATCCAGCGGAAGCGCCGGCACGTGCAGGGTGCCCTTGCCCTCGGCGGAGAGCACCACGGAGTCCACGCGGACCGGTCGGTTGTTCTCGAAGCGGTCGAAGAACACGGTGCGGCCGCCGCCGCCTTCGATGGCCAGGTCGATGGAGCGGCCGCCTCCGCCGCCGGAACAGGCGGCGAGGGTGAGGGCGAGGAGCGGAAGGAGGGGATGACGGAACATGCGGTTCATCATGTGGGGTGGGTCAGGGGGTCGGTTCCCGGTCGAGCAGAGCGCGGACCACGGTGTTCGCCAGGCGGGGATCGGCCTTGCCCTTGGTGGCCTTCATCACTTCGCCCATGAACAGGCCGAGCAGGCCCTTGTTGCCTTTGCGGTAGGCCTCCACTTTATCCGGGTAGCGGTCCATGGCCTCGCGCATGGCGGCCTCCATGGCGCTGTCGTCGCGCTGTTGCAGCAGGTCGTTCGCTTCGGCCAGCCGCCGCGGATCGTCGTCCGGCCGTTCGAGCATCAGGGGGAAGAGGCGCTGGGAGGCCGTGCTGTGGCTCACGTGGCCGCCGTCGATCAGGGCGATGAGCTCGGCGATGCGGGCGGGCGGCAGGGGGAACTCCTCCATGCTGCGGCCCTGGGCGTTGCACCAGGCGCGCACATCGCCCATCATCCAGTTGGCCGCGGCCTTGGTGTTGGGGCAGGTGGCCAGCACGCCCTCGAAGTAGAGCGCGGTGGCCTTGTCGTCCGTCAGCACGCCGGCATCGTAGGCGCTGAGCCCGAGCGCTCCGGTGTAGCGGGCCCGCAGTTCGCGGGGCAGCGGGGGCATGGACCCGCGCACCCGGTCGCGGTGTTCCTGGGTCACCCGCAGCGGGGCCAGGTCGGGCTCGGGGAAGTAGCGGTAGTCGTGGGCGAGCTCCTTGCTGCGCAGGCCGGCGGTGATGCCCTTGGCCGCGTCGAAGGTGCGCGTCTCCATGTGGATGGTGCCGCCGGCGTCCAGCACCTCGCTCTGCCGCTGGGCCTCGTGCTCGATGGCCTTCATCACATGGCGGAAGCTGTTGAGGTTCTTCACCTCGCAGCGCGTGCCGAAGCGGTCGCTGCCCTTGGGCCGCACGCTGATGTTGGCGTCGCACCGCAGGCTGCCCTCCTCCATGTTGCCGTCGCAGATGTCCAGGTAGCGCACCAACCGGCGGATCTCCACCAGGTAGTCGTAAGCCTCCTGCGCGCTGCGGATGTCGGGTTCGCTCACGATCTCCACCAGCGGCACCCCCGCCCGGTTCAGGTCCACCAGGGTGTTGAACGGGTCCACGTCGTGGATGCTCTTGCCGGCGTCCTCCTCCATGTGGATCCGGGTGATGCCGATGCGCTTTTCGCCGCCTTCCACCGGGATCATCACGTGGCCCAGGGTGCAGATGGGCGTGGTGTCCTGGGTGATCTGGTAGCCCTTGGGCAGGTCGGGGTAGAAGTAGTTCTTGCGGGCGAAGTGCATGCGCTCCGCGATGGTGCATCCGGTGGCGAGGCCCAGGCGGATGGCGTGGTCCACCACGGCCCGGTTGAGCACCGGCAGCGTGCCGGGATGGCCCAGGGTCACCACGCTCACGTTGGTGTTGGGGTGGTCGCCGTAGGCGTTGGCGTCGCTGCTGTAGGCCTTGCTGGCGGTGAGCAGCTGGGCGTGCACCTCCAGGCCCACCACGAGCTCGTAGCGTTCGCTCCAGTGCGGGGCGCCTGTGGAAGCGTCCTTGCGGTCCATCAGCTGCCGGCGATGAGTTCGCGCATGATGAGGGTGAGCTTCGGCTCGGCGCCTTCGGCCACGCGCTGCACCATCTCGTGGGTGGTCTTCTCGATGCGGCCCTTCACCCCCATGTCGGTGATCACGCTCATGGCGAAGCAGGGCAGGCCCATGTGGCGGGCGGCGATCACCTCCGGCACGGTGCTCATGCCCACCGCATCGCCGCCGATCACCCGCACGTAGTGGTACTCGGCCGGGGTCTCCAGCGTGGGGCCGGTCAGGCCCACGTAACAGCCCTCACGCAGCGCGATGCCATGCGCTTCGGCGATGGCCTTCGCCCGGGCGATCAGGGCGTGGTCGTACGGTTCGCTCATGTCCGGGAAGCGCGTGCCGAGCGCATCCAGGTTGGGCCCGATGAGGGGATTGGGGAACAGGCAGATGTGGTCGTTCAGCACCATCAGGTCGCCCACTTCGAAGTCGGGGTTCACCCCGCCGCAGGCGTTGCTGACGAAGAGCCGGCGGATGCCGAGCAGCTTGAACACCCGCACCGGCAGCACCACCTCGGCCATGCTCCAGCCTTCGTAGAAGTGGAAGCGGCCCTGCATGGCCACCACGGGTCGGCCGCCAAGGGTGCCGAAGAGCAGGCGGCCGGGATGGCCCTGCACCGTGCTCACCGGGAACTCGGGGATCTCGCCGTACGGGATGCTGTGCGCCACCTGGATCTCCCGCCCCAGGCCGCTGAGGCCGGTGCCCAGGATGATCCCGGTCTCCGGCACGAAGCCGCCGGTGGCCTTCTTCAGGTGGTCAGCGATGCGCTGGATGCGGTCCAACATGGCGGCGGAGCAGCTCGGCGAAGCGTTCGGGTTCGTTCAGGATCACGGTCCGCATGCCGATCGTGGCCACAGGGAGTCCGTCAAGGGGTCCGCCCGGGATCAGCGACCTCAGCCGGGCGGCGTCCTTTTCCGTGGTGATCAGCAGGTTCGGAGCGGGCGCGAAGGTATCGAATCGACGTGCCAGCAGGGCCAGGTCGCCGGGGGTGAACGCGTGGTGGTCGGGGAACCCCTTGTGCTCCACCGGTCCGAACAAGGTCCGCACATGTTCCACGAAGGGCTCCGGGTGGGCGATGCCGGTGACCACCAACGCCCCGGCCCTTGGCCCGGGGGGACGGTCCAAGGGCTGCCCGTCCAACGACCGCGGCGGCTCGTAGGTGATGCCTGCGAAGAACAGCTCCTGGTCCGACCGAAGGTGCAGGCGCTCGCGCCAACGGACCTGCTCCTCCGCCGAGGGCCGCTCCGCGCATTTGGTCACCACCACGAGCTGTGCGGCCCGCGCCCTGCACCGCAGGTCGCGCAGGGTGCCTGCCGGCACCAGCGCATCGTCGCAATAGGGTCGCTGGGCGGTGGTGAGCAGGATGTTGAGCCCCGCATCCAGGCGGCGGTGCTGCAGGGCGTCGTCCAGCACCACGGCCCTCACGGCGGGTACCGCCTGTTCGATGTGCGCGATGGCCGCCACCCGGTCCGCGCCCACGAACACCCGGACGTCGGGGAACTTCCGCTTCACCTGGAGGGGCTCGTCGCCGCTGCGTTCCGCGGTGTCGCCGACCGCCACCTCGTGGATGTCCGTCCCCGACCGGCCATAGCCCCGGCTCAGGGTGGCCAGCGGCCGCCGATCGTGCAGCGTGCGCAGCACCAGTTCCAGCATGGGCGTCTTGCCCGTCCCCCCCAGGGCGAGGTTGCCGATGGCGATGGTGGGCACGGCGGGGCGTGTGCTCCGAAGCAGGCCGGCATCATAGAGCGCATGGCGCAGCCGGAGCACGGCGGCGGTGGGCCAGGAGAGGGGGGCGAGCAGAACGCGAAGAAGGCCCATGGTTACTTTGCTGCGGACCCGCCCCAGCGGGGAACGTCAAAGATGAAGATCAAGCAACTCACCACCGCACTGGAGGCCTGGGCCCCGCGCAGCCTGCAGGAGGACTACGACAACAGCGGCCTTCACGTCGGGGACCCCGAGGCGGAGGTGACCGGCGCGCTGGTCTGCCTCGATTGCACGGAGCAGGTGGTGGAGGAGGCGGCGGCCAAGGGCTGCGGGCTGATCATCAGCCATCATCCGGTGATCTTCCGCGGGCTGAAGAGCCTGGTGCCGCGGGGGCCGGTGGAGCGCACGGTGCTGGCCGCCATCCGGCGGGACATCGCGCTGTACGCCATCCACACCAACCTGGACAACGTGATCGATGGGGTGAACGGGGAGATCGCCGATGCGCTCGGGCTGATGGGGCGGCGCGTGCTTCAGCCGCGGCCGGCCCAGCTGGCCAAGCTGGCGGTCTTCGTGCCGCATGCGCACGCCGAACCCGTCCGTTCCGCCCTGTTCCGGGCCGGGGCCGGCCGCATCGGGGCCTACGACGAGTGCAGCTTCAACCTCGAGGGGCAGGGCACCTTCAGGCCGGGGGAGGGCAGCCAGGCCTTCGTGGGCCGGAAGGGGGAGCGGCACCAGGAGCCCGAGACCCGGGTGGAGGTGGTGCTGCCGCGCACCCTGGAGGCCGCCGTGGTGGCCGCCATGAAGGCCGCGCACCCCTACGAGGAGGTGGCCTATGACCTGGTGCCGCTGGCCAACGACCACCCCGGGGTCGGCAGCGGGCTGGTGGGGCACTGGGAGCGGCCCTTGGGCGAGCGGGACTTCCTGGAGCGGATCAAGCAGGTCTTCGGGCAGCGCGTGATGCGCCATGGCCCGCTCAGGGGGCGGCCCGTGCAGCGGGTGGCGCTCTGCGGGGGGGCGGGGGCCTTCCTCATCGGACATGCGCTGGCCGCCGGTGCCGATGTGTTCATCACCGCCGACCTCAAGTACCACGACTATTTCCAGGCGGACGGACGGGTGCTGCTGGCCGATGTGGGGCACTACGGCAGCGAGCAGTTCACCATGCGGCTGATCCAGCGTAGGTTAGGGGAAGTTTTCCCTACCTTTGCGGTCCGTTTGACGGAAACCGTCACCGATCCCATCCACTATTCCTGAACATGGCCAAGACCGACGTGAAGACCGCGGCGAAGAGCGAGGGCACGGCCGCCGTCAAGAACGGCGCCGCCCGGGCAACCCACGCCGCCGGCAAGGCGGAGATCACCGTCGCCGAGAAGCTGGTGGACCTGTACCGCATGCAGGTCATCGACGCCCAGGTGGACCGCATCCGCACGCAGCGGGGCGAACTGCCGCTGGAAGTGCAGGACCTGGAGGATGAGGTCGCCGGCCTGAACACCCGCCTGTCCAAGCTTGAGGAGGAGCTGAAGGAGCTGGAGAACAACGTGGCCGACCGGCAGAACATGATCAAGGACGCCAAGGCGTCGATCAAGAAGTACGAGGCGCAGCAGAGCAAGGTGCGCAACAACCGGGAGTACGACAGCCTCAGCAAGGAGATCGAGTTCCAGAACCTGGAGATCCAGCTGGCCGAGAAGCGCATCAAGGAGACCAAGGCGCAGATCGATGCCAAGAAGATGGTGGTGGAGGAGAGCGCGAACCTCGTGAAGGAGCGCCAGAAGGACCTGGACCACAAGAAGAAGGAGCTCGACGACATCATCGCCGAGACCGAGAAGGACGAGAAGGCCCTGTTGAAGAAGGCC
>JAEUSW010000160.1 GCA_016788285.1 Flavobacteriales bacterium
TGCTGGGTGCGCGAGAAGGAGCCCACCAGCACCCCGAAGGAGGTGGCCGCCAGCCCGATGAAGAGCGCGGCCAGCACGAGCAGGAGAAGGTCCTCCACCGGACCGAAGCGCAGCGGTGGCAGGCCGAAGAGCGGCAGCACCCAATGGCCCACGCTGAGCAGCAGGGCCAGCTGGGTGAGGCAGACCATGAGGTAGGCGGCGATGCGACCGATCAGGCGCTCGGCCACCGTGCCGGGCATGGTGAGCAGGCGCACCATGCAGCCCGCCGTGCGCTCCTTCACCATGTTGCCGGCCAGCAGCACCACGGTGAAGAACATGGCGAAGATGGTCCAGGCCGGCACGTTGTGGGCGGTGGTGTCGCTGGCCACTTTGCTGCCGGTGAGCTCGCGGGCGGCCAGTTGCTGATCGATGCCCACGAAGGGACCGCCCAGCGCGATCGGCGGCAGGGTGTCGCCGTTGATGGCCTCCAGCCGCACGCGCATGTCGGCCAGCAGCCGTTCGGAGCTGATGCCCGCCAGCACGCGGACCAGGCTGCTGCGCACCAGCTCGCGGAAGACGTGCTTCACGGCGGGGTCCACCACCATCAGCACGGAGGAGCTGTCGGCCACCGGGGCGGCCGTGCTGTCGCCGGTGAGCGGGTCGAAGAGCAGGGCCATGGTGCCTTCCGAGCGGGCGGCGACGGCCTCGGTGGCGTTGGCGGGCACCACCACGCCGATCTGGTGCTCGCCGCGGCGCACACGCTCGCGGAACGCCACTTCGTCCAGCTCCTGTCCGCTGGTGATGGTGAAGCTGCCTGTGGCCTCCAGGCCGCTCCGCACGGCCTCCCCCACCGGACCGCCGTCCAGGTCCTTGAACAGCACGCGCACCTGCTTGTCGCTGAAGTCGCGGAAGGGGGCGTCCTGCACCACGGCCATCACGCTCACCAGGAAGATGGGCATCACGTAGACCAGCAGCAGGCCCGTGCGGTCGCGCAGCAGCAGCAGCAGCTCCTTGTGCACGTGGGCGAGGATGCGGGTGAACATGGGGTCAGTCGCGCAATTGGCGTCCGGTGAGGCGGAGGAAGGCGTCCTCCAAACGCTCTCCTCCCCCGCCTCGTGCGGTGGACAGCTCACCCACGCTGCGGCCATCGTCCATCACCACCACGCGGGTGCACAGGCGCTCGGCCTCCTCCAGGTGATGGCTGGTGTACAGCACGGTGGTGCCACCGGCGTTCACCTCATGGAGCAGGTCCCAGATGGCGGCGCGGCTCTGGATGTCGATGCCCACGGTGGGCTCGTCGAGGAAGAGGATCGGTGGCGCGTGGAGGAGGGCCACCACGATGTTGAGGCGCCGGCGCATGCCGCCGCTCCAATGCCGCACCTGCTCGTCGGCGCGGTCCTGTAGCCCGGTACGCACCAGCAAGGCCTCGGAACGTTCGCCGAGCACCGCGGTCGACAGGCCGTGGAGCCGGCCGAAGTAACGGAGGTTCTCGCGGGCGGTGAGGGTGTCGTACAGGGCGATCTCCTGCGGCACGAAGCCGATGAGGCGGTGGACGCGGCCGGGCTCCTTCACCACGTCGAGGCCACGCACCAGCACCCGGCCCTCGCTGGGCGCCAGCACCCCGGTGAGGATGCTGATCATCGTGGTCTTTCCGGCGCCGTTGGGGCCGAGCAGACCGAAGAACTCCCCGGGCATCACCTGCAGCTGCATGCCGTTCACAGCGGGTCGTCCTCCGCTGCGATAGCGCTTCACCAGGCCCTCCACCCGGATGTCCGGGGCGGTCATAGCTGCTTGGCGAACTGGTGGAGCTGCTTGAAGAAGGCGGTCTCCTGGCGCCCGATGTCGGCCAGCTTGTCGGCCAGGTGGTCGTAGGTGATGTGGGCCTCGGCGCGGCCCTTGCACAGGCGGCCGGCCTGGTAGGCGAGGTCGCGCCACTGGTCGCCGATGCGGCTCATCTCCAGGGCCATCTCCTTGAGGGGCGGGGCGTTCAGCAGCTTGGCCGCCTCCATGAGGAACGCGGCGAAGATGAAGCGGAAACCGGCGCCGCCGGTGCCGATCTCCTCCTGCATGCGGATGAGGTTGCCCAGCGCGAGCCGGGCGTCCTTCTCGCCCAGGCGGCGCTCGTAATGGCGCAGCTTGCCGGCGAGGTAGCCGATGCCCTTGCTGCCGAACATGGGCAGCGGCGTGGTGCTCATGTCGCGGGCGGTGCGCCGCAGGCCCTTGAGGGCGGCCGTGCGCAGGTCGGCATCGGTGGGCACCCGCGTGGGGTAGTACATCCGGCCCTTGATGTTGGGCATGCCCTTGGCGAACCGGGCCCGGATCAACGCGGAGCGATGGATGCGCGTCGGCCCGTCCATCACCGGGTCGCTCACCAGGTACTCATCGCCCTCCTTCCCGAACACCACGATGTTGTGGCCATTGAAGTGGAACCGGAACGCCTTCGGCAGGTAGGGCAGGTAGAAGACGCTGGTGAGCATTCCCACCGGCAGGCCCTGGGCCAGCACCCGGTCCAGTTCATCCATCGCCTCGCGCGGGTCGCGGAAGGTGACCCGCCGGATGCTGATCCCGAGCCGTTTGGTGAACCGGCTGAAGATCCAGCCCGGCAGGATCCGGTAGCTGGTCACCGGGATGCCGTTCATCTTCAGGAAGGGCATGTGGCTGAAGAACAGGCCGGAGCCGATGCCGAAGGCCATCGGCTCGCTCACGGGCAGCCCGTGGAAGCGCATCAGGTTGCTGATGACGCCCGTCTCGCAATGGGCGCTCTGCTGGTGGTCGAAGGGGATCACCCGGACAGGCTGGCTCATCGGGGCACCTGCTTCAGCTCGTCCACCGTCACCAACAGTACGTCCGCGTATCGGTCCAGCAGGGCCTGGTCGAGCTCCGCGAAACCGGCGGGCTCGAGATGGCGCTTCACCTTGCGGGCCGGCAGGTCCATGTGCTGTGCCAGCAGGGCGGCGTCCATCATGTTCTTCTCCATGTGATAGGCCAGCGGGCTCAGGTCACCCTTCAACACCTGCTGCCGGGCGGCCTCCACGCGTTCGTGGATGACGTCCCAGGCCTGGCTCAGGGCCACGTTCTCCGGCTCCCAGCCCACACTGGGCACCTTCTCGAACTCACCGTTCTCGTTCAGGGCGTACTTCACCACCTTGAACTTGCCTTCCAGCATGTTGGCGTCGTCCTGGGGAACTTCGTCCTTCTTCATGGCCGTGGGTCCTCCGGTCCGGGATGGAACACCCCCGGCCGGGGAAAGGAGCGCAAAGATAGCCAGCCTGCGAGGAAGGCCGCCGCGACCTACACGGCGGTGAGCAGGGCGAACGCGTAGCTGAAGCGGGCGCTCTCGGGCACCATCAGCAGCACCTTCTGGCCCTTCTTCACATGGCCCTCGGCGATGAGGTCGCGGAGCTGGAGGAAGATGGAGGCGGAACCCACGTTGCCCACCCGGGGCAGGTTGATGAACCACTTGTCCATGGGCACGCCGATGCCCTGGGCCACCATCTCATCGTGCACCTTGTCGCGGAAGAACATGCTGCTGAGGTGCACCAGCATGTGGTCGATGGACGCGGGGTCGAGACCATGGCGCTCGAAGGTCTCGCGCAGGAAACGCACGCCCACCGGAACGATGTTGCGGCCCAGCAGCTTCACGTCCTGCTTCATGGTGAAGATGGAGCGTCCGGCGAGGTCCTGCGGGGGGAAGTGCTTCCAACCGAGGTAGCGCCCCTCCTCGTCCTTGTCGCCACCGCTGTACATGCACACATCCAGCTCGTTGGCGAAGGAGCGGCTCACCACCCACTCCATGCGCAGGCTGAGCGGACCGCGGGGCGCGGGCTCCATCAGCACGGCGGCGGCGCCATCGCTCAGCATCCACCGCAGGAACTCCTTCTCGAAGCCGATGATGGGGTCCTGCTCCAGCTGGCGGTAGCGCTCGGTCTCGCGCTCGAAGTTGCGGGCGAGCATCATCGGGCTCACCAGCTCGCTGCCGGCGGCCACGGCGTTGCGGGAAAGTCCAGCGCCCACGCTCATGTAGCCGTACTTCAAGGCATGCATGCCGGTGCAGCAGGCACCGGCCGTGCTCACGATCTCCAGGGGATGGTCCAGCTCGCCATGCACCTGCGAGGCGTGCGAAGGCAGGAACTGGTCCGGGCTGCTGGTGCCGCAGGCCAGCACCTCCAGGTCGCGCACGGCCAGGCCGTCACCGGCCAGGCCCTTCACCGCCTCGGCCACGAGCTGGGCGTTGCTGTGCGTGATGCGCCCCTGGCGGTCCAGGGCGTAGTGGCGCTGCAGGATGCCGTTGTTGCGCAGCACGATGTGCTGGGCACGCGACGGTCTCCCGTCGATCATGCCCAGGAAGTCCGTCATCTCCGCGTTGGAGACCGGTGCGTTCGGCAGGAACCCGGAGACCCGGGTGATGTAGACGTCGTGCAAGGCCTTGGCGTTCTTCCCCCCCTTTGTGCGGACCGGCAAAAGTAACCGCTGGCCGCACCGGCCCAAAAACAAGCGACAAGGGCCTGTTGTTCAGGGGGCTCAGTACGTCGAGAGCCGCTCCACCTCGGCGCGCAGCTGCCGTCGCTTCACCAGGGAGAGCAGCCCCGTGGTGAGGGTGGTGATCGGACCCAGAATGAAGACCCCGATCGTGAGCACGGTGCTGAACACCTTCACGCGGCGCAGGCGGCTGCCCGGGTCGTGGTGCACCTTGGCCAGGATGTAGCGGCGGTACTTGCCGAACAGGAAGGTGGCCCGCTTCTCCAGCATCAACAGGCTGGGCACGATGCGGATGGAGCCCTCGCGGCGCAACGCGGCGTTCAGCCCGCCGAGGTCGCCGGAGGACAGGTGCTTCACCAGCACGCGGCCGAACCGGGCCGAGGCGTCCATGTCCTCCGCGCGGATGCCGGCCGCGGGGAACACCAGGAAGGGGTCTCGGCGCCCCCAGAACATCCAGCGGATGATGGTGATGACGCTGACCAGGTTGGGGCTTCGGTCCACCACGGTGATGTGGCCCACCAACCGTCCGCGGAGCTCACCCACGGCACGGCGCATGTGCTCCTGGGCCAGCACCCACATGTTGCGCGCGCCCACCACCGTCAGCACGGGCCGGTCCGCCAGGTAGCGGGCGGCGTCCGGGTGCTTCAGGAAGCTGGTCATGGGGATGCTCGGGTTGAGGAACCAGATGGTGTAGCCCAGGATGACCAGGTCGTACGGTCCGTCCGGCGCCACGGTGAGCGGCTCCAGTGGCACGGGGTCGTGGCCCACCGCCTCGGGGAAGCAGTTGAAGAAGGAAAGGCGCGTCCACGGAAAGGGATAGGGCGTGGCGGGCCGCAGGGGCAGATGGTCCACCACCATGCCCGCGGCCTGCAAGGGCGCCACGATGCGGTCGAGCAGCGCGGAGAGCTGCCCGGTCTGCGAGTAGTGGATGACGAGGACGCGCTTCATGACCCGGAAGGACGGAAGTACTGGGCCAATTTGCGCAACAGTTTGCGGATGGCCAGCAGCGGCGGCGGGGCGAAGCCGTTGTGGCGCCAGGCCTCCACCACTTCGCGGTTGGCCTTCCACACGTGCGCCAGGCTCTTGTTGCTGGCCCCGCCCAGGCGGAAGCGCACGATGGTGAGCGGCACGTAGCGCGCGCGCAGCCGGTGCTTGTACAGGAAGCGGAACATCAGCTCGTAATCGGCCGCGATGCGGAAGCGCAGGTCGAAGCCGCCGAAGCGCTGGTAGGCCGCGCGGCGGATGTAGGTGCCCAGGTGGGGCGGCATCCAGCCGCTGCGGAAGTTGTCGCGGTGGTAGGCGCCGCCCGTCCAGAATCGCCGGACCTTCCGGATGTCGTCGGGGTCCACCATGTGGGCATCGCCGTAGATCACGTCGGCATCACCCTGGGCGAACTCCGCGTCGAGCCTGGCGATCACGTCGGGCGCCTCGAGCAGGTCGCCGGCGTTCATGAAGCCGACCACGTCGCCCGTGGCACGGGCCAGGCCCTTGTTCATGGCGTCGTACACGCCCTTGTCGGGCTCGCTAATGAGGATCGAGCGCCCGTCGTTGAAGCGCTGGAGCACGGCACGCGTGGCCTCGTCCGGCGAGGCGCCGTCCACGATGATGTGCTCGATGTGCGGATGGGTCTGGGCGCGCACGCTGGCCACGGTCTCGGCCAGTTCCTCGCCGGCCTGATAGCACACGGTGATGAGCGTGAACCTCATTCGATCACGCGTTCGCGCACGGGCTGGGCGGGATTGCCCTGGTGGATCATGTACGGCTCCAGGTCCTTCGTGGCCACGCTGCCCGCGGCCAGCACGCTGTGGCTCTTCAGGGTGACGCCGAGCATCACCATCGCGCCCGCCCCCACCCAGCTGCCCTCTTCCAGCACCACGGGACCGCTCAGGGTCGGGTAGTCGACCTTCTTGTAGTTGTGGCTGCCCTGGATGATCATGGCGCCCTGGCTGATGACCACGTGGTCACGGATGATGAGCTGGTCGATGTTGTCGAGCCATGCGCGCTGTCCGATCCACACATGGTCGCCGACGGTGAGCTTCCAGGGGTACTTGATGTTCACCCCGGGATGGATCACCACGCCCTTCCCCACCCGCGCACCGAACAGGCGGAGCAGCGCGGGCTTGGGCGAGCGGAACGGGAACAGGGGATTGAGGAAGAAGAGCGCGTTGGTGAAGTACCACAGCGTCATCTTCACCGCGCCCGCCCCCTTGGGGAAGTCGGCGTTGGTGAACCGGCTAAGGTCGACACGCTTGCGTTCGGTCATGGCACCAGGAGCTCCAGCGTGCGTTGCACCGGCGCCGGATCGTCCAAAGATCGCTTGCCCAGGGCGAAAGCGCCGCCGGCGGTCGCCCGCAACGCCTCCGCCTCCATGTGCACCAGCAGTTGGATGGTCCGGGTGAAGCGGGCCGGGTCATCCAGGGGGATGTCCCAGCCGGCGTTCTGATGCTCGAGCTCCTTCCACGGCGTGCGGTCGCTGATCAGCAAGGGAAGACCGGCCGCGAGAGCCTCCACCATGGTGTGTCCGAAGTTCTCGCCCTGGCTGGGCATGAACAGGGCGTGGTAGTGCGCGAAAAGGCCCGGCACCTCCTCCGGCGCGGCCACGCCCTTGTGCGTGACGGTGATACCGGACGGCAGCTGGGCGATGGCCTCCCGGCACTTCGCCCAGTAGGCCTCGTCGTAGATGGGCCCGTAGAGGTCGAAGGTCACCGCGCCCTTCACGTGCTTCAGGCATTCGATGGCGAACAGGGTGTTCTTTTCCACCGCGATGCGCGCGACGCTCACCAGCCGCAGCTCGCCGGGACGCTTGTCGCGCTTCGGGGGCCCGGTGGCGTGCGCGCGGCGCCCCAGGTTCGGCACCAGACGCACCTCCGCCTCCGCACCGATCCAGCGCTTCACATCCTCCACTTCCTCCGCATTGGTGGCCTGGAAGACGACGCCGCGGTAGCAGCCCAGCAGGCGCATCGCCGCGAGGAAGGCACGCTTCTTCAGCGCGCCGTGCTTCATCATGCCGGCCGCGAGCATGCCACGCACGGCCACCACGCGGCGCTGGGCGGTGCCCCTCAGCAGCCACAGCGGCAGCACGCTGAACCAGCGCGAGTACATCCCGTTCATGTACACCGTGGCCCAGGGTCCTTCGGCGAGCAGCTTGCGCCAGGTGGCTGCGTTCACCCCGGTGCGCGAGGCGTACCAGACCTTCTCGCCGCCGGGCATCACGGCCCAGCGGTCGGGCGCGACACCAGCGTAGGGCGTGGTCTCCGTGTAATCGGTATCGGTGGTCACGATGTGCAGGTCCACCTTGTCGCGCAGATGGTCCACGAGGTTGGCCACACTGCGCACGGGTCCGCCGGCCTTGTATCCGGGCAGGTACCAGTCGATGAACACGAGCGCTCTAGGCTTCACGGCGGGCGTTCATCAGGTCCATCACCACCCGCGCCCAATCGGCGGGGGTCCACTCGGCACCGAGGGCGTGGCTCTTCCGGCCCATGGCCATGAGGTCGGCATCGCTGCACTGGAACAACCGCAGCAAGGCCGTGCGCAGGTCCGAGCGATCACCGGCGGCGAATCGGACACCGTTCGCCCCTGGAACAAGGAAGCGTTCGCCCGCCCCCACCGCGCTGCTCAGCAACAGGGGAAGGCCTGCGCAGGCATGCTCGTGCACCACCACGCCCCAGGGTTCATAGGTGCTGGGGAGCACGAAGGCGCCGCACTGCTCCACCACCTTCGCCATGTCGTGCGCCTGCACGAACCCCAGGTGCCGGACACGCGCGTGGCGGCCTGAAGGCGACCCCATCACCTGCTCCTGCAGTTCGCCGGTGCCGGCGATCCACAGCTCCCAATCACCCGCCAGGCCCTGATCGCACAGGGTGGCGAAGGTGTCGCAGAGCACTTGATGGCCCTTCGTGGGGATGTAGCGGGCCACGCAGAGCAAGCGGTGCGGCCAGCGGTCGGTGCGTTGTGCGATCAGGCGGCGCCCCAGGGGCAGGAACCGGGCGGTGTCGGCGCTGTAGAAGCCGGTGCGGATGTTGAGGTCGGGGAATCCGAGGCGGCGGGCATAGCGCGCCTGCGCCCCCCCGGTGACCCACGCGTGGCTGAAGGTGCGCCTCAGCCAGAGCCGGGTGGCGGCCACCGCGGCCCACTGGCGGGCGTCACCGCGCCAGGCCGTATCGCTGCACATCACCGTGGGCAACCCCTGTTTGTGCAGCATGCGGCACACGCGCAGGTAGGCCTTGTCGACCCAGCCGCTGGCGAAGGCGATGTCGGGTCCGACGCCATGTGCCAGGCGCAGCAAAGCCTGCTCGTCATGGGCGTCGCGCTCGTACACTCGCACGCGGTCGGCGAAGCGCAGGTCGAAGGGCGCCTCGCGGTTCACGGGCCAGCGCACAAGGTGCACCTCGACGTCGTGGTCGCGCACCAGTTCCTCCACACAGGCCAGGAAGTACGGGGCCAGCTCCGTGTACAGGAAGAGCGCCTTGCGGTGCGTGCTCATGCGACCTGGCGCGGGAGGTGGGCCACACCGGCATCCACGAGCTCCCCGAACGTGGTCATCGGCAGGTCGTCGAACAGGCGGCGCATCTTGGGCTCGGTGGTGTCGAGGTTCACGTAGCTCATGAAGCGGCGCTTGGCGCTCATGGGCAATCGCGGATGGCCGGGGTCCACCTCGCGGGGGTGCAGGTAGAACACCACCGGGCGTTGCTCCTTGAGCACGGCCCTGGCACGCTCGCGGATCACGGCGTACGGGAAGAAGCGCAGGTAGCCGCCACCGAAGAAGTAGAGCGGACGACCGAAGGCGCTGCCCAGGCTGATGGGGAATTCCACGATGTCGCCCTTGGCCGTGGGCACCACGTGCGGCACGGGCAGGGCGCCCGGCCAACCGCCGTGATTGCGGCTACCGGGCCAGATGCTGCTGTCGTAGGCATGGCCGGTCTCTGCGAGGGCCTCGAAGAACCACGGGGTCTCCTGCGTGACGCTGAAGCCCGGCGCCCGATAGCCGCGCACGCGCACGCCGGCCGCATCCTCGATGATGCCCTTCGCCCGCCGCACATCCTCGGTGAAATGCCGTCGGTCGTGCTTGTACACGAGCTCGTGCGCATAGCCGTGCGAGGCGATCTCGTGCCCCTGTGCAGCGGCCTCCCGCACCAGCTGCGGATGGCGCTCGGCCACCCAGCCCAGGAAGAAGAGCGTGGTGCGCACCCGTTTCTCCGCGAACACCTCGAGCATGCGTCCGAACGAAGCCTCCACGCGCGACTCCAGGGCACCCCACTGTGCCAGGGGGGGCGTGGAGGGTACGTCGAGGATGTGGAACCACTCCTCCACGTCGACGGAGAACACGCAACGCGCGGCCATGCGCCAAAGGTACCGGATGGGCCGACGGCTCAGCCGATGCGCAGACGACCGAGGAAGCGGGGGCGTTCGCCGTTGTCGAAGCGGCCGCGGTAGTAGCGGATCCAGCCCACGATGAGCGGCACGCCCAACAAGGTGGGCCAGAGCCATTGCAGCCACAGGGGCTTGATCATGCCGAGGTTGACGGCGCTGAACGCCGACAGCGTGGCGATATAGCTGCCGAGGAAACCGCTCATGTGGGCGTAGAGCCACTCCTGCTTGTCGTGGTGCGTGCGGAAGAA
>JAEUSW010000170.1 GCA_016788285.1 Flavobacteriales bacterium
ATCGGTGCCACCGACCTGCAGAGCGCTCCGGACACGGTGCCCTACATCTTCTTCGGTACCAAGGGCGATCCCGGGTCGGCGATCCAGGTGATGGGCGCCACCAGCAATGCGGCCATCAACCTCTCGACGTTCGTGACCACCCAGGGCGTGGCCGGTGATATCGTGGCGCCCTGGGCCGGCCCCGCTTCGGAGTGGAAGGGCCTCTACTGGGACGAGTTCCCGAACGATGTGCGCGACAGCGTCAACATCCAGGTGTACGGGGTGTCCCCGCAGGGCGCCGAGCAACTGGTGTTCGAACGGGGCGGTCCGCTGGATTCCATCCCCCAGGCCGTCTTTCAGAGCGGCATCAATGCGGCCCAGTTCCCCTACGTTCGGCTCCGCGCCAAGCTCCTCAACGACTCGGTCGCCGAGCCGCTGCCCTCCCAGCTCGATCGCTGGCAATTGCTGATGACGCCGGAGCCGGAGTGCGCCATCGATCCCCCCCTGGGCTTCGTGAGCAATCTGGAGGCCATCGCCGAACCGCAGCAGGCCGAGCTGGCCGTGGCGGTGCACAACATCAGTCCCTTCGGCATGGACAGCCTGCTGATGCATGCCTGGGTGGTGAACGCGGACGGCCAGCGTCGCGCCGTGCATGACAAGCGCAATGCACCGCTACCGGCCGGCGCCGTGCTCATGGACACCATCCGCTTCAGCACCGATGGCCTCGGGGGCCTCAATACCATCATCATCGAGGCCAACCCCGTGGACAGCGCCACCGGCCGATACGACCAGTACGAACAATACCACTTCAACAACATCGCCCAACTGCGCTTCACCGTCAGCGAGGACAATGAGAACCCGCTGCTGGACGTGACCTTTGACGGGGTGCACATCCTGGACGGCGACATCGTGAGCGCGCGGCCCGAGATCCTGGTGACGTTGGACGACGAGAACCCCGTTCTCCTGATGGACCAACCGTCCGACACGGTCAACTTCAAGGTCTTCCTCACGGAGCCCTCGGGCTTGGTGCGTCGGATCCACTTCCGCGACGGCGCCGGCACGGAGCTCATGCGGTTCATTCCGGCCACGGGTGCGGACAACATCGCGCGGATCGATTACCGGCCCACCTTCACCGCCGACGGCGTGTACAAGCTCACCGTGCAGGCCAACGACGCCAGCGGCAACATCTCCGGCGATCGCAACTACGACATCCGGTTCGAGGTGATCACCCGGCCCACCATCACCGACGTCCTCAACTACCCGAACCCCTTCACCACCAGCACGCGCTTCGTCTTCACGGTGACGGGCACCGAGCCGCCCACCTACCTCAAGGTGCAGATCCTCACCATCACCGGTCGCGTGGTGCGGGAGATCGGCCTGGCCGAGCTGGGGCCGGTGCGCGTGGGCCGCAACATCACCGAGTTCGCGTGGGACGGCACCGATCAGTTCGGCGATCGCCTGGGCCGCGGGGTCTACCTCTATCGCGTGATCGCCCAGCTGCACGGGGAGGAGATGGAGCGGCGCGAGTCGGGGGCCTCGTCCCACATCGAGAAGGGATTCGGCAAGATGTACCTGCTCTACTGAGCCCAGCTACCTTCGGCGCCATCGTGCGCGACCTCACCCATCTGTGCCTGGCCCTCCTGGGCGGCGTCCTGCTCACCGTGGCCTGGCCTGCCTCCGGAAGCCTGTCCCCGTTGTTGTTCGTGGGCCTTGTGCCCTTCATGCTGGTGGTGGAACTGCGCTGCCCTCCAGGTGGGCCGTGCGCCCGGCGCGGCACCGGTTGGATCATCTTCGCCGGGCTCGCGCTCTGGAACCTGGTGACCACCTCGTGGCTCGGTCAGGTGCAGGAGAGCTGGGGCACCCGCCTGCTGCTGGGCGTGGGCGTGATGCTGGCCAATGCCGGATTGCAGCTCATCCCCTTCGCGGTCGGCCGACGGGTGCGACGCCGATACGGCCGTTGGGCCGGCTGGGCCGCCTTTGCGGGGTGGTGGATGGCCTGGGAGGTCCTGCACATGCGATGGGACCTGCAGTGGCCCTGGCTCACGCTCGGCAACGGCTTCGCGGCCCGCCCGCAATGGGTGCAGTGGTACGAGCTCACCGGACACCTCGGAGGATCGGTATGGGTGCTCATGACCAACCTGCTCGTGCTGCGCTGGCTGCTCTCCGGTGGTCGCGCCCGGCTGGCATGGGCCCCGTTGCTGGTGATGACCCTGCCCGTGCTGCTCTCCTGGGCGCGGTTCATCACCTATGTCGAACGCGGTGCTCCCTTGGAGGTGGTGGTGGTGCAGCCGAACATCGATCCCTATTCGGAGAAGTTCGGCGGCATCGATCCGTTGGTGCAGTTGGCCGGCATGCTCGAGCTGGCCGAGCCCCGGATGACCGACAGCACGCGGTTACTGCTGCTGCCTGAGACCGCGTTGCAGGAACCTTCGCGTGTGTTCATCACCGAGGGCGGCGAGCTGGAGCTCGAAGGCCTTTGGGAGAACGACCTGGAGGCCTCCGGGAGCGTGCGCAGCATCCGTGCCTGGCAGAAGCGCCATCCCTACTGCGCCGTCCTCGCCGGCATGTCGAGCTCCCGCCTGCTCGACAGGACCGAACGGACGGTGACCTCACGGCCGATCGGGGGGACGGACCGGTACTTCGAAGCGGCCAACGCCGCGTTGTACGTCGCACCGGGCGAACCGGCGGTCGCCTACCGCAAGAGCAAGCTGGTGGCGGGGGTGGAGCAGCTTCCTTTCGAAGCGTTGCTCGGAGGCCTGGAGGCGTTGTCCATCGATATGGGGGGCACCACCGGCAGCCTCGCCCAACAGGAGGAGCGCACCGTGTTCAGCCCGGCCGACGGCCGGTACGGAGCGGCCCCCGTGATCTGCTATGAATCCGTCTTCGGTGACTACGTGGCCGATTACGTGCGCAACGGCGCCGACCTCATCGCGATCATCACCAACGACGGGTGGTGGGGCGACAGCCATGGATACCGGCAGCACCTCACCTACGCGAGCCTCCGGGCGATCGAATGCCGTCGCGCCATCGCCCGTTCGGCGAATACCGGTGTCAGTTGCTTCGTCGACCAACGGGGCATCATCCACCAGCCTACGGCCTGGTGGCAGGAGGCCGTGATCCGCGACACCATGCGCCTGAACCGTGCTCGTTCACCGTTCGTCGCCTTGGGCGAAGTGTTGCGGTGGGCATCCCTGCTGGCCGGTGCCGCGGCCCTGCTGGCCGCCTTCCTGCCCTGGGGTGTTCCGTCCGGACGCCGTCGGGAATGAGAAAAGGCGCCGAAGGCGCCTTTTCTTGCTCGTTCCAAGAAGGATCACCTATTGCAGGTGCACGCGGCGGCTCATCCGGTTGCCGGAGTTCTCCAGCTGCACCACATAGATGCCCGTCGCAATGGACTCCGTGGGAACCACCAGTTGGGTGATCCCGTTCGCGATCGCGGCCCGGGGCTGCGTGGTCATCACCTTCCCTTGCGCATCCAAAAGGGAGAGGTCGTACACATCATCCATCGAACTGCTCACGGTCACCACCATCGCATCACCGGCATCGAACGCGTTCACGATCTCGATACCCGTGCCCATGCCGCAGCCGGCCGCGATCACCTTGCTGATGGTCGTCGTACGGTCCAGGTCGGTCTGGATGAGGCGGTAGTACGCCATCGCGGTCGGATCCGCATCCACGAAGGAGTAGTTCGTGGTGCTCACGCTGTTCCCCACGCCGTCCACCTGCCCGATCATCGTCCACTCCACGTGGTCGAGGCTCTTCTCCACCACGAAATAATCGTTGTCCCGCTCCGAAGCGGTGGTCCAGTCCAGCAGCACCTGTCCATCCTCGCAGGAACCCTTGAAGTCGACCAGTTCAACCGGCAGCGGGTTGCCGATGTCGGAGAGCGTCCAGGACCGGAAGAAATCCGCGTCGGGGATGACGCCGGCCGCCGGAACGGCCACGGAATAGGGAGCGGTGTTCCACACGCAGGTGGGCAGGAAATCGCCCCACTCGTTCGTGCCGGAATTGAAGCGCTGCGCGATCAGCTGGTCACCGGCCCCGATGGTGTTGCCGCCCGTGATCTCCGCGGCATCGTACCGGAACACGATCGACGCATCCGGCTTGTTCGCGTAGGCGAACCCGGAGGCTTGGGTATCGATGATCCAGAAGCGGTCCACCACGTGACCGGATTCGTTGGTCGCACCGGGGGTAAGGTTCGTACCCGTGTCCCAGTTGTTCATGTGCGTCACGTCCGACGGCTGATACAGGGCGTTGTTCCAGCGGTTGGCCACGGGCACGGCCGCGTCGGTGCCATCGTAGTTATAGGTGGAGAACAACACTGAACCGCCTGCGCTCCCGGCCGCAAGGACCGTGTAGGTCAGCGGCATCTTCACGTTGCCGGGGTTGGTGAAGGGGATGGAGTAGGCACCCGTGCTGGTGCCGATGGACCACCGGATGAAGTTCCGCTCACGCTCCGAGACGATGTTCGCCCCGGTGCCGGCCACCGTGATGGCGTTGGCGTTCGGGTTGTCCACCACCAGATAGGTGGCTTGCGCTGCCGGCGTGTTCGGGTCGAAGACCACGTAGGCGTTGTTATTGATCACCAAACGGGCCTGCCCGAGGACGGCACCGGCGATCAGAACACAGGACGACGTGAGTAACTTTTTCATCATGGCAACCTCAAATCTAGGTGGTTCTTCGGACCAGTTCAACCCCCCCTGCGTCCAATGAACCATGGAAGCTGGGGTTCCCGTGCCGCGGAACCTGGTTGTTACTCGCCTGGTGATCAGGCATTTGATGAATGATCTTGGAGGTGGAGCGGGGGGTGGAACGTTCGACTTCCGATGGATGACGCGATCGGCCTTCCGGGGTTGCTTCCTTGGGATAACTTCGGTCGGTCATGCGGCTGATCAGAACGCTCGAGCATCCACTCCCGTTCGATGCACGCGCCCTGCGCAAGGAGCGGCGGTGGCAGTATCGCCGTGCCGCCGACCGCGGGGAGGCGGTCCTGGGCGTGGGTTGCCGTCTGCTCGTGGAAAGCGACCGGCCCGACCAGGCACTGGAGCGCTGGCGTGAACTGCTGATGGGTGGCGGGCCTTCCATGGGTTTCCTGGGCTATGACCTGCGCGAGCCTCTCTTCGGTCAGTCCGGTCGGCATCCGCGCTCCGGTCATTGGCCCTTGATCCGCTGGTTCGTCCCCGAGGTCATGGTCCACTGGGTGGGTGGTCGTACCCATTTCCACGGCACGGACCCCCAGGCGGTGGACGTGCTCGTGCAACGGTTGAGCACCCCGGTGCCCGAGCGGTCGATGGCAGCCTGGGGCGGATGGTCGCTCTCGACCGACAAGGCTGCCTACCTGCGCCACACGGCCGAACTGCTTGAGCACGTGCAGCGCGGGGACATCTACGAGATCAATTACTGTGTGGAGCGAAGAGCCCTTCTCCCCGGCCGTGATCCGCATGCCGCGTTCATGCGCGCCTGCCGAATGACGCAGGCCTCCTTCGCCGCCTTCCACGCGTGGGACGACCAATACGCCATCTGCCTTTCGCCGGAACGGTTCCTTTGGACCGCGGGCGGCCGAGTGCATTGCGAACCCATGAAGGGGACCCGTCAACGGTCGAGCGACCCCGACGCCGATCGCGCCTTGGCGGTGGAGCTGGCCCTCGACCCCAAGGAGCGCGCGGAGAACGTGATGGCCACGGACGTGGTCCGCAACGACCTCAGCCGCGTGGCCGTCCCGGGGTCCGTGATCGTGCCTGAACTATGCGGCATCCGCAGCACCGGTCATGTGCATCAAATGGTCTCCAGGGTGGAAGCGCGCCTGGAGGACGGCCGGGCCCCGATCGATGCCGTCCTGGCCGCCTTCCCCATGGCCTCCATGACCGGCGCGCCGAAGCACCGCGCCATGGCCTTGATCGACCTTCACGAGGACCAGCGACGGGGGCTCTTCAGCGGTTCATTCGGATGGTGCGATGGGGCCGGGGACGTGGATCTCAACGTGGTCATCCGCACCGTGGAGTACGATGCGCGTACCGGGGAAGCCCGGTTGGTGACGGGCAGTGCCCTCACCGCGGCCTGCGATCCGGAGCGCGAGTGGGAGGAATGCGCCCTGAAGGCCAGCTCGGTCATCAACGCCCTGGGTGATGCTGGTGCCTGAGGTGCGGGAGGCGCTCCGCGTCCACGGGCTATTGGAACCGGGCGCGACCGTGCTCGTTGCGTTGAGCGGAGGGCTGGACAGCATGGTCCTGCTCCATATCCTGCGGCGACTGGGCCACCCTGTGGTGGCCGCCCATGCCGAACATGGGCTGCGCGGAGCGGAGGGCGAACAGGACCAGGCCTGGCTCCTTCAGTGGTGTCGTGAACAAGGGGTCCCTTTCGAGACCACCTCCTTGCACGTGCCGCGACTTCGCGGAACGGCGAACGGCTCCGTGGAGATGCTGGCCCGCAGCGCCCGCGCCGAATGGCTTCATGGCACCGCGCTTCGGCTCGGCATCCGCCAGGTGGCCACCGCCCACCACCGCGACGATGTGATCGAGACGCTGTTGTTGAACCTCATGCGCGGGACCGGCCTGAGGGGATGGCGCGGCATCCCTCGCCGAAGCGGCCCCTTCATCCGACCATTGCTCGATGTCCCCCGGGAGGCCATCGCCGCGTATGCGTCCGATCAGGCCATCCCGTTCCGCGAGGATGCGAGCAACACCGATCCGGCCTTCCGGAGGAACCGCGTGCGCCACGAACTGCTGCCGCTCATGCGGCGGATGAGCCCGGGGTGCGATCGGGCCATCGCCCGGTCCGTCGGCCATCTGCACGAGCTGATCGTCCATTGGGAGGTCCGCTCCGGTGACCGGTCCGTGGATGGGGAGGGGATCCCCTTCGAGCTCCTGGAGTCGGCTCCGCTGCCTCGGCTCGTTCTGCACGAAGCCCTCCGGCATCGCGGCGTGCATCCCGCGCAGCTGGATCGCATCCTGCGCGCAGTGGCCCATCGGCGGACAGGTGCACGCTTCCAGTTGAAGGATGGCCAGCTGCTCGTGGACCGCGACCGGCTGCGCTGGTCCTGCCCGGCGGAAGCCGGTCCCACTTATACCATCGGGGCCGACCTCGCCCTGCCCGGCTCAGCACCAGTGCGGTTGCTGCGGGATGATCCGGGAGGCGTGGTCGACGAACGCCATGTGGTGCGGCTTGCGGCCGCCCGACTGCATGGTCCGTTGGTCCTCCGGCCCTGGCGCGCCGGCGATCGCTTCAGGCCCCATGGCGGTCGAGGCTCCCGCCTGGTGAGCGATCTGTTGATCGATGCCAAGGTGCCTCGGGACCGGAAGGGCGCCGTGTATGTCCTGTGCGCCGCAGGTGAGATCGCCTGGGTGGTCGGTCATCGGCTCTCCGCCGGATTCGCCGCCCAGCCCGGGGTGGGCGATGTGATCTTCGGTGTGCCCGTCCCGTGATCGGGCCTTATCTTCAGGCCCTCACCGTTCAGAGCCCATGAAACCGACCGCCGCTCAAGTGATCGCCAAGGAGGATCTGGAACGCCTTCGGTTCCCGCAGGAGGCCGTGCTGCTGTCCGATGCACACCGCGCGGAGCTCAAGCAGAAGGTGTCCCGTGCCGTGCAGCTCGGCAACGGCGAGCATGGCAAATGCCGGATCCTGTTCCGCGATGCCGAAGGCCTGAAGGCCGTGGAGACCACCATCTGGTCGGCGGATGACCGGACCCTTGTCCTGAAGTACGGGGCCACCATCCCGCTCGCCAGGGTCATCGACATCGAGATGCCGCTGTGATCCATCAGGATCGCAAGCGATGGTCAAGATGGCCCGTCCCTCCCCGGTACGGGCCTGCTACTTTTGTGCGTCCTTGCAGGCCATGCCCTTCACCGCGCTGATCCCTTTGTTCCTCGTGCTCCAGGCCGGACCGACCGGCCCGGCGCGGTGGTCGTTCTCCGTCGAAGCCGGTGCGGAGGGGCGTGTGCAGGTGGACCTGAAGGCGACCCTTGAACCCGGATGGCATCTGTACGCCCTCCACCTTCCGCGGGAGGATGGGCCGCTGCCGACCGTCATCCGCCTGAACCCCGGCAAGGGCCATACCGGCCTGTTGGAGGTCTCCGGGCCGGAGCCCGTGGAGGAGATGGACCCCAACTTCGCCATGCTGGTGCGGCATCATTCCGGAGAGCCGGTGTTCCATGCCGTGACCACGCGGACCTCCGATGCCGCGTTCACGCTGGCCGGGGAGGTGGAGTACATGCTGTGCAACGACCGTACCTGCCTGCCTCCCGTGGCGGTACCGTTCTCGCTGGAGGTCCCCTCCGCATCGAAGTGATCCCATGCTCAGAGCCCTTTCCTTCCTCACCGGCGCCCTGGCCTTGAGCGCTTCCGCTCAACTGCCCGGCGGTGCCGACCCCGCCCCGGCCGATCCGGTCACGTGGAGCATCAGCATGGTCCAGGTGGAAGGCGCGCAATGGGACCTCATCTTCCGCGCCGACATCATCGACGGCTGGTACGTGTATTCCCAGCAGAGCTTCGGCGATGCCGGACCCATGCCCACGACCCTGGCGTTCGATACGCTTCCGCATGTGACCCTCGCCGGGAACGCCTCCGAGACCGGTGCGCAGGTGGTCCAGGGACATGACGCCGTGTTCGACATGCAGGTGAAGAAGTTCAAGGGCTATGCGCTCTTCACCCAGCGGGTCACGCTCAGCGATCCGGCAGCGCCCATCACCGGGCGGCTGGAGTACATGAGCTGCGATGATCGCGCATGCATCTTCCCGGATCCCATCCACTTCCGGATCTCACCAGCGGCCGACCGCGCCGAAATGGGGTCGGTCCCCTTCACCCAGGCCTCCGCCGCCAGCGATGAGCCCGTGCAGTGGAAGCTGTCCGCACGCGACCTCGGTTCCGGGCGTTGGGCGCTCGCCTTCACCGCCACCGTGCGCGAAGGCTGGTACGTGTACAGTCAGGAAGCCTTCGGTGACGGTCCCATCCCCACGAGCATCGTCTTCGATACCGTGCCCCATTTCGCCGCCGAAGGCGAGCCCACCGAGGAGGGGTCGGGCAAGGTGGAGGGTCACGATCCCATCTTCGAGATGACCGTGCGGAAGTTCAAAGGCACGGTCGTGTTCACACGGACGGTCCGGGTCGATGATCCGCAACGGCCCGTGACCGGCAGCATCAATTACATGAGCTGCAACGACGAGGCCTGCGTGTTCCCCGATCCGTTGGCCTTCTCCATCGTGCCGGCGACCGGTGCCGCTGTCCTGGGCGGCAGCGCCTCCGCTTCCGACCTCGCGGTGGTCGACGGGCCCATGTACAAGCTGCCCAAGGTGGACCTGAACGCCCCGGTGCTCAAGGCGTCGGCGGGCGAGGTGGCCGAGCTGCGCTCCACCACCTCGCTGTGGCGCATCTTCCTGCTCGGCTTCGTCGGCGGGTTGCTCGCGCTGCTCACGCCGTGCGTCTTCCCGATGATCCCGCTCACCGTCAGCTTCTTCACCAAGGGCAGCGAGGACCGCGGCAAGGGCCTGCGCAACGCGCTCACATACGGGGGCTTCATCCTGCTGATCTACCTGATCTTCAGCCTCCCCTTCCATCTGCTCGGCTCGGTGAACCCGGAGATCTTCAACGAGATCAGCACGAACCCCTGGCTCAACGTCTTCTTCTTCGTCATCTTCCTGGTCTTCGCCGTCAGCTTCTTCGGCTATTTCGAGATCACCCTGCCCAGCAGCTGGGTGAACAGCATGGACCAGAAGGCCTCGCGGTTCGGCGGGCTGGTCGGCATCTTCTTCATGGCCCTCACCCTGGCCCTGGTCTCGTTCAGCTGCACCGGACCGATCCTGGGCTCATTGCTCGCCGGTGCCCTCACGGCCGATGGTGGTGCCTGGCAGCTCACGGCCGGATTGGGCGGCTTCGGCATGGCCCTCGCTCTGCCCTTCGCCCTCTTCGCCATGTTCCCCAGCTGGCTCAACAGCCTTCCGCGCAGCGGCAGCTGGCTCAACAGTGTGAAGGTGGTGCTCGGGTTCGCCGAGGTGGCCCTCGCCTTCAAGTTCCTGAGCAATGCGGACCTGGTGAAGCACTGGGGCTTGGTGCGCTATGAGCTGTTCATGGCCGTTTGGGTGCTCTGTGCCCTGGGCATCGTCCTCTACCTCCTCGGACTGATCCGCTTCCCGCACGACAGCCCGGTCACCAAGCGGTCCGGACTGCGCTGGGCCTTCACCGCCCTGTTCGCCATCACCACGGGGTACCTCGCCATGGGCTTCCGCTACAACGCGGACACGAACACCTTCCATACGCTCAAGCTGATGAGCGGCCTGGCACCTCCGGTGGGCTACAGCTGGATCTTCCCCAAGCACTGCCCGCACAACCTGGATTGCTACCACGACCTCGACGCCGCACAGGCGCAGGCGCAGGCCACGGGCAAACCGCTGCTGCTCGACTTCACCGGATACGCCTGCGTGAACTGCCGCAAGATGGAGGAGCACGTCTGGCCCGAGCCGGAGGTGTACGACCTGATCAAGGACCGCTATGTGCTGGTGTCCCTTTATGTGGACGACAAACAGGAGCTGCCCAAGGAGCAGCAGCACATCTACCTGACCTCTTCGGGGAAGCAGAAGCCCATCGTGACCATGGGCAACAAGTGGAGCACGGTCCAGGCCGAGACCTTCCGCATCAGCTCCCAGCCCTTCTATGCGTTGCTGAGCCCGGAGGGCGAGCTGCTCACCGATCCGGTGGCCTACACCCCGGACGTGGCCGAGTACCAGGCCTTCCTGGAACGCGGCATCGAGGCCATGCAGCTCCTCGACCAGCGGGCCAGCCGCTGAGCACATCCTGCGCGAGTTGCAGGACCGGATCCCGGTCGCCATCTTTTCGGGCGCCGACCTGACGGATATCTCGACATGGCCGATCGTCGATGCACGCACCCCATGCGGAGGCATGCCCCGTTGAGGGCCACCCCGGGCATGACCGTGCAGGGTGGGCCATGCCCGGAACGGCCGGCCGATCTGCCGCATCTTTGATCCCATGAGCCACGACCGCATCCGCGCCCACTTCACCGAAGCCGCCGACGTGCTCGCGCGCTTTCTGGCCGACCCGGCCAACCTCGTCGCCGTGGAACAGGCCGCCGCCTTCATGTCCTATTGCCTGAAGCAGGGCGCCAAGGTGATCAGCTGCGGCAACGGCGGCAGCATGTGCGATGCCATGCACTTCGCCGAGGAGCTCACCGGCCGCTACCGCGGCGATCGTCCGCCCATCGCCGCCCTCAGCATCAGCGATCCCAGTCACCTCACCTGCGTGGGCAACGATCACGGCTTCGATCAGGTGTTCGCGCGTTTCGTGCAGGCGCATGGCAGGGAAGGCGATGTGCTGCTGGCCATCAGCACCAGCGGCAACAGCCCCAATGTGCTCCGCGCCGCCGAAGCGGCCCGCGAGCGAGGCATGCACGTGATCGGGCTCACCGGCAAGGATGGCGGCAAGCTCGCCCCGCTCTGCACCGTGGAGGTGCGGGTGCCCCACGATGGGTACGCCGACCGCATCCAGGAAGTGCACATCAAGGTCATCCACGCCTTCATCGACCACATCGAGCGCGACCTGGCCGAGCCCACGCGCAAGGACCGTTACTGATCCATGCTCGTCAAGGTCTACGGAGCCGCCGTCTTCGGCATCAACGCCACCATCGTCACCGCCGAGGTGAACGTGGAGAACGGGGCGTTCTTCCAACTCGTGGGCCTGCCCGATAGCGCGGTGAAGGAGAGCCAGCAGCGCATGGACGCCGCGCTGCGCAACAATGGCCTCTATGCGCCGCGCGGCAAAGGCGTCACCATCAACCTCGCGCCCGCCGACATCCGCAAGGAGGGCACAGCGTATGACCTGCCGCTCGCGATGGGCCTCTTGTGCGCCACGGAGCAAGCGCCCGCTGAATTGCTGGAGACGCACCTGGTGATGGGCGAGCTGAGCCTCGATGGCGGCGTTCGTCCGATCAAGGGCGCGTTGCCGATCGCGCTCGAAGCGAAGAAGAACGGCTTCAAGGGCCTCATCCTGCCAGCGGCCAATGCGCGCGAAGCGGCCATCGTCACCGGCCTCGAGGTCTATGGCGTGGAGCACCTGCGCGACGTGGTGGACCTCTTGCATGGCCGCAGCGCGGTGCAGCCCACCATCGTCAACATCGAGGAGGAGTTCGCCAACAGCAGCCGCAGCTATCCGGTGGACATCGCCGATGTGAAAGGGCAGGAGAACATCAAGCGCGCGTTCGAGATCGCCGCGGCAGGCGGGCACAACATCATCCTCATCGGTCCGCCCGGCGCCGGCAAGACCATGCTCGCCAAGCGCCTGCCCACCATCCTGCCGCCGCTCACGATCGACGAGGCGCTGGAGACCACCAAGATCCACAGCGTGGCCGGCAAGCTGCGCAAGGAGGACAGCCTGCTCAGCGTGCGTCCGTACCGCAGCCCGCACCACACCATCAGCGATGTGGCGCTCGTGGGCGGCGGCTCCTTCCCGCAGCCGGGCGAGATCAGCCTGGCCCACAACGGCGTGCTCTTCCTCGATGAGCTGCCCGAGTTCAAACGGCAAGTGCTCGAAGTGCTGCGACAGCCCCTGGAGGATCGCGTGGTCACCATCAGCCGCGCGAAGTTCTCGGTGGAGTACCCGGCCAGCTTCATGCTCGTGGCCGCGATGAATCCGTGCCCGTGCGGCTACTACAACCACCCGGACAAGGAATGCGTGTGCGCGCCCGGGGTGGTGCAGAAGTACCTCAACAAGGTGAGCGGCCCGCTGCTCGACCGCATCGACATCCACATCGAAGTGACGCCGGTGCCCTTCGCGGAGCTCAGCGCCGAGCGCCCGAGCGAGAAGAGCGTCGACATGCGTGAGCGCGTGATCGCCGCTCGCCAGGTGCAGCAGCAGCGCTATGCGGGCAAGAAGATCCATTGCAACGCGCAGATGGGCAGCAAGGAGCTGCGCGAGATCTGCCGCATCGACGCTGCCGGCAAGGCGCTGCTCGAGAAGGCCATGGAGCGCCTCGGCCTCAGCGCCCGCGCCTACGACCGCATCCTGAAGGTGGCGCGCACCATCGCCGACATGGCCTCCAGTCCGGATATCCGCACGGAGCACCTGGCCGAGGCCATCCAGTACCGCAGCTTGGACCGGGAGGGGTGGGCGGGTTAGAGCCGGTGTAACCAGTGCCGGGCACGTCGCGTTGGAGTGGTCCGACTCCAAGACCTGATCCCCGGTGAAGACCCTTTCCATCCTCCTCCTGGCCGCCACGCTGACCACGGCACCCGCGCTCGGCGCCTATGCCCAAGGCGGCGATGAGTCGCGCCAGTACCTCAGTGCCGCGATGGAACCGATCGTGCAGAAGAAAGCCGCGTACTACCGCACCACCGCCGGCATGGACGGCGAGCTCTACATCGGGAAGACCTTCACCATCGAGGGCAAGTTGAAGGCGGAGGGCACCTACCGCGATGCCGATATGACCCTGCCGCACGGCGAGTTCACCTTCTACCATCCGAACGGACGCGTGGAGAGCAAGGGCGAGTACATCAACGGCAACAAGAGCGGCATCTGGCTGCGCTACGACGCGTGGGGCGAGCCGCTGGCCGAGAAGATCTACAACCCCGAGCCCCTGGCGAACATCATCTACACGCGCGCGCAGACCATGCCGCAATTCAACGGCGGCGACGACAAGGCGCTGGTGCGCTATGTGAAGTCGAAGGTGGAGTCGGCCAGCGACAAGCGCGTGCGCGGCACTTACACCAGCTCATTCATCGTGGAGAAGGACGGCTCGCTCACCGAAGTGAAGGTGGTGGAGGGGCAGGATGAGAAGATCGGCCAGCAGGTGGTGGATGCCATCAAGAGCACCATGCCGTGGAGCCCCGGCGCCGAGAAGGGCCAACCGGTGCGCGTGCAGATGCGCGTGCCCGTCCAGTTCTAGAACCAAGTTCCATACACCATAGTCAGGCGCCGGTCCCGTAAGACCGGCGCTCGGCGTTTGGAGCGGAGGTTCGGCGGCACCTTCAATGCGTGGCCAGCTTGCTCACCATCTCCTGCGTGAGGCTGGCGGCATCGGGTCCGTACGCATTCACTAGGATGCCCTTGACGGCACCCGACTTCGAGCTGATGGCATACACCACGCTCTGGTCCTCCGGATCGGAATTGCCCTCGAAGCGATGGAACTCATCGATCTCGAACTCCGCCGGGTCCAGGCTGACTCCACGCGCATGGCACACCACGCAATGCTCGGCCAGCATCAGGTCATCGGTGTAGCCGCGGCGCTGCAGGTCGTTCACCGCCTCGGAGAGCGTGGAGTAAGCGTAGCGCATGGAACGAAGGTAGGAGCGCAGGGTGGCCGAGGCGGCAGGCCCTGCGCAGATTCAGGGGTTGTCGACTTGTTCATGCCCCGCGATTCGTCACCCTGGGCAAGCGAGGCTTTGCGAGCCTGCCTGCGGTAGGCAGGCGCGATCCGGGGTCCCACAAATGCGCATTGGTGAGACCCCGGATGGCCGGGACAAGCGATCTGCGATCGCCCGGCCTCCGGGGTGACTCAACGACTGGCGCAGGGTCGCCGAAGCGGCAGACCCTGCGCAGGTCCAGATCCAAGAGGCTTGCGATGTGGTCCGAATAGCAGTACCTGTCCTGCCTTAGCGGGATCCGAATCAGCGAACATCCGCGCTAGCGGGGGGCTGATACCTACTCTCTTACCCAATCGTAAGTCACGCGCAGTACCTTCTTACCATCCGAGTTGAATTGAGTCCAAGTTCCGCACTTCTCATGGACCAACTGAACCTCCGAGATCATCTCTCCGGTATAGAGAGATTCGACCCATACACGTTTCGGCACGTAGCAATAGCTCCCCTCCCGACGAATCGCCCCATTAACGTGATACTCTCTGTACGGTCCTGAAGGCCAACCTCCGGACAACATGTATTCGCGTTGCAACCTGCCCGATTCATCAAACTCGGACCACAGCCCATCAGGAATATGTCCGCGCAACACTCCTCTCAAAGCAGGAATCCGCTGGCTTGAATGGAATCGAGTGTAGGTGCCGCTCGGAAGCCAACAGGCGTAGCTGCTTACGACCATGGTCATGTCCCCTGTGCTCAGGTCCTCGGTGTAAGCCGTATCCACCGCCCAGTGCCAATTGACCAAGACTTCTACCGACCTCTGTGATGGGTATTCAATCCGGAGAATCGTGTCACGTCCAGCTGCAATCAAAGAGTACGCGATGGAATCTTCAGTCCATGCAGATTTCACATGAGCGTCATCATGCTTCACGTGAACCGTACTCCAACGCCAGTACGTTGGAGGAGGCATGTCCTGAGCAATCCCATTGAAAGGCGTTAACACCATGGACATAGCACCAAGCCAATATTGCATCGTGCTTCTGTGCATGCTGACTTTCGTTCTGATCGATTGGGTGATGATCTAATAGAAATGCACTGGGGTTAGTTCCGGTGGAACCCTCCAGAGTTGCCTTGCCGATTGCCACTCGGATTCTCCAAATGGCCCCTTTACCAGCAATCTGTCCTTGATGATTATCCAATGGTAGGTAGCCTCAATACCGAATTGGTATTCGTGCTCGCGGTCCTGTATCACATCATAAGAGTCATTCGGAACCTGAACTGCTATGATATAGTCATCATCATAAGCAATTTTGATTACACGGGGCGGCACGCCTTCAATTCCTGAGTTCTCATGGAAGATGAAATTCTGGCCTCCGCCCACTATGACAAGCGTGTACCCAGCGCCAAGGTCTTTGGTTGTGTCTGATGCGCATGCAGTGAGCAATGCAGCCGATAGCGCAAACCCGGAGACAAATGGCTTTTGGATCATCACCGCGCCAAATCTTTATTCCTGTTCGGGATCATCTTTTTGGTGAAGGCCAAGGTAGCCAGAAGGGTGGGGTTTGTAGCGCAGGGTGGCCGAGGCGGCAGACCCTGCGCCGGTTTGGGGTGACTGCCTTGGCTGAATAGCGGGTCATTACCTTGCACTCACTGCTTACCAGGCCAATGAGAACCCGCTTCCGAACCCGTTGGCTGCGACTCCAGCGCATCTTAGGCCTTTGGTTATTGTGGCTATACGGCGCACCGCTCTCTGCCCAGAAGCCCATCTTCATTTATTACATCGACACCTCCGCGACTACCGGCATGGTGGAAATCACCAATGAGGAAGGGATGAAGGACTTGGCACTATGGAAGACACGGAGCATTGTTGAGCTGGAATATCATGACACGATTGCCACGGCCGTTCCAGAGTTCATCTTGGCGCTCGACAGTGCACGCAATGTTGGCCTCTTCATGAAGCAAACCAACGAAGCGGTAGTGACGCAGTTGCTGACCAGGAGCTTCGGTTCATTGTCCGTCAACGTTGAGCAACTCGAGGAATTGCGCATCGCGGGCGAATGTCACACACCGAGATTCTACCTCGAATGCCGATCAATCAAGCTGATCGACCTTGAACATGCCGGTGGCCTTCTCGATGTGGGGATCGATCATGCCCCCGCGCTTCGAACGTGCAGGATCGGCAATTCGGTCAACTCACTATCGCTTAACGATGTGGGCTGTGCAGGAGGGGCAACGGTCACGTTCGCGTATGGGCCTGAACGGAAGCACATGGCGCTGTTCGACATCCATGATTTCTGCGGTACAGTCCATTATGATTGGCAGCGAGGCGATGTCGGGCAGATGCACGTGGACCTGAATGCCTGGCGCATGATGGTAGCCAATAGCCATCCTGTTGGTTGCGGCAGCGCCTGTGTAAGCGTTAGCCAGCTATACATGTCAGCGCCGCCTGGTAGGACCGTGGAGAGTATCAGGAATGAGGTGGACACTCCCTTTGCCGACCCAAAGCGATGCGGCATGTATTTCAGCCTCTATATCGAGGGAGGAGGGATTGGTCCAAACTTGCGCTGAGGTAAGGTGTCCCTCACTGCGCGTGGCTCCCCCCTGGAAGCAGTCGTCGGCTTCGTGGCGCAGGGCCGCCGAGGCGGCAGACCCTGCGCAGGTCTGAAGCGCGATCCGGGTTCCCACAAATGCGCATTTGTGAGACCCCGGATGGCCGGGACAAGCGATCTGCGATCGCCCGGCCTCCTGGGTGACTCAACGACGGGCGCAGCGTCCGCCGAAGACGGCAGACCGCTGCGCTGGTTGGGGAGTGCGGACCGTAATCAGCGGATACCCAGCGATGATTCAGCTGCCAGTGCTGTGCGTTCGGTCAACCGCATGGGGAGACCCAAGGGATGTTTTCAGGTTTCGGATATATTGCCTTGCGTCCCCCCTCCAATGGAACTCGCCCTATACCCACCCAGTCCTGCACGCCTTCCGAAGGAACTGAAGGCAATGCCCCCTTCCTACGCCTTGCGCGCAAGTTTCGCTGTTGGCGCCATCGTGCTCTTCTTCGTGCTGTATGCCTCGCTCGTGGCAGCCCTTGGCTATCTAGCCTACCTCTCCGTGATCTACCCGATGGGAGCGGTGAACAAGTTCACCATCCTGATGAAGATCGGGGCCATCGCGGGCGGTGCCATGCTCTTCGTGTTCACGTTGAAGTTCATTTTCAAGCTGAAGAACCATGTGCCGCAGAACCGCATCACGTTGAAGCGCTCCGAGCAGCCGCGGCTCTTCGAGTTCGTGGACCGGATTTGCCAGGAGACCTCAGCGCCCAGGCCGCGCCGCATCCATGCCGACCCCGATGTGAACGCGTACGTGGCCTACACCAATACCTGGCTCAGCCTGTTCCTGCCGGTACGCAAAGACCTCACGATCGGCTTGGGGCTGGTGAGCATCCTGGACCGATCGGAGTTCAAGGCCGTCACCGCGCACGAGTTCGGCCACTTCGCGCAGCGCAGCATGCGCATCGGAAGCTACATCCACTCGGCCAACACCATCATCCACGACATGATCCATGCTCGCGACAGCTGGGATCGAGGGCTGGAGCAATGGCGCGGGCAGGATATTCGCCTTTCGGCCGCCGCTTGGGTGATCACGCCCATCATCTGGGTCATCCGCCAGGTGCTCGGGCTCTTCTATCTGCTGCTGAGCCGCCTGCATGCCTCCCTCTCGCGCGAGATGGAGTTCAACGCCGATAAAGTGGCGGTGAGCACAAGCGGCAGCGAGGCCATCATCTCGGCCTTGTGGAAGCTGGACGATGGCGAACGGTACTGGAGCAGCACGGTGAACAACGCCTATCTGGCTGCGCAGAAGGGGATCTTCGTTCGCGACCTCTACCACCACGATCTGCTGGCCATCGCGCGCGGCGCAACGGAGCAGGTGGATCGCCTGATGGCCTTGCCTGCAGATGCGCGCGGCGGCAGGCGCTATTTCTCAACCAATGCCATGAGCAAGGTGGGCATGTATTCGAGCCACCCGCCCAACGATCAGCGGGAGGACAGCGCCAAGCAGCCCTTCATCCCTTGTGAGCGCGATGACCGCCCGGCTTGGACCCTGTTCGATGATCCAGAGGGCCTGCGCGCGGAGATGACCGCACTGGTGTATAAGCAGTACCTCAGCCATACGCCGAAGGAGTTCATGGCACCGGAGGACTTCGAGGCTTTCGTGAGCGCCGAATCGCAGGGCGCCGAATTGCTCGCGGAGCACCACAACACCTTCAGCGAGCGTTTCCTGCAAGTTCCCGATGAGGCGGAGATGGCGCAGGCTCGCGCGGCACTGCGCAGCGATCCTCGGCAGCGGGTAATGGCATTGCGCGAGGAACTGGCCACCCTCATGAACCCCGTGCGCGAGATTGACGCCTTGATGGCGAAAGCCCAGGCCATCGCCGATGGCACCACACGAGAGCAGGCATTCTCCTTCCAGGGCAATACGTACAGCAAGAAAGCGCTGAACGAAGGCTACCAGAAGCTAGCCGAGGCCAAGGAGAAGCTCTTCCAGGAGGATTTCAAGGCGTGGGATGCCGCCTTCTGCGCAGCGCACCTGGAGTTGGCCGTGGCCTCCAACGAGGAGGCGAAGCTGATCCGCATGTACGAGCAGCACAAAGCCATCACAGTGGTGTTCCGCAAGCTTATTGGCGGGCGGAACTGGATCCTGGCGCGCGTGCAGGAGCTCCAAGCCCGCAAGGATGTGACGAAGGAGGAGGTGCGTGATCTGGGCAATGAGGTGAACAAAGTGGTGCTCGATGTGAACACGGCCATCCATGCGTTGTCCGGGTTGGACATGGTGCCCATGCCGAACATCGCCAACGGCGCCGAACTGGCCGATGCCGTTTTTCCGAAAGGTCGCATCGAGGAAGGCTCCATCGTGATGTTCGAAAATGGCGACTTCAACCGGCTGATGAACGACCTGGACCGCGCGGTGAACCACTGTCAACGGCTGGACCAGAAGAGCATCGCGTGCATCCTGGCGTTCCACCGCGAGCTGGAAGAGGCCGTGGTTGAAGCCCGTTGAAAGGGAAGGATGCGCAACGTGCGGCTGCGCATCGAAAGCCACTGCGAAGGTTCGGGATTGTGGCGCCAATCAACGAACACCTCTTAAGGCATAAGAGACTTGGTGGGTGTGGTCTGGATGGCAGTACCTGTCCCTCCTTAGCAGGATCCGAACCAGCGAACATCCGCGCTAGCGGGGCGGACCGCAACTCGCGGACACCATGCTATACCTGAAAACAGCCCACCACTTCACGGAAGCGGCCCCGAGCCCTATATGTCGTAATGAGCCAATTCCCGCCACCGAGCCATGCGAAGGCACCAAGTGCCGACAACCAGCTATGCGAGAAGAACCCTGCAACACAGGCCATGATGCCGACAACTACAACCATGCGATACATTGAAAGTTCCATCTTCAACGTCGTCGTACCATCAGTCCGGGTGCTCGCTGTAACTCTACCGGCATCTATTGGTGCTAGAAAATGCCAGCCCTTCTGATACCAAAGCGGAACACGAAACAAGACGCGATTCACCTCTGTATCAAACTCCACCTTACCCCATGAAGCGACCACCGCCTCAACTCGTTTCCTAGGGAATTCATCAACTTCCAAGGGCAACCTAACCGTGCATTGCACCAACGGGAGGAATGTCCCCATCACCCCACCAACTCCTTGTTCCTGTTCGGGACCTCATTGAGGCGAACCATGACGGAAGAGGCCGCCAGATCATGGATGCCACGTCGCCTTGGGTTGGCACCCATGGAGAGGAAGATCAGCCATCCGAGCAGCACTTTGACGATATACCGGACATAGGCCTGAAGCACGTTGATCCGCCTGGACTCATCGCTCGAGCGCCGTACACGAATCTTCATGACGTAGTTGCCCAAGGTGCATCCCAAGGAGGTGGCTATCGGCTCATATCCGGCCCAGATGATGATGAAGGCGAGGATGCGCGCACTCTCTGGTGCGCTTGTCCAGGCCTCGAAGAGGTAGCCCGCAGCGAACATCAAGGCGATGATCACAAGCAAGTCCACTGTGATTGACTTATAGCGGTCACCTAGTTCGGGGTACAGCCTTGAGTAAACCTCCGGTTCTTGCTGCGCTAGGGGTGCCTCAGTTTCCATTTGGATTTTCGGGATTAGCGATCACCCCACCAACTCCTTATTCCTGTTCGGGAAATCTTTTTGGGTGAAGGCCAAGGTAGCCCGAAGGGTGCGATTTGAGGCGCAGGGTCGCCGAGGACGGCAGACCGATGCGCAGGTTTGGGAGTTGGGCCGGGATCAGCGGACACCCTGCGATGGTCTAGGAAGCGGCAGACCGCTGCGCGGGTTCAAGAGGCTTGCTGGGTGTGGTCCGGATCGCAGATCCGAACCAGCGAACATCCGTTAGCGGGGGTCAATGTGCAACAATCTGGCTGAACAAGTATCGCAACTGCTGCTCTCCGGAAATGAGAAGTACTGTGTCCGAATAGGCCGGTTTGATCAGTCTATCCCCAGGCTTGGCTACGTGCCAAAATACGGCCCTGTGATTCATGTACTCATCTGTTCTCGGGTAAAACACATACGATGCTGTATCCCCGACCAATTGTATCTGGACTCCTTTATAAGCCACCCGGACGGCCGCAAGCTCACCATTCAAGGTGGCCTCGTCAAAGCGTACAAAATGCTCACGCCCGCGGTTCTTGGTCCTTCGAGCATCAAAGAAGGCCAGTGCGACCAATAGGGTCAGCACACTGGCTATCTTCAGTATCAAGACCTTCTTAGGGCTGCGCATCATTTGGAGTGAAGAAGGATCTTTCACATCTCATCCCCGAACCGCACGATTGCACTCGTCCAGATGGCTACAATCTCCAAATAGACTGGAGGCACGAAACATCACCCCACCAACTCCTTATTCCTATTCGGGATATCCTCCTTGCTGAAGGCCACCTTCTCATCCTCCTCCTTCAGCTTCAGTACGAGGGCGAGCGCATCCGGCACCACATCGCTGCAGAGGGTGAGGAAGCTGCCGGGCTTGGCGGTTGAGATGGCGTGGCGGATGGCCTCCTCTTCCTTCTTGATGATGGTGTACTTCTTCTTCGGGTCCACCTCGGTGATGCCCTTCACCATGAGCGCGATGATCTCGTCGTCGGTCTTGCCGCGCAGGTTGCGGTCCTGGCGGATGATGATCTCGTCGAACATCTGCGCGCTGAGGCGGCCGAGGTTCACGGTGTCCTCGTCGCGGCGGTCGCCCACGCCGGCGATCACGCCCACTTTGGGGCTGTCGGGGATCTTGCTGAGGAACTTGCCCAGCGCCTCGAAGCCGTGCGGGTTGTGGGCGTAGTCCACCACCACCTGGAAGTTGCGGAACTGGAAGAGGTTGAGGCGGCCCGGCGTCTGGGCGGCGCCCGGCACGAAGGTCATGAGCGCCTCGCGCAGCTCTTCAATCTTCACGCCTTGCACATAAGCCGCGAGCACGGCGGGCAGCACGTTCTGGATGTTGAAGACCGCTTTGCCGCCATAGGTGATGGGGATGTTCACGGCTTTCTCGATGCGCAGCTTCCATTCGCCCTTGCTGATGGTGACGAAGCCGTTCTCGTAGATCGCGGCCAAGCCACCGAGCTTGCAGTGCTGGCGGATCAGGCGGTTGTTCTCGTCGAGGCTGAACAGGGCGATCTTGCAATCGCACTGCTTGCGCATGGCCATCACGAGCTCGTCATCGGCATTGAGGATCGCGTAGCCCTCGCGGCGCACGCTGCGGGGCACGGTGCTCTTCACCTGCGCGAGTTCCTCCAGGGTATGGATGTCCTTCAGGCCCAAATGATCCGCCGCCACATTGGTGACGATGGCCACATCGCAATGCTCGAAGCCCAGGCCGCTGCGCACGAGGCCGCCGCGCGCCGTCTCCAGCACGGCCATGTCCACGACGGGTTCCTTCAGCACGAACTGCGCGCTGGCCGGGCCCGTGCAATCGCCCTTCATCAGCAGGCGGTTCTGGATGTACACGCCATCGCTGCAAGTCATACCCACCTTGTAGCCCACGCTGCGCATGAGGTGCGCGGTGAGGCGCGTGCTGGTGGTCTTGCCGTTGGTGCCGGTGATGGCGATGATGGGGATGCGGCTGGGCGTGCCCGGCGGGAAGAGCATGTCCACCACGGGCTCGGCGACGTTGCGCCCGATGCCGCCGGTGGGGTCCAGGTGCATGCGGAAGCCCGGCGCGGCGTTCACCTCGAGCACGGCGCCGCCTGACTCGTTCAAGGGCACGGTGATGTCGTCGGTCATCACGTCGATGCCGCAGATGTCGAGGTCGATGATGCGGCTGATGCGCTCGGCGAGGAAGACGTTGAAGGGATGCACCACTTCGGTCACGTCATCGGCGGTGCCGCCGGTGCTGAGGTTGGCGGTGGCTTTGAGGTACACCACTTCATCCTTCTTCGGGATGCTGTCCGGGGTGAGGCCCTTCAGCCCGATCAGCTTCAGCGTGTGGTCGTCGATGTCGATGCGGGTGAGCACGTTCTCATGACCGAAGCCGCGGCGCGGGTCCTTGTTCACTTCCTCCACGAGCTGCGCGATGCTGCGCTTGCCGTCGCCCACCACGCAGGCGGGCGTGCGCTTCGCCGCGGCCACGAACTTGTGGTTGATGACGAGCAGGCGATGATCGAGCCCGGTGATGTAGCGCTCCACGATCACGCTGCGGCTGATCTCCTTCGCCTTGGCCAGCGCGGGCACGGCCTCTTCCCAGGTCTTGATGCCGATGGTGGCGCCGCGGCCGTGGTTGCCGCCGATGGGCTTGATCACGCAGGGATAGCCCACCACATCGAGCGCGTCCTTCAGGCCCTCCTCGCTGCGGACCACACGTCCCTTGGGCACGGGGATCTCATAGCTCTCGAGCAGCTGCTTGGTCTCTTCCTTGTCGCAGGCGATCTCCACGCCGATGTTGCTGGTCTTGCTGGTGATGGTGGCGCGGATCCGCTTCTGATGGATGCCATGGCCCAGCTGCACGAGGCTCTGCCCGTTCAAGCGCAGGTAGGGGATGCCGCGCGAGACCGCCTCTTGCACGATGCTGCCGGTGCTGGGCCCCAGGCGCGACTCTTCGCGCAGCTCGCGCATCTTCTGGATATCGTCCGCGAGGTCGTAGGGCGTGCCATCGATCAAGGCCTGCGCGATGCGCACGGCTGCTTTGGCGGCGAACATGCCCACGGGCTCCTCGATGTAGCTGAAGACCACGTTGTACACGCCTTCATCGCGCGTGCTTCGCGTGCGGCCGAAGCCGGTCTCCATGCCCGCGAGCGTCTGGATCTCCAGCGCGATGTGCTCGATCACATGCCCCATCCAGGTGCCGCGCTCCACGCGCTCCCAGAAGCCGCCCTCGTGGTCCTCGCTGCACCGGTGGCTCTGCATGCTGGGCAGCAGGGCCTTGATGCGCTCCAGGAAGCCGGGGATCTTGTCGGTGGGCCGCTGCTCCAAGCCCTCGATGTCGAGGCGCATGACGATGAGCTTGTGACGACGGACGGACCAGCTGTTGGGGCCACGCATGGCCTTGAGTTCGAGGATGCGCATGGGTAAGAGGGAGAAGGGTGGTCAAGATAGGGAGGGCCATTTGTTCAAAGATGACGGGCGGCTGGGCGCCGCTTCGTAGCCGCTCTTCTACTTTGGCGGCCGGGGGGGCGGGGTAAACCGAACGAATGACACCCAAAGGCAAGCTCATCGCCATCGGCGGCAACGAGGACAAGGGCAAGGAGCCGGAAGGCGGCCACAACACCAAGGTCTTCACGCACAACTTCATCGAGGAGGGCATCCTGCGGCGCGTGGTCGATGAGATGGGCGGCACCAGCGCGCGCATCGCCGTGATCACCAGCGCGAGCAGCATCCCGGAGGAAGTGGCC
>JAEUSW010000186.1 GCA_016788285.1 Flavobacteriales bacterium
AGCTCGGCGTGCACACGATCACCGTGCCCTGGAAGCTGATGAAGCAGCTCACCGACAACCACTTCACGGCCATCGGCACCAAGCAGTTCTACGTGGACACGCGCCTCATCACCATGAAGGTGAAGGACGTGCTCTCGCGCAGCAACCCGGTGGTCAAGGACAGCGCCACCGTGAGCGAGGCCCTGGTGGAAATGACCAAGCACGGCTTCGGCGCGGTGATGGTCGTGGACGGCAAGGGCAAGAACGTCGGCGTCTTCACCGATGGTGGCCTGCGTCGCGGCATCGAGAAGGAGGGCAACAAGTTCCTCGCGAAAAAGCTGAGCACGCTGAAGTTCAACGCACCCTACACCATCTCTCCGGAAGCCCTGCTCGACGAGGCCCAGAAGGCCTTCAAGGAGCACAAGGTGGACACGTTGAGCGTGAGCGAGAACGGCAAGCAGCTCGGCATGCTCGACATCCAGGACCTGATGAAGGCGATCGCGGGGTAGGCTGCCCGCCGGCCCGGCACACGTTGCGTGTTGGCGTATTACGTGTTGCGGGTTGGAACAACGCCGCAACACGTAACGCGTAACCCATCAACACGCAACGCTCTCCCTTGAGCCTCCTCCAGCCCTTCACCACCAACGGCCTCCGCCTCATCGGCTCGGAGAAAGAGCTCCTGCGCCGCCTGGCCCGCACCAAGGCCGTGCTCTTCGACTGGGACGGCGTGTTCAACGACGGCTTCAAGGATGCCGAGGGCGGCAGTCCCTTCAGCGAGGTGGGCAGCATGGGGGTGAACCTGCTGCGCTTCGCCCTGTGGCTGCGCAACGGCCACCTGCCCAAGGCCGCGGTGATCACCGGCCAGCACAATCCCTATGCGGAGCGCTTTGCCCAGCGCGAGCGGCTGCACAGCGTGTACATGGGCTTCACCAACAAGCCCGAGGCCTTCGACGCCTTCCTCGCGAAGCACGGCCTGCAGGCCGATGAGGTGGCCTTCTTCTTCGACGATGTGCTGGACCTGCCCGTGGCTTCGCGCTGCGGCCTGCGGGTGATGATCGGCAGCCCGGGAACGGCGTGGCTCGTGGAGCAGGCCATCGCGCGCGGCGAGGTGGACCTCGTCACGGCGAACAGCGGCGGGAACAACGGTCTGCGCGAGGCCACCGATGCGGTGATCGCGCTGCTGGGTGTGGGCCGCGATGTGCTCGCGCACCGCGCCAGCTACTCGGAGACCTACCAGCACTACCTCGGCGAACGGCAGGCGGTGGCTCCGGAGATCGTGCGCCACGCGCGCTGATCAGGGCTTGGCCCCGTTGGGCGCCTTGCCGCGCAGGCGAAGCTTCACCGTTGTGCCTTCAGCGGCCACGGGAACAGCCGCCTTCTCGAACAGGACGGCCGAAGGTTTGCCGAGCACATCGTTGCTGAAGCCGATCGGCTCCCCGGGAAGCCCCTGGGGGTTCCTGTCCAACGTATCGTTGCCATTGAGGTCGAGGAAGGCCTTCACGGCGTATCGTCCGGCGGGCAGGTCGGCGAACCGGAGCGTGGTCGACGGGCGCACGGCCTCCACCTTGCGTTGCACGCAACCCTTGCCGGTGGTGAACGATGCGGCATCCGGGCACACAGCGACCATCAGCGCGCCAGTGCCCTGCTGCGCCACGGCCACCTCCACCACCAGGGTGCCCTGGGCCATCGAGCGTACCAGCAGGACGCAGGCCCACGGAAGGAGCACGGAGCGGATCGACGGGATCAAAAGCATGCAGGCACCTGCTTGGCGGCGGCAAGCATACGCAAGAACCTTGCCCGCGGCACCTCCACCGCGCCCAGGCTGGCCGTGAAGGGGTTCAGGTACTGGGAGTCGAGCAGCGTGAACCCGCGCTGGCGAAGGTGCCCGGCCAGGGCGTGGAACGCCACCTTGCCCGCGTTCGGCCGGCGATGGAAGAGGCTCTCCCCGAAGAAGGCCCCGCCGAGGGCCACCCCGTAGATGCCGCCGACCAAGGCGCGCGTGCCGGTGCCTTCTGTGGCCCAGACCTCCACGCTGTGGGCATGCCCGGCCCGGTGCAGTTGGGCGTAGGTGGCCCGGATGCGCGCATCGATCCAGGTCTCCGGACGTTCCGCACAGGCGTCCACCACGGCCGTGAACGCCTCATCGCGGGTGACGTGGAACCCCGCGTTGCGCATCAGCCGGGCAAGCCGTGCGTTGGGCCTCACGGCGTCCAGATCGAACACCGCCCGGGGATCGGGATCATGCCAGTAGAGCTCGCCGTCGGCATGGGCCATGGGGAACCGGCCCGCGGCGTACGCCGCCATCAGCACATGCACGGGGATCACCGGCACCTCCGTCGTGCGGCTCATGGGCGGACCTTCACCACCGAGCGCTCCAGCAGCGGACCGCCCAGGTCGGCGCGCAGGTGGTAGATGCCGTCCGGCAGGGCGGCCAACCGGGGGTCGGCGAAGGTGAGCTGGCGGTAGGTCCCGGGCTCCACGGGCTCGGACAGGCGCCAGACCGGCCGCCCCAGGGCATCGAACAGCTCCAGCACCAACCGGTCCGCCTCGCCGGTGTATAGCGCCGCCGTGAACCCGTCGCTGAAGGGCATCGGAAAGAGCTCGAGCACGGCCTCATGCCGAAGGCCGGTGAGGTCCTCTCCGCCCAGCAGCAGATGCGCCCGCCACAGGTCAGGGATGCCATGGCCCAGATCGATGTCGGGGCGGAGGGCCTGCGAGGCGCTGCGCCGGATGGCGTCGGTGATCTCCACCGCCGTGCGGTCGGGATGCAGCTGCCAGAGGCAGCACGACAGGCCCGCCACGATGGGCCCGCTGAAGGACGTACCGTTGATCCGGGCGAGCGAGGTGCCGTCCACATCCAGTCCGGTGGCCTGCCAGCCCACCGCGCACACGTCGGGCTTCACCCGCCCGTCCGCCGATGGACCGTGCCCGCTGAAGGGGGCGCTCTGGCGTTCGAGGCCCACGGCCCCCACCGCGAGGATGCCCTCGGCATCGGCCGGAGGACTGATCCGGTACCAGGCGCTCTGCCCGCTGTTGCCCGCGCTGTTCACCACCACCATGCCCTTGCGGGCGGCGATACCGGCGGCGATGCTGATGCGGGTGGTGCGGCCGTCGAGGTCGTTCACCGTGTGGTCCTGCGTACTGTCGTCGAAGGTGGTGTAGCCCAGGGAGGTGTTCAACACGTCGCATCCGAGGCTGTCCAACAGTTCCGCCCCGCGCACCCAGTGATCCTCCTCCACGATGTACTCGCTGTCCGCATCCTCCGTGCGCACCAGGGCCACATCGACATCGGGGGCCACGCCGAGGAAGCGCCCGGGAAGGTGGCCGGCGATCACCGAGAGCACGCTGCGCCCGTGCCAATGATCGGCGTACACATCGCCGTCGGCATGCACAAGGTCCTCGGCGAGCACGATGCCCTGGCGGTCCCGCAACGCCGCGAAGGCGGGCAGTTCGTCGACACCATCGAACCCACTGTCCAGGACGCCGAGCAGCATGCCCTGTCCGGTGGCGCCGGCGCGGTGGAGCAGGTGCCCGTTCAGCATGCTCAGTTGCCGGAAGCCCTGACCATAGGTGGCCTCATCAACCGCATCGACGCTGTTCTTCAGCATCACAGGGAACTTGGCCCCCTCGCGCACCGCTCGGGGCCGTCCATCGTGCACGCACCGCATCGCGCGCACGAAGGGCAGCCGGTCCAGCGTGTCCAGCGCCAGGGTGTCCGTGCTGCGGATGGTGGCGCTGTTCTGCCAGCGGCTGGTGCCCAGCACCAGGAGGTCGCCGGCCTGTTGCAGCGCCGCCACGAACGCGGGGTCCACCGGCAGGTCCAGGGAATCGAGCGGGATGCCCTGACGGATGCGCCGTTCGACCGCGCGCGGACCGAGGAAGGTGGATGGGTCGTCGAAGCTGTGGGGCGTACCCCCCTTGTGGTTGAACTCGATGAGGTAGGTGGCCGGCGCCGTCTGGGCAGGGGCCCGTCCTGAAGCGATCAGCAGAGCCGCCATCGCCAGCACCACGTGCCGGAGGATGCGATCAGTCCCCATGGGCGGTGATGACCTGCCGGAAATACCAGCCGTTGGTGCCGTTGACCTGGGTGTTCGACGTGTCGCGAATCCGTTCCACGAGACCCACGTTCTTGGCGTAGCGCTCGCGATAGATCAGCGTGTCCACCTGGTTGTTGGGGTAGTAGTTCCGCACCAGGGCGGTGCTGTCGAAGCTCAGGCTGCCGTGCTGCCAGGGCACGTCCACCGCGTCGTAGCCCACCTCCATGTCCCGCAAGCTGTTGAACGCGTTGAGGTTCCAGCGCTCGCCCGCCTTCGCGGGGAAGGTGAGCTTCAGCAACCGCACGTCCTCCTCGGTGCGTTCAGCGTAGGTGCTTTGCCGGGTCTGCGTCCACACGTCCTTGATGCGCCAGTCGTTCATCAGCGTGTCCCACACGAAGCGCTCGATGCGCTGGGCCATGCGGCCTTCCGGGTCGGTGTACACCGAGTCAACGACCTCGCGCAGGCGGTAGCGCAGCGACCCGCTGATACCGATGGACTCGAAGGACCACGAGGAATCCACCAGATACTCCACCCAGGCCCCGCGCTCCACCGGGAAGTAACCGTAACCGAGGTCCACGGGGGTGGTCTCGTCCTTTCGGCAGGCGGGCAGCAGGAGCGCCAGGGCTCCGGCAACGACCAGGGTACGTCGGGCGATCAGGCGTTCGGTCATGGCATGCGGTCGATGAAGCCTCCTCCAAGGACATCATCGCCCTCGTAGAAGACGGCGCTCTGTCCCGGTGCGATGCCTGTCACCGGCGCGTGGAACTCCACACGCACGTGTTCACCGTCCATCCGGAGGGTGCTGGGCGTGCCCTTGTCCTTGTAGCGCACTTTGGTGACGGCTTCGATCTCGCCGTTCAACGCGTTGATCTTCAAGAAGTTCGGACGACGCACCCACATGGTCTGCCGCTGCAGGTCCTCCTTACGACCCAGCACCACCGTATTGGTCTCCGGCCGAATGTCCGTGACGTACAGCGGTTCGCCCACGGCGATGCCCAGGCCCTTGCGCTGGCCGATGGTGAAGAAGGGATAGCCATCATGCTCCCCGAGCACCTCGCCCGAGGTGCTCACCAGCTTCCCGTGGGCCAGCTTGGCGGTGACCTCGGGTTCCTTCCGCTTCAGAAAACCCCGATAGTCGTTGTCCGGGATGAAGCAGATCTCATAGCTCTCGCTCTTCTGCGCCAGCTGGGGGAATCCGGCCTCCTGCGCCATCCGGCGGATCTCGCTCTTGTGGAAGCCGCCGACGGGGAACCGGGTCCGCGCCAGGCTTTCCTGCTTGAGGCCCCAGAGCACGTAGCTCTGGTCCTTGCCCTCATCGAGGCCTTTGCTGACCGTGTAGCGGCCGGCGTTGGGGCCGTCCGGCACCGGGGTCAGTCGCGCGTAGTGGCCTGTGGCGATCAGCGGGCAGTCCAGCATGTCCGCCCGTTTCAGCAGAGCCTCCCACTTGATGAAGGTGTTGCAGAGCACGCATGGGTTCGGGGTGCGACCGCCCAGGTATTCCTCCACGAAGTTGCCGATGATGGCCTCGCCGAACTCGTCACGGATATCCAGGATGATGTGGTGGAACCCGCGGCTGACCGCTAGACTGCGGGCATCGTTGATGCTGTCCAGGTCGCAACAACCCGTCAGCCGTTTGGCGCCGCCGCTGCTCGCGTAGTCCCAGGTCTTCATGGTGACCCCGACCACCTCGTAGCCCTGCTCGTGCAGCAGCAGCGCCGCCACGGAGCTGTCCACCCCGCCGCTCATGGCCACCAGCACCCGCCCATGCCGGCTCATGGGGCGCTGGCTTTGGGTTCACCGTCCACGTACTCCACCCGGCTCAGCACGCGGCCCGAAACGTCATACTCGGTCACCGTGCCGTTGAGCGACCCATTGCGGTAGGTGCCTTCGCGCTTCTTGGTCTGCCCTTTCAGGACGCGCTGCACTTCGGGCTTGCCGCCCAAGGCGGGGTCGGCGGGCAGCTGCTCCTCCACCCAGGTGCCGTTGCAGTGGAACTCGGTGAAGGGCCCCTCGAGCCTGCCCTGCACGTAGGTGACCTCGCTGCGGACCTGGTCATCGTCGCAGTACTCCTTGAACATCCCGTTCTCCTTCTTGTCCTTGATGAACCGGCCCTGCTGGTACACGAGCTGGACCTGCACCTTGCCGTTATCGAGGAAGTGGTACCAGATGCCGTCGCGGTCGCCGTTCACCATGCGGCCTTCGATCTCCTTCACCCCATTGGGATGATACCACGTAAAGGTGCCATCGCCCACCCCGCGCACGTAGGTCCCACGATGCTTCACCTGCCCGCCCGGAAAGAACTGTTCGTGGACCCCTTCCTGCACCCCGTTCGCGAAGGTGATGCGTTCGGCCAGGGTGCCATCGTCGAACCAGGTGAGCTGCTCGCCGTGCTGTCTCCCCTTCATCCAGGTCTCCATGGAGCGCTTGCCGCCGTCAGGCCCGTAGTAGGTCCAGATGCTGTCCTTCTCCTGGCCGACATAGCGACCCTCGGCCATCAGCCGGCCATTGGGATGATAGTGCCGCGCGTGGGCCGCCGATCCGTCGGCATAGTGGTCCACGATGCTCTCCACCGCGCCGGTGGTGGCGAAATAGGTGAAGGAGCCGACGGGCCGGTCGTCCTTGAACTGGCCGGTGTAGCGCAGCTGCGGGCTGTCGGCCCAGGAGCGGGCCCAGGCCCCCTGCTTCCGGCCCTGGGCATCCGTGCGGTTGGGCGCAGGCGGCTGGGCGGTCAGGCTGCCGCCGATCAGCAGGGGCAGCACCACGCGAAGGGCGATGGATCGCATGCGGCAAAGATACCCACGCCCGCCCGGCGGCTCCGCTGAAGGGGGGCCGCTATCTTCGGCCGCGGATGACCCTCTTCAGAACGGATTGTCGGCACTTCAGGGGCGATGTACCCTGTAAGCCCCACAAGCTGCACGGCGTGCACTGTGCGGACTGCGCGCATTACGACCCCATCCGCCAGCGTGTGCTGATCATCAAGCTCGGTGCGCTGGGCGATGTGGTGCGCACCACGCCGCTGCTCACCCCCCTGCGCAAGCGCTTCCCGCAGGCGGAGATCCACTGGCTGACGCTGAGCCCCGAGATCCTTCCGGCCTCGGTGGACCTGAAGCTGCCCTTCGACCTGGCCTCGCTGCTGGTGATCGAGGAGACGACCTACGACTACGCCATCAACCTGGACAAGGACCGCGAGGCCTGCGCCCTCATGGCCCGCGTGAAGGCCGGCGAGAAGCACGGCTTCACCTGGAAGGACGGGCGCTGTGCCCCGGTGGACGACCGGGCCGTGCACAAGTTCGGCACCGGCGTGTTCGATGACCTGAGCCGGGCGAACACCCTGAGCTATCTGCAGGAGATCTTCGACATCGCGGACTTCAGCTTCCAAGGCGAGGAGTACGTCCTGGACAACCACGCCGCCGGGCGACGGGCGTGGGACATCGATCGGGCGCGGCATGTGGTGGGGCTGAACACCGGATGCGGAGGGCGCTGGACCAGCCGCCTCTGGAGCGAGGAGCGGTGGACCGAGCTTGCCAAGGGATTGAAGCGCGACGGCCATGAGGTGGTGCTGCTCGGCGGACCGCCGGAGCATGAGCGCAACCTCCGCATCGCGGCGGCCAGCGGGGCCACCTACTTCGGGCATTTCGACCTGCAGCTCTTCATCGACCTGCTGGACCAGTGCGACACCGTGGTGACGCAGGTGACCATGGCCATGCACCTGGCACTGGGCCGCCACAAGAACCTGGTGCTGATGAACAACATCTTCAACCGGCACGAGTTCGAGCTCTACGGCCGCGGCAGCATCGTGGAGCCGAGCACGGGCTGCGAGTGCTTCTATGCGCCCCGGTGCCGCCGGCCGGACAAAGGCGGGCATGCCTGCATGGACGACATCAGCGCCGAGCAGGTGCACGCAGCGGTGCGTGCCTGTCGGCCTCAGCGGGACCTCGGTGCCTGAGCGCCACGCATGCGCATCACCTACCTCAGCACCTTCTTTCCGCTGCGTGGCGGGATCGCCCACTTCAACGAGCGGTTCGCGGCAGAACTGCTGGGCCGGGGCCATGCCGTCCGGGCCATCACCTTCAGCCGCCAGTATCCCAAGCTGCTCTTCCCGGGCAAGACGCAGGAGGAGACCGGAGGCGCGGCAGGAGCGGCGCCGATCGCCGCCGAAGTGCGTGTGGACAGCATCGGCCCCTGGACCTGGTGGCGCACAGGTCGGTCCATCCGCCGGGATGCGCCGGACGTGCTGCTCTTCAAGTACTGGATCAGCTTCTTCGCCCCGTGCTTCTGGGCCATCGCGCTCCTGGCCCGCGGCAACCGGCGCACGCGCGCCGTATACGTGGTGGACAACTTCATCCCGCATGAGAACAGGCCGGGGGAGCGCCTCCTCCGGTGGCTGGCCTTCCGC
>JAEUSW010000190.1 GCA_016788285.1 Flavobacteriales bacterium
TCGGCCTGCGCGGTGCGCCCGCACGCCAAGGTGGCCCCGGGCACCATCGTGGGCAGTGGTGCCGTGGTCACCCGCGACATCACGGAGCCGGACACGACCGTGGCCGGGGTGCCTGCCAAGCGGATGGCCGACAAGGAGAAGAGCAGCGGAGTGCCCAGGCGCTACACGGCGCGGAGCGGTGAGTGACTCACTGCTCGAAGCCGCCCTCCACGAAATCCTTGCTCTTCCAGTAATCCTTCTGTCGCAGGGGCTTCACCGGCACGCCGACATAGATGCCGCTCTCCTCGATGTTCTTGTTCACGAAGCCCATGGCGCCGATGGTCACATCGTCCGTGATCTGCACGCTGGCGGCGATCTTGCTGCCGGCGCCGATGTAACAGCGCTCGCCGATCACCGTACCGTGCTTGGTCTCGTGCAGGTGCGTGCTGCCCAGGGTGATCACGTTGGGGCCCAGGAAGGCCTTCTTCTTGATGAGCACCTTGCTGGTGAGGATGGTGCCGTACTTCAGGGTGGCGCCGTCCTCGATCACACAGCCCTCCGCGGTGCGGATGCGTCCTTGCAGCACCACGCCCGCCCCGGCCCGCAGGCCCTTGCCGATCTCGCAATGGTTGCCCACCACGGCCCCGTCGCCCAACTGCACATCGTCGCCGATGATCGTGTGGCTGCCGATGGTGACGTTGTTGCCGAACACACAGCCCTTGCCGATGATGGTGAAGTGGCCGACCTTGAAGTTGGATCCCGTGCGCAGGTCGGGATCGACGATGGAGGTGCTCATGGGCACGGTGTTGGACGCCGAAGATACGGGGTCCGGCCCGCATTCCCGGTGATCGTGCCACCTTCGCGCCACCCTTTCGGCCGTCCTTGGAACAGCAGCCCGAACCGTCGCGCAGCGATGCCCCCCTCGTGTCCGTGCTGGTGTGCACCTACCAGCATGGCCCGTACATCGCCGCGTGCCTGGAGAGCATCAAGGCGCAGCGCACGGACTTTCCGATCGAGGTGCTCGTCGGTGAGGACGGGTCCACCGATGCGACGGCCGCGGAGTGCGACCGGGTGGTGGCGGGCGACGCGCGGTTCCGGGTCCACCACTGGGGTGAAGGTCCGCGCTGGCGGATCGAGGGCTGGCCCACCGGCCGGCGCAACTTCATGCGGCTGTACGCCATGGCCCGCGGCCGCTATGTGCACTTCATCGATGGCGACGATGGCTGGCTGGACCCCCTGAAGCTCCAACGCCAGGTGGACCTGCTGGAATCCGACCCGGTATGCATGGGAAGCTACCACCAGACCGCGGTGAAGGATGAGGAGGGGCGGCTGACCCACCCGTGGCGCGATCGACTGCCGGACCGGATGGACCTGGAGCAGGTGGTGGATCTGCGGGCACCGTTCCATCCCGGTAGTTTCATCTGGCGTGATACGCCTGCCATCCGGGCGCTCATCACCGGTCCGGGCGGATGGAACGCGGGCAGTGGCGACATGTGGTTCTTCGCCAGTGCCGCCACACAGGGCCACCTGCGGGCGGTGGACGGTGAGCTCAGCTATTACACGCGCCATGGGCAGGGCCTCTCGTCGAAAGGCCTCTTCGTCCGGACCAACACCCATCGCCTCCGCATCCTCCAATGGCAGCGGCTCGACCGGTTGACCGATGGGCGTTGGCGTGCGCACCTGGACAGCGTGTGCGACAGGCATCTGGATCAGCTGCAGGGCGCGCCCATGACCGCCACCGACAAGCGGCGATGGCTGCTCGCTCTGGGTCGCGCCCCCCGGTATTTCATGGGCCATCGCC